>JAHDEQ010000004.1:0-30644 GCA_020628755.1 Saprospiraceae bacterium
TAAAAATTAACTCACCAATTCTGTATAAGCAGGAGCATCCATCAAGTCGTCCAATTGCGAAGCGTCAGAAAGTTCGATTTTGACAATCCAGCCTTCGCCATAAGGGTCGTTATTGACAAGTGTAGGGTCGTCGCCTTCGTTTTCGTCAAGAGCAGGATTAAATTCTACAATTTTTCCTGAGAGGGGCATATACAAATCAGAAGTTGTTTTTACGGCTTCGACCGTCCCAAAAACTTCGTCTTTATCTATGGTTTCTCCAACTGTATCAACTTCTACATAAACCAATTCACCTAACTCACTTTGTGCAAAGTCGGTAATACCAACATAGGCGATATTGCCATCTTCTATACGCACCCATTCGTGCTCTTTGGTGTATTTTAAATTATCGGGAAAATTCATTTTTTTAATATTTGAAATAGGAATACCCAAAAGTAATTTTTTTTGGGCAAGTCCAATAAAAAAGGCCTGACAAAATTTGTCAAGCCCCTATTATTTTAAACAAAAGTACTTTTATACTTTGCTAACTTTTTCTAAAGATTTTACATATTCGTAAACCCATTCTGAAGTAACTGATTTTGGTCGCTCCAAAGGCATGCCCAAAGCACGAGACCAGCACATAGATGAGAGTACACCCATTGCACGAGAAACACCGAATAATACAGTGTAATAACTGTGTTCTTTCAAACCATAATACATCAATAATGCACCAGAGTGAGCATCAACATTTGGCCAAGGGTTTTTGACTTTACCTAAGCTCTTCAAGATTGGAGGAACGACATCAAATATTTTCCAAACAACATTGACGATGTCCGAGTCTTTGATGTAATCTTCGGCAAAACGTTTTTGTGCGGTAAAGCGTGGGTCAGGCTGGCGAAGCACAGCATGACCATAACCTGGAATAACACGACCCGATGCTAAAGTACTTTTTACATAATCTGCAATTTGTTCTTTAGTTGGTTTGGTTGTACCCAAAGCATCTACCATTTTCAAAATCCACTTTATCACTTCTTGATTAGCTAAACCATGTAAAGGGCCTGCTAAAGCATTCATACCACCTGCCAATGAGTAGTAAGCATCACTCAAAGTTGAGCCAACTAAGTGTGTTGTATGTGCCGAAGCATTACCCCCTTCGTGGTCAGCATGAATAGTTAAGTACAAACGCATGAGGCTTTTGAAGTCGGGGCTATCGCTACAACCTAGCATGTGTGCATAATTGGCTGCCCAATCTAAAGAAAGGTCAGGAGCAATATGATCGCCATTGTGATAAGTACGTCTATATATATATGCAGCAACACGCGGAAGGCGTGCAATCAAGTTCATCGTGTCTTCATAGGTTGCATCCCAATATTCTGTTTTGTTCATCCCTTCGGCATAGCGACGAGAAAAAACACTTGCCGTTTGCATAGAAACAATGGCAACACTCAATTGTGTCATTGGGTGTGTGTCTTTTGGCAAAGTGTCCAAAACCTTGAATGTATGTTCGGGGACATTGCTACGATTTTTCCATTGGTCACACAACCAAGAGACTTGCTCGTTTGTAGGAATTTCTCCAACCAACATCAACCAGAAAAGACCTTCGGGAAGCGGTTCTTTATCGCCTGGGGCTTTGGGCAGTAATTCTCTTAATTGAGGAATTGAATAACCTCTAAATCGGATGCCTTCGATGGCATCAAGTTGAGAGGTTTCCCAAACCATGCTTTTTACGCCTCGCATACCACCAAAAACTTGTTTGAGGGTTACTTCATCTACTTTTTGGTCGTTGTGGATTTTTAGCATTGCTCGTAAATCATCTCTTAGAGCAATGGATTTTTCATGAAACTTTTGCTTTAATGGATCCATTTATTATTGAAATAGTGTCGTGATGTATAATTAATTCTCTTATAAAACGTAGAGAAAATGAATATGTTTACTTTTAATAAAAAGTAGGTAGCGAAGGTAAGAAAAATTGTACATTTTTTAACCAAATGTTTTACACAGTTTTTTACCATGAAAAAATGGCGTTATAGTAATCGTTATTGGCAACTATGATACTATTTTTTTCTTTTCCTTTTATTTGAATCAAATCTTTGACATTTTCATCGGCAAAGAAACCACTTGTTGAAGGAGCAATAGCTTGAAAATTGCCATTGATGTCACGCAACAAGCAAAGCCCAACACCCGCATCGTTGCGGGGTGTTTCTACTTCTGAGTCAAACATATTCCCTGCTATGAGGGCATCTAAAATTCCATCTTTATTAAAATCATCTACCACAATTCCGTTGACGGAAGATATTTGTGCTTCGTTGGGAAGCGCAACTATTTCAAAGTTGCCATTTCCATCATTACGAATATAACTTGTTGCAAAATTTGTGGCTTCTCGATGATAGGCTTTGTCTAAATCTGCGCCATAAACATCTTTGATAGTGGCTTCGCCAAAGGATTGATAGGATGGAAATTTATCTTTGATAAATGGCATTTGTTGGCTTGAACATTCTCGTCCACGAAGCGGATAACAAGTTTGATTATCATAATAGCCCAAAACAATATCTTGTGTACCCGACTTGTCAAAATCATATAGATAAATATGAAATGGTTCGTCGGGCGAGGCTTTGTATTTGTAATTGAGTCCGAGATTACCTGCTACAAAATCGAGGTCGCCATCTTTATCAAAATCAGCAGCTTCGAGGGCAGACCACCAGCCTGTTTGATTTTTGATGTTGTTGGGCGTGATGTCTTGGAGTTGCGTACCTGTATTTTTGAAAAAATGAGGGTGCATCCATTCTCCAACGAGCACCAAATCTATTTTTTTGTCTTGGTTAAAGTCAACGGCTTTGGCGGCTGTGACGATGCCCAGTTTATCTAAATCAGCATCCATAAAATCAGGACTTTCTACTAATTTTCCTTTTTGATTAAGCAGTAGTTTGCTGGCAGAAGGCAAGGGGTATGCGCTTGGCTGCATACGCCCACCCACAAAAACATCTGCCCAACCATCAGCATTGAAATCGGCACTGACGACAGCCGAACCACTTGAAGTGAAGTCAGGTAGTAAATTGTTTGATTTAGAAAAATTGCCCTGCCCATCGTTGAGGTAAATACGGTCTTGTAAGTAAATAGAAGTTGGCGAAAATTCATTGCCTCCACTTACTACATATAAATCTTGGTCGCCATCATTGTCAATGTCAAAGAAAGTACAACCCATGTCTTCGCAAGCAAAATCTTTTTGCCAGGGACTAGAGGAACTGCTCAAAAACCGACCGTCGGCTTGTTGCAGAAAGAGTTTGCCTGCTTGCTGACTGGCTCCACCAATAAAAAAATCTTCTAGTCCGTCTGCATTGACATCGGCTTTTGCAAGGGAAGGGCCGTGCATAGAATTTTTGTGGGGCAAAAGCAATTCGTTTTCAAAATCATCATATGAGTTTTCTTCGTGGCTGAACAATTCTCCAGGAGAAGTTACAGCAGTAAAGATTGGAGCGTCGGTTTTTTTATTTAATAACTGATTGTTGGCTTTTCGTTTATCAATTTTGAGGCGTTGATTGGCTTCAATATTTTGGAGGCTTTGTTTGGTGCCATCGAGCCACTCGACCTCTACGGATAAAACAGATTTGTCATCTCCTAAGCCAAAATGTAAAATGGGTTCTACAGAGGATTGATAACCTCGAACAGGAGTGAGTTCCTGATATTGCATTCCACTATCGGTATGGATGGTAACTTTGGCATTCCAACAGGTATTGGGGAGGTGTTTACCACCATCTACCAATTCGATTTGGAGATAGTTATGGTTAGTAGAGTTGTTACGATAAATTTGCGCTTTGGAATCCAAATTATTAATTACTAAGTCCAAGTCTCCGTCCAAGTCTAAGTCGGCATAGGCAGTACCATAAGAAAAAGTACTTTGGGTAAAGCCCCATTTTTTGCCGACCTTCTCAAAGGTCAAATCGCCATTGTTGCGAAACATCATATTGACTCCTTTGGCTTGTGGAATACGATTGATAACATCCATTTTTTCACTATCTGATATAACGCCCCAAAGGTCTTTTACTGAAGTAAATTCGGTAATAAAGTCGTTGTTCATAAAGTTGGCTTTGTAACCATTGGTTACAAACATATCTTTGTGGCCATCGTTGTCGTAATCTGCAAATAAGACTGCCCAACTCCAATCTGTTTTGTGAATGCCTGCAAGTTTGGCAATATCTGAAAATTTGCCTTTGCCCTGATTGAGGTGTAGCACATTGAACATATATTGCCGAGGATGCTTAAAGAAATAGACTAGCGTGTTAAATAGTCTAGGATCCATAGAAGGCATAGAAGTTTTGGCCGTTAAATTATCGGTGGCTGCCATATCGAGGTTGCAAATATCCACAAGGCCATCGTTGTTGATGTCGGCAGCATCTAAGCCCATACCATAATAACAGGTATGTTTGATGTTTTGGTTTACTCTATCCGTAAAAGTGCCATTGCCATTATTCATAAACATAAAATCGGGTTCGGAGTAGTCATTGGCAACATACACATCTACATTTCCATCGTGGTTAAAATCGCTGGCTACTAAACCTAAGCCAAAACCATAGCGTTCCATACCCGCAGCGCGGGTTTGGCGAACAAATTTATTGCCTTCATTGCGGTAAAAGTTACCAGAGAATCTTTTTACAAAATCCAAATCATCCAATTGTGTTTTTATTTTAAGCATATCTTCTTTGTACAAGATAGAATGATTCATAACATACAAATCCAAATCATTGTCTTTGTCAGCATCAAAAAAAACAGCTTGCGTAGAGTGCCCTGCATCGTGTACATTGTACTGCTCTGAGCTTTCGGTAAAGGTGACTCCTTTTAGACCTTTCATGCGTTTTGTCCCATTGTTTATATAAAGTAGGTTGGCTTTGTTGAATGGATTTTGGTATGCTCCAGACTTGCACACATATATATCGAGCCAGCCATCATTGTTTACGTCGGCAATAGTTGCCCCTGTTGACCAACTTTGCTTGCTGCCATTGCGCCAACCATCTACGCCAGCTTCGGCTGTAATGTCTTCAAATTGTAGATTGCCTTTGTTGATATACAATTTGTCAGAAGCAGTATTGGAGGTCAAGAAAATATCAGGTAAGCCATCTTGATTAAAATCGGCCACTGCTACTCCTCCACCATTTAGCATATACTCATAAAACAAAACATTACGACGTGCATCTTGAGCGATGGTATTGAAAAAATCTATCCCAGTATGACTGGAATTGACTTCGCTAAAAAGCGAACCTGTATAATTTTCAGGTGTAGTAGAAGAATCATTTTGGCAAGCAAATAATCCAAATGCCAGAACGAGAAAAATATATCGTTTTTTCATAAGATTTAGTTTTAGACAAAGTTAGAAAATTGATAGGATTTAAACGATTCAACCTTTTGCTTTACTTCCTGTTTTTTAGTTATGAACGATAAGCAAATTGTTACAGTCACTTTTTTTGAGTATAAAGGTTGGAAAAATAAATGGTGGGCGTTTCAACGTATGGGAATTGTTCCTGATCAGCTGTTGGAGGTTGAAGGCTTGACTTTTGGAAAATTGTTGGGCAGTGGAGCAAATAAAGGTTTTAGTATTTTTCCGAATTTGGAAAAATACGGACTCTTATGCGTGTGGCAATCCGAAGCATTTGCAAAACAGTTTTTTGAAGAAAATGACATCTATCAAGATTTTTTGAATCATATTGTAGATTATAAAACGGTGTATTTACAAACGGCCAAATCGCATGGATTTTGGGAAGGCCAAAATCCTTTCCAAAGCACTTGTGATTTAGACAAAAACGAAATGGTGGGCGTGTTGACACGAGCCACCATTTATCCCAAATATTTAGTTCAGTTTTGGCGATTTGTTCCCAAAGTGAGTGCCTCTATTGAAGATAAAGAGGGGCGACTGTTTTCCATTGGAATTGGTGAGTTGCCTTTGATTCAGCAGGCTACTTTTAGTCTTTGGTCAAGTAGTACAGCCATGATGGAATATGCTTATAAAAGTAAATTTCATAAAGAAGTGGTACAAAAAACTCGTGCTTTGGGCTGGTACAAAGAGGAACTCTTTGCACGTTTTAGGCCTTACAAATTTACAGGTAACTGGAAGGGAATTGACCTACCTGAACTAAATTTATCCATTTGATACTTTATTTCCTGTCTGTTTTTGGTCAAAAAACAAAGTCTCTTTACTTATCTCTAGCAATATGGATGATTAATCCGTATTTTTGCAAAGCAAATTTGTATCAAAACAATTTGGAAAAAGTATAAAAGATATTACAAAAAATAATGTTCAGCAATTTCTTTGTTGATACATACAAAATCAAGCAATAAATGGAAGTAAAAGCTGCTAATGGTGTATTTACCAGAAGATCAAAAACGGATCAATACCAAAGTCATGACTACTATAATATAGATGATTTGTTGAGCGAAGACCATTTGTTGGCGCGTGATGCCGTGCGCAATTGGGTGAAGCAAGAAGTGAGTCCTATTATAGAAGATTGTGCAGAAAAAGCGCAATGTCCAACACACTTATTCAAAGGTTTGGCAGAAATAGGAGCTTATGGTCCTAGCCTTCCTGAAAAATATGGTTGTGGAGGTATGGACGAAATTGCCTATGGAATTATCATGCAAGAGTTGGAACGAGGCGATTCGGGTATTCGTTCTATGGCATCGGTACAGGGTTCTTTGGTCATGTATCCAATTTACAAGTTTGGTTCAGAGGAACAACGCATGAAATACTTGCCTAAGTTAGCGGCAGGAGAATTGATTGGTTGTTTTGGCTTGACTGAGCCTGATCATGGTTCTAATCCTAGCGGAATGATAACCAATATCAAGGATGATGGCGATGCTTATATTTTGAATGGAGCTAAGATGTGGATTACCAATTCGCCACTTGCTGATATTGCCGTAGTATGGGCCAAAGACGAAGAAGGCGTTATAAGAGGTCTTATCGTTGAGCGTGGAATGGAAGGTTTTTCTACACCCGAAATTCATGGCAAATGGTCATTGAGAGCATCCATAACAGGAGAGTTGGTTTTTGAAGATGTTCGAGTACCAAAAGAAAATGTTTTGCCGAATGTTAAAGGTCTAAAAGGCCCCTTGTCTTGTTTGTCAAAAGCACGTTATGGTATAGCGTGGGGTGCAATTGGAGCAGCTTTGGATTGTTATGACTCGGCCTTGCGTTATTCGCAAGAGCGTATCCAATTTGGTAAGCCAATTGGACAATTCCAATTGACGCAGAAAAAATTGGCAGAAATGATAACCGAAATCACCAAGGCACAGTTGATGGTTTGGCGATTGGGAACTTTGGCTAATGAAGGCAAAGCTACTCCTTCTCAAATTTCAATGGCAAAGCGCAATAGTTGCAATATTGCACTTCAAATTGCTCGCGAGGCACGTCAAATACATGGCGGTATGGGTATTACCAACGAATATCCAGTTATGCGCCACATGATGAACCTCGAAACGGTCTTGACCTATGAAGGTACACATGATATCCACTTGTTGATAACAGGTATGGATGTAACAGGGTTTAATGCCTTTAAATAGAAGAAAGCTGTCAGATAAAATTACTTGTATAAAAACTTCATCTCGCTGAAATTGAATAAATAAAGATTGAAAAGATTTGTGTTGAAATTTTGAGGGATTGAAAAGAAGTTTTTTATACTAATTTTTCTGTCTAACTACTAAGAAATTTTTATTGAAATATAGTTCAAAGGTTTAGGGATTCGTTAAAGAGTTCTTAAACCTTTGTGTATTTTAGGGGTTAATTTGTAAATTAGATGTTCTCAACAACAATAATACGGTATCTATACGTTTTAGGAATGAAATTGGAGAATACAATTTCATAGAAACCAATATGAATACTTTTGTTCAAACTGATATTTATGTTCAAAGACCTTTCTAAAAATATATCATACTTTGCATCCATCGTTTTTTGTTTTTTAGCTTTTGGAGCAATGGCACAAGAAGATACCATTCGTTTGGTCAATCCTTCTTTCGAGGGTATTCCTCATGGGGGCAGTGTAGGTGTGCCAACGGCAGAAGGTTGGTATGATTGTGGACGCATTAATTTCCCAAGTGAATCGCCACCAGACTTACATCCCAATAAGGTAAAACCTTTATTTGATGTAACGAAGCCTGCGCAACATGGTGATACCTATTTAGGCATGGTTGTGCGAGACAATGATACTTGGGAGTCCGTTTCTCAACGCCTGAGTGCACCCATGATAGCAGGCAAATGTTATTCGTTTAGTTTGTATCTAGCCCGTTCGGCTGATTATAAAAGTGCAGTAGGCATGCGAGATTCTAATGCTCCTACCGACCGAGACCCCAATCGTTTGGTCAACCACAATACGCCAGCTTCGCTACGTATTTGGGGAGGCAATGGCTATTGCGATAAGAGTCAATTATTAGCAAGTACTTCTGAAATTCCGCATGAGCGTTGGATTGAGTATCAATACAAGTTTGAGCCTAATGGTAGGGTAACTTACGTCACTTTAGAAGTATTTTATAAAATTCCTACACCATTTCCATATAATGGTAATTTGTTGATTGACAATCTTTCGGATATTGCTTTGACTCCTTGTATAGAGGAAGCTCCCGAAATAGCATTTACAAAACCCAAAAAAAATGGGGAGCAAACCACCAAGAAACTCTATACCTTCAATGCTAAAATCAAAAATGTAAGAGATAAAAATGGCCTTACTGTTATTTTTAACAACAATTTGGTAGAAGAATATTATTTCGATACTCGAAAGGGAGATATTGCCGTGCCTGCACAACGACTACGAAAAGGCAAAAATACACTAAAAATAAAAGCACAAAATGGACAAGGACAAGCTGTAACTCAACGTACCGTTGAGTTAGTGGAAGAAAATGAAGCAGTCGTTGCTGTACAAGATCCAGTACCCGCAAAAACCAAAACAGAACCTGCACTTGCACCAAGTTCTACTTTGCTAAAACGCAGTGAACTTGAAAGGGGGAAAACCATACGAATTGATAAGTTATATTTTCCTGCGGATTCATCTACTATCAAAAGGGAATCTTATGGTGCTTTGGATGAGGTTTATGATTTTTTGAATCAAAATCCCGATGTAATTGTCGAAATTGGTGGGCACACCAATAGTGTGCCACCGCCTGACTATTGTTTTAAGTTATCTTCGGCTAGAGCCAAAGCAGTTGCCGTTTTTTTGGCTCAAAAAGGTATTTCTACCGAACGCTTAAAATATAAAGGCTATGGCAAAACCAAACCTATTGCCAGCAATAAAACCCGTGAAGGACGTATCAAAAATCAGCGGGTAGAGATAAAAATACTGGGATTTGATGGTTAGCTGCTCAAAAAATAAATCTAATTCTTTGAAAAATAGGCATCTGTAAAATTGCCTAGTTCGCAAAATAGACTTACCTTTGCCGTCCAAATTTTTGAGAATCGAAATTTAATTTGCAATGAAACGTACTTATCAACCATCCAGAAGAAAACGTGTAAACAAACACGGATTTCGTTCTCGTATGAGCAGCAAAAATGGGCGCAAAGTATTGGCTCGTCGTCGTGCCAAAGGTCGTGCAAAATTGACTGTATCTGACGAGAAACACGTTAAGTAGAATAAACATACTCTTTGGTTATATAGCCATAGGTATGTTTATTCGCATATCATTTTCCAACCTTATTTCTTTTCCATATTTAGTCGTTTTTATTTTCTGTTTCTGGAGAAACTCCAATCCATGCCTACCTATACCTTTAGCTCTGCCGAACGACTCAAAAGCAAAATAGCAATAGGTCAATTATTTAAAACAGGAAAATCCATACATCAATATCCTGTTCGGATAGTTTTTATAAAAAAAAAAGAGATTACTCCAGCTTTGTACCCTGCTCAAGCAGCTTTTACAGTACCCAAACGCTCGTTTAAACGTGCCGTAAAACGCAATCGCCTCAAACGCCTGATGCGAGAAGCCTATCGCTTGAACAAATCCATGCTTTACGAAAAATTAGAAAAAGCCAATGCCAACATGATTTTGATGCTAATATATACGGGCAAAGAGGAAGCGAAGTATGAGGAAGTGAATAAGTCCGTTCAAAAGTTATTGCAAAGACTAAAGATATGATATAGGCTGCCCACTAGGCAGCCTACAATATTTTATTGGTGTATATTTATTTACCTTCTTCGGCAGCAGCAGCTTTTTCTTCGGCAATATTGATTTTTTCAATTTCTTTGTCTATATAATATAGTGATTGAGGGCCATCACCAATCAATTTTATTTTGTCGAGTATCGTTCGCATTAGATTTTCTTCCTCTCGTTGTTCTTCTACATACCACTGCAAAAAATTGTAAGTAGAATGGTCTTTTTCGCTTAGGCTCAAAGCCACTAATTCGTGGATTGACTTTGTTACTTTTTGTTCATGCGCATATACTTTTTGGAACATTTCACGAATGCTTTTAAATGTATGCGGCGGTTTTTTGATAGCAGGAGTCAATGCAAATCCATCTACTTCGCTGATATAATGAAATATTTTGAGCATGTGTTCTTTTTCTTCTTCTGACTGGCGGTGCATAAAATTGGCACAACCCTCGAATCCCTCATTGTCGCACCAAGAAGCCATAGCTAGATACAAAAAAGAAGCATAACCTTCTAAAGCGATTTGTTTATTGAGTGCAGTTTCCATTTTTTTAGATAGCATAATGTATTGGTATTTTTGATTTTCAATTAGTAAAGTTTGTTGTAACTTATTATATAATAATCGCACAAACAATTATAAAGTTTTGCTTTACAAAATCTTTAAAATAAAGATTGAAGCCTTTTAGGCTTTATTGTGTTGATAATCAGTTTTTTATATTGATTGAATTTCTTATTTGGAACGCTTTTAAATTGTGTGGTTTTGAAAAATCAAGGGCAAAACACCACAACGGGCTATGCCAGTTGTGCAACCACTAGCTTTGGATTTTGCACTTTTAGAAAAAGGTTCTTTGACTTTTCCCGTGAAAATATTTCCATTCAAATCTAAAATCCCCGAGTTATGCGGGGCAGGCGTTCACTTCCTGCGGTCGTTCTCTCTTTTATTTTGAACGGAACACGGCACCTGCCTGCGCAGGCAGGTTTGTCAAAGAAGGTAGAAAAATAAAAAATATGACTATTCACCATTGGATTATGTTTCTTATACTTAGTTTGAGTTGTTCAACAATTGAAGCACAAGTTTATTTACAACTCGAAAAACGAGGCAGTTTTAAAGTCACACGCTATGCAGAAGGCGACGAAGTTTGTTTTAAACTCAAAGGAAAGTATCAAGATTTTAGGACAGAATACATAGAACGAATAATCCCCGAAGAACATATAATAGTTTTTACCAATGGCATGGTTCATGTTGATAATATAGCAGCCATTAAATCTTTTAAACGATCAAAATGGTCTAATCCTCTTGGAATCAGTTTAATCAATTTTGGACTTGGATGGGGTGTTTTTTCGCTCGGAGCTGTTTTTGCTGGCACACCACTTACATGGACGACAGCAGTTGTAGTAGGTACTGCTGTAACAATAGGTTGGCTGGTTCGAAAAGTTTTTCGATACAAAATTTATAAGATAGGCACAAGAAGAAGATTAAGAATACTAGATCTGAACGTAATACCTATACAAACTCCTTGATTTATAGTTAAATATACCCCAAATAGGGTATTTTTAATTTTTTGTAAAAACTTTACCTTTGTAGAGTTAAGAAGTATGAAAATGTTTTGCTTCTAAATAAAGAATAAAAAAGGCCTTGAAAATTGTTTTATCTTAAACATTACAATTTTTTTTTGCATCAAATCCTAACAATCAGATTGTATATTTCTAATTATTAGAATGTAATACAAATTTGATTTCTTTTGTCTAGGCCTGCTAGACTCTCACATCCCCAAGTAAGCATTTCCCTAAACCGTTTTTTATCCCAACCACCGTAAGTTGAATGGAATATGTTATTTAACACATTCATATTTGGATATTATTCCAAATGGATGTGATTTACTGTTTGATACTATATCAAACAATATAAGATATATACAAGATTTTTGAAAGACTATTATTTACACTGCGATCCTTTGAACATTTGTTAAGCAAAAAAAATTATTGAGCAAATTATTTAATCTGAAATGGAGATGAAGAAAATTTACGGTTTATTTACATTTCTCTTAGCTTTTTCTTTTGGTAATTTGATGGCACAAGGCACTGGGCTTTGTAGCTACAATACGCCAGACTCTGTAAAGCAAGAGATATTAAGCCTTCCCCATGTAGATGGGAAGTGCATTTACCTGCTGGTATTGGAAGATACAGGAGGTGATGGCTGGGATGGAGCATCAATTGATGTATCAGTTGCTGAAGCATGGCCAGCAGAAAATTACAAAGTTACACCAGCAGATACGTCTTGTGTAACAATTCCCTTGTATGTCGAAGATGGTGAAACCATTGATTTGACTTATTGGAACGGTGCTAATGTAACAGAGCACAGTTTCTATTTGTATGATGCTGAAGGAAAATTGGCATTGGACGAAAATGGAAATACAATGGCCGTTGGCCCTGGTATTCCTGCTAATCAGCAATTTCGTGTCAAAGCACAATGTCCTTATTCTGGCTGCGACGATGAGCAGATAATGTTGGAATTCAACACTATTGCAACTCAAATCAGTCCAATTGAACCAATTTTTTGGGAAATTAGAGACAGCAATGGCGATATTGTGTACAATGCTGGACCTACAATAGAAGTTGATGAATTGGATGTAGATAGCATTTTTCTTAACAAATGTGAGCAGTACATGATTGTTTTGGGTAGTTCAATTGGGACAGACTGGAATGGTGTCCGATGGGAATTACTTCATACTGATCCAAATTATGGCACATTAAGATCTGGAGATACTCGTATTTTTGCTAATGACAGTCCTGCTTCTAGTAATTTTGTGGACGGTATGCTTATGTACGACTTAACAGTACCATGTATTCCTGCTGTACCATCAGAACCTATTGTGATTACAGGAGGTGATCCTGCAACCTGTATGTATGGTGGTATTGATGGCAACGGAGACGGTGTATTGGATTCTACAATCACACTTCCTTTGATTGAGCCAGTACGTTGTTATCCACAAATGCAACATATGTGTTGTGATGGTAAAGCTGTAAATGTGGCAGTTACTATTAATCCTGATAACGACCTTATTGAAAATACAACAAACAATGATATATTGTTAGGAGAATACGAATATGATGATCCTGATGTATATTGCGACGGTGCTGATGGCGTAGTTGTAGATACAAATGGTGATGGTATTTTTGATGGCGTAGAATTAGATTTCCGCCCTGCTTTCCCTGAAGGTATTGAGGCTGGTTCTTACACTGTTTGCTATGAAATGACTTATAACTGTCAAGAATTTGGGTCAGGTAACCAAATTAAAGTAAACAACTGTGCTACTATATATGTCACAACAATATCTAATCCTATCTTAGCATGTAATGATTTGGTAAATGTTTCATTGAATTATTCACCAAATAGTCTTCCTACTTTCCAGCCTTGTCAGACTGAAGTAACTCCAGATATGGTATTAGAAGACTTTTCTGGTTGTTCTGGAGATTATGTAGTGAACATTTTCGGAGCTCCTACTAACTTTGCTGGAGAGCCTGTGAATCAAGATGGTCAATATGTTACAGCTACTATGGCTGGAGGTACTTATGACTATACAGTTACACATATCGCATCTGGTAACAAATGTTGGGGACAATTAACGGTTGAAGACAAAGAAGCTCCAATCTTAATTTGTAATTCTTACGAAGCACCATGTAATCATCCTAATGCACTAGATTTGGTTTCTGGAACGAGAGGTTACTCTGAGACTACAGAGTTCTGTATTGATCAAGAGCAGGCAATTAAAGTAGGTACGGTTACTAATAACTTTAGCGATCAATTGACAGGGGGTAATCAAATTGCCTTCCCTTCTGTTGGCTGTACTCCTCATGGAGAAGTTATAAAAAGAGTGAGATTGACTGTAGAAGTTGAACACACACGACCACGAGATATCGTAATTCACTTAGTTCCACCAGTAGCTTCAGGTGTAGATACTATCCGTGTTACAACTCAAATGAGCTCTACGACTCAAACATTTAACATTAACTACTTTAGTTCAGGAGATGAAATTTACAGTGAGTTTGCAGGTGATTGGCAGATATTATTAACAGATGTTGATAATCCTATAACTGATCCTAATAACCCTGTGGATGATGCTCCAGAAGATAATCCAGATGATGATACATTCCCTATTGACCCAGGGTACGGTTCTTTAATCTCTGCTTGTTTATCAATTGAGCATGGTTATCCAGATCCATACGAAAGAATTTTAGATTGTAACGGAGCTTTTAGAGCAGACTTATTAGTAGAAGAAATGGTAGAAACTGATTGTGACCAAAGCGAATGGTATGGTTTGACTGTACGTAGAGTTTGGCAAGCAGTTGATGATTTCGGTAATGCTTCTACTTGCGTACAAAGTATCAATTTATTGGCTCCTACTTTTGATGATATAATCAAACCTGCTGATGCAGAGTTTGAATGCGGAACTTTAGCTGATGAGGAAAATCCTGATCCAAGCGAAACAGGTTTACCACGTTTCGATTGTTTTGACGTTATAGATTCTTTACACCATTCACCTTGTGATATTTCTTATTCTTATGAAGACCAAGTATTACCAACTTGTGGTAATGGCAAGAAAATTATTCGTACTTGGACGTTCGTAGCTTGGTGTACAGGTGTGAGCAAAACACACGAACAAATCATTAAGATTGAAGATATGACAGGACCTACAATTGATGTAGATGCTGTTGTAATGGCTAGCACTGAGGCTTACGATTGTAATGCAAATGTTGATTTGATGTCTGCTGTTACTGACGGATGTTCAGGTGTTGCTTCTGTTACTGCAAGCTATATAGCTGGAGGTGGAGCTTATAATCCAAGCGGTTCATTAATTATTGTAGATGTAAGCAATGGTGAAGTACTCGAAAACCTTCCATTTGGGCCAACTGAGGTTCAGATTGTAGCAAAAGATAGTTGCTTAAACGAAACAATCGAAATCGTAACAATTGACGTATTTGATGGCGTTGCACCAGTTGCAATTTGCAATGATGACTTACATGTTTCTTTAGGAGCAGATGGTACAGCTCGTATTTTTGCTTCTGATTTTGATGAAGGTTCTTATGACAATTGTGGTGACGTTACTTTAAAAATAGGTAATAGTTCTTTCTTCGCTTCTAGTGACTCTTATGAAGTAAGATGTAATAACATTGGTGAGTTTACCTTGTATTTACATGTAGAAGACGAAGCAGGTAACAAAAATATCTGCTGGGCAGATATTCATATCGAAGACGCACTTCCTCCAGTAATCACTTGTCCAGAGGATAAAACATTGGAGTGTAACGATGCTGCAGTACACAACCCATTTGGTACAGCTTCAGCTTTAGATAACTGTACTGTAGAAATTGATTCTGTTGATGGTGGAGAGTTAGACCAGTGTTATGCTGGTACATTAACTCGTACTTGGACAGCTTCTGACGGAAGTGATAAATCTCCAGATGTATCATGTACACAAAGAGTTACTGTAAATCACGTTTCTGATTTTATAGTACAATTCCCTGATGATAGAACATTAGATAATTGCGAAGAGCAAGATTCTGGTATGCCAGAAGTGAGCAATGACGATTGTGAATTAATCGCCATTTCTGCCGATACTTTAGTATTAGACATAGTAGAAGATGCTTGTTACAAGTTGGAAATTACTTGGACAGTTATCAACTGGTGTATCTATGACCAAGATGCGGACAACACTGCTTTGGGTAGTCCTCAACCACTTCCACGTACATACCAAGACGATGGAGACGGTTACTTCCAATACACACAAACTGTGAAAATTTTGGATGATGTTGCTCCAGTTATTGATTGCCCAGGCGACCAAAATTTCTGTGACTTAACAGAAGATTGCGAAGGTTATGCAGAATTGATTCTTTCTGCAACTGATGCTTGTTCTCCTGACGATGCTTTAGAATATACGTACAAAATTGATGCTTTCAATGACAATACATTTGATATTGTTGATGAAGGTAACGATGCTTCAGGTGTTTATCCTCACGGAACACACAAAATTAAGTGGATTGTAGAAGATGGTTGTGGAAACACAAGCTCTTGCGAATACTTATTTACAATCGAAGATTGTAAAAACCCAACACCAGTTTGTTTGAACGGTATCACTATCGAAAATATGCAAACAGGTTGTGTTGAAGTATGGGCTTCTGATTTATTAGAATATGCCTTTGATAACTGTACAGAAAGAACTTATGACGAATGGCAAGAAAACGCTAAGATTCGTCGTGAAGGAGATATTTCTTCTCCACAAGGTGCTATCGAATTATGTTGTGAAGATGTAGGAACAGTTATCGTTGAAATCTGGGTTGAAGATGAAGCAGGTAATGCAGACTATTGTACAACTTATATTATTGTACAAGACAACTTAGGCAATTGCGATGATACAGGTTCTACTGATGAATCAAGAGCTATTGCTGGTGGTGTTCGTTCTGAAAATGGTGAAAATGTTGAAGATGTAACAGTTGATTTGACTAATGGAATGGTTGATTCTTATACTACTGGTTCTAATGGTTCATATATGTTCCCAGAAGCACCAATGCACGACAACTATACTTTGACGCCTGCTAAGGATATGAATCCAACTAACGGTGTTTCTACATTTGATTTGGTATTGATTAGTCAGCATGTATTGGGTCAGAGCAACTTAAACAGCCCTTACAAAATGATTGCTGCTGACGTTAACAATGACGGTAATATCTCTACATTTGATGTAGTACAATTGCGTCAATTGATATTATCAGTTGTGAGCGATTTCACAGACAATACTTCTTGGAGATTCATTGATGGTAACTATATGTTCCCTAATCCACAGAATCCTTGGATGGAAACATTCCCAGAAGTTATTAATATTAATAACTTAGCTACCGATGAATTGTCTAACGACTTCATCGCTGTTAAAGTTGGTGATGTTGATGGTAATGCTCAAATGAACTCTGTACTTGGAGCTCAAGAACGTAATGCTGTTGGTACATTGAAATTCCAAATTGATGATACGAACTTGACTAAAGGTCAATCTTATACAGTTGATTTCTTAGCAAGTGACTTTACTAACATCAATGGTTACCAGTTTACATTGAACTTTGATGCTGCTGCAATGAACTTTGCAGGTATCCAAGCAGGAGCTTTAAATGTAACAGATGCTAACTTCGGTTTGAATCGTTTGAACGAAGGAGTAATCACTACTTCTTGGAACATCGCTGAAGCTAAAACAGTAGCTAACGATGAGGTATTATTCAGCATCACATTTGATATTGCTCAAGCTACAACTGTTAGCGAAGCATTAAATGTAACAAGCCGTTACACTAATGCTGAAGCATATAACACATCTAATCAATTAGATGTAGCATTGACATTCAATACTACTGAAGGTGCAGTTACTGCTGCTGGTGAGTTTGAGTTGTTCCAAAACACTCCAAACCCATTCAATGGCGAAACTGTAATTGGCTTTAACTTGCCAACTGCTTCAACAGCAACATTGAAAATCTACGATGTTTCTGGTAGAACATTAAAAGTAGTTGAAGGCGAATTCAACAGAGGCTATAACCAAGTTACGGTTGATGGCAGTTCATTGAATGCTGCTGGTGTATTATACTACCAGTTAGATACACCTGACAATTCAGCTACAATGAAAATGATTCTTTTGGACTAATAAAAAATGATTTTATGGAGTGGTGAGAATCCTTACCACTCCAATCTATAAAAAATATTAATTTCAGATTTTTAATATTTTTGTTTAGCTCAATTAAAGAATGGAGGCTACTTTCTTACCCAGAAAGTAGCCTCTTTTTCATTTAGTGCAACAAAGTTTTATGCCTTGTTTTATATGTTTAAGAATAGAAAATAGAAGAATAGTTACAAAAGGAGAAGAGCGATATGATTTGTGACTCCAAGTTCAAGAGACAACGAAAGGCCAATCTAAAGAGCCTCATTTATAATAAAGGAAAATAAGATAAAAGGTATTAATTGCAGGATTACGCAGACTTTATCTTGTCCTACTTTGGAGATAAAACAGAGGAGGTATCCAAAGCCTAATGTTCATGGTTTTATAATTCCCAACAAGATTTAAGCAATCAGTCCGCCGTCCAAAGGCATAGCTTGTCCTGTGATAAAACTAGCGGAGTCGGAGCATAAGAAAAGCATGGTTTTGGCAACTTCTTCGGTGGTTGAAAACCGCTTCATTGGAATTTTTGATTTTAATTTATCAGACATTCCTGCGGAAAAAGCATCAATAAGGTTGGGGTCAAAGAGTGAAGTAATTGTAAAAACAGGACAAATGGCATTGATACGAATATTCTTTTTGGCATATTCCAAGGCGGCAGATTTGGTCATTCCAACTACGGCGTGCTTGCTTGCGGTATAAGCAACACTATTTGGCAAACCCTTTAACCCTGCAACAGAAGCCGTATTCAAAATCACTCCTCCTTCTTGTTTTAGCATTTGTTGGATTTGCAGCTTCATACCATAAAAAACACCTGAAGCGTTAACTGCCATGACCTTGTCCCAATCAGCTAAAGGCATATCATGCGTTTTTGCCATAGTTCCACCAATACCTGCATTGTTGATGGCAATATCCAAACGTCCATGTTCTTTGACGGTAGATTGGATAAGTTGTTCAACCTCTTCATATTTAGAAACATCTGCTTTGATAAAATTGGCCTTTCCTCCTGCGGATTCGATGTGTTGAACGGTTTGTTCGCCTCCTTTTTCATTAATGTCTGAAACGACAAGTGTTCCACCAGCTTTGGCGAAAGCCAATGCTGCTGCCTGCCCAATTCCTGAACCTGCACCTGTAATAAGGATAATTTTATTGTCAAAATTCATGTAGAGTTGGTTTTGATTTTGTAAGAGGCTAAGAGGTAGTTTGTTGATATAACAAAAGAGGTGCTTTCATCAAGCACCTCTTTTATATTAAGTTTTAAGCAAAAATATGTTTATTCTCCTCGACAATTGTCAAACTTTCGGGGCGTATAAGCGTTGCTTTACACGCAAGGTTTTTGGGCAATTCATACTTAAAGAAATAGCGCATGGTGTGGATTTTATTTTCATAAAAAGCCGTATCATATACCATGTTTCCAGTTACCAAAGCTGTTTTGGCAACGGTTGCCATTTTAAGCCATTGCCAAGATAAAACTACATTACTCATCATTTGCATGAAAATGGTGGCATCTGCAATAAAGCGTTCATTTTCGCCTTTCATAGCAAATTGGAGCAAGTGCATCAAGGTTTTTTCTAAGTCTTTTGACGCTGTTTTGAGTTCCTCTGCATAGGGTTTGAGGTCGTCATAATTGCTAGCAGCTTTGATACATTCGATGATTTCTTTGGTTAAGAGTTTCATCGCAGCACCGTTTTTCATAACTACTTTTCGGCCGAGCAAATCCATAGACTGGATACCCGTAGTGCCTTCATAAATCGCCGAAATACGAATGTCTCTATAATATTGTTGTAGCGGAAAATCTGTACAAAAACCATAACCACCCAAAATCTGCAAGCCATTGCTAACTGAGTCGAGTCCCATTTCAGAAGGATAGGTCTTAGCAATTGGAGTAAGCAATTCTAGCAAATCATGGTAGCGTTCTCGTTCTGCTTCTTCTCCATGCTCTGCCAAATCTTGATACATAGAAGCGTGCATAAGTAAGGAAAGCGAGCCTTCTGTCACGGCACGCTGCAACAATAACATCCGACGAACATCAGGATGATTAATGATGGTCGTTTGCTCTTGGTTTATATTCTTAGCACCTCCTGATTGTATGCGACGACCTTGTGGACGCTCCTTGGCATATTGAAGAGAAGCATGATAGGCTGCCGTAGCAATTGAAGTAGCGGTTAGCCCTACTTCAATTCTTGCCCCGTTCATCATTTGAAACATATATTTTAGTCCTCGATGCTCGGTGCCTACTAACCATCCTTGACAATTGTTGTTTTCTCCGAAAACAAGATGCGTTGTACAATAACCTCTTTGTCCCATTTTTTGGAAATCACCTGCCGTAATCACATCGTTTGATTCCAATGAGCCACTATCAGTAGGGCGATTTTTGGGGACTACAAAAAGCGAAATACCCTTTGTACCTTTTGGCGCACCTTCGATACGTGCTAAAACAAGGTGGACAAAATTTTCGCAATAAGGATGGTCTCCGCCAGAAATAAATATTTTTTGCCCTTTGATTTGGTAAGAGCCATCTTCTTGTGGGTAAGCTGTCGTTGTAATATCAGAAAGCGAACTGCCCGCTTGGGGTTCGGTGAGGCACATCGTGCCTCCCCACTCACCTGAAAACATTTTGGGAACAAACTTATCTTTTAATTCTTGACTTCCAAAACTTACAATAAGTCCAGCAGCTCCTGCCGTTAGACCTGTATAACCTGGCATACTATTATTGGCAGCCTGTGCTATAAAAGACAAAGCAGAACCCATCGTGTGTGGCATTTGCATACCGCCATCTTCATAATTCTGAGTGATACCAATTGAGCCATTTTCGCCAGCAAAACGCATCATTTTACCAACAGAAGGGTGAACTACGATTCCGCCATCTTTATAATGAGCAGCTTGTTCGTCCATTTCCCTAAAAACGGGGAACATTTCTTTGTCTGCAAAATCTTTGGTGGAGTCCAAAATAATATTGAAACTATCTTTGTCGTACTCTGCAAAACGTGGCAGTGTACATAACTTTTCCATTTCCAAAAGTTCATGTAAAATGAACTTTAGGGTGTCCATATTCATATAATTAGCCATATCGAAGAAATATTTTTAAAAAAGATTACAATTGTTTAAGCAATACTTAATGTGATAAGCATAAACATTTAACCCAAATTTAGAAATTTAGTTTAAAATCTCATGAATATGACTTAGATTATAACCAATAAGTTTATGTGAAAATATTGTTTTTATATTTTACTCTTATTTTTAGTGGTTGCCATTACTTAGTGACTTTATCATCTAGCCAACTTTGAAAATAGTCTTTTTCTTCGATAGCAGCAGCATATTCTGTCATCATCAGCGGATAAAACGTATCTACCATAACGGCTAGTTCGTGTGTCGCTTTAGCTCCAATACTTTTTTCTGCTGTACCTGGGTGCGGCCCATGCGGAATACCGCCTGGATGTAGCGTGATTTGTCCTCGTTCTACGTGTTTTCGACTCATAAAATCCCCATCTACATAATACAAAACTTCGTCACTATCAATATTGCTATGATTGTAAGGAGCAGGAATAGCTTGTGGATGATAGTCGTATAAACGTGGTACAAAGGAACAAATTACAAAGTTTTTGCCATCGAATGTTTGATGTACTGGCGGTGGCTGATGCACACGCCCTGTGATGGGTTCAAAATTGTGAATCGAAAAGGCATAAGGATAAACATAACCATCCCAACCAATCAAATCGAAGGGATGACTCAAGTAAGTATATGGATAAATTTGTTCTTGTTTTTTGATAAAAAACAAGAAATTTCCTTTTTCATCATGGGTTTCTAAATCTTGTGGTTTGCGAATATCACGTTCACAAAAAGGAGAGTGTTCCAATAATTGACCGAAGTGATTGCGATAGCGTTTTGGCGTAACAATTGGCCCAGTTGATTCTACTATAAAAAGACGATTGTCTTCTGTATCAAAATCTATCTGATAAATTGTTCCGCGTGGTATTACAACATAATCACCATACTCGAACGGCAATTTTCCGTAAGCCGTTTTGAGTGTACCTGAACCTTCGTGGATAAAAATGCACTCGTCCGCATCAGCATTTTTGAAGAAATAATCGGTCATGCTTTTGCGGGGTGCCGCAAGGGAGATTTTGCAATCGTTGTTGACCAGAACAGGTTTGCGACTTTTGAGGTAATCGTCTTCAGGCTCAATTTGGAAGCCTTGCAAACTGCGATGCTTGAGTTGTTTGTCGTGTATCAACTTAGGGGCAACCGAATATGGCTCACCTACTTGCACAATCTGCGTAGGCGGATTGCAGTGATACAATAAAGAATACATATTACTAAAACCTTCGGTCGAGAACAATTCTTCTTTGTACAACTCGCCATTGGGTTGTCGAAATTGAGTGTGCCTTTTGGGAGGAATTTTTCCAAGTGTGTAATAATGCATTATGCTAAATTTTTGAAAATTTGGTTCAAATAAGTAGTCAATTGTTCCTTGTCTTGCTCGGATAAACCATTCCAAGCTCGTGCCCGAAATTGCTTTGCAAGAGGAAGCACTTCTTCTATTTTTTTATAGCCTTCGTCTGTCAAATGTATTTTGAAGCGACGGCGGTCTTCCTCGTCGGGTACTCGTTTGAGCAAATCTTTACCTACCAACAAATCAATAATTCGGGTTACGGTAGGAGCGTCTTTGTAGGTTTGTTGAGCAATTTCTAATTGACTAATGCCACTTTCTTTTTCTAATAATTGAAGAATAATCCATTGGTCAACCGTGATACCAGCCTTGGCTTCTTTCAGCATACGCTGAAAGAACTGTTTCATGCGTTTGGATGTTCGTTCAATTACAAAACCTAATATTTTGAGTTTGTTATCGCTTCCTTGGATAGATACAATATTTTCTGTTGTCATAAATAATATTTGTTATACTAACTATTTGCAAGTTAATCTAAGTTGAGGAGAATGAAAAGGAAAGGAGGGGATTTTTTTTGTGTTTGAGTATCTATGCCTGTCGTTAGACAGGCATAGATTTATCGGTACGCCTTACACTGCAACATCATACTCACGCAAGGCATCGTTGAGGGAGGTTTTTTTATTGGTACTTTCTTTTCGTTGACCAATGATGAGCGCACAAGCAACTTGGTACTCACCTGCTGGAAATTGCTTGGCATAAGTACCTGGAATGACAACAGAGCGAGGCGGAACTTCGCCTCGATAAACCACAGGGTCAGCACCTGTTACATCAATGATACGAGTTGATTTTGTTAAAACTACATTTGCTCCTAAAACAGCTTCTTGCCCAACTCGAACACCCTCTACAACAATAGAACGAGAACCTATAAAGCAATTATCTTCAATAATCGTTGGCGTGGCTTGTAGCGGTTCGAGGACACCCCCGATTCCAACGCCACCACTAAGATGAACATTTCGACCAATCTGAGCACAAGAGCCAACGGTTGCCCACGTATCGACCATTGTGCCACTTCCTACCCAAGCACCAATATTGACATAGCTGGGCATCATGATGACATTTTTTTCGAGGTAAGCACCATGACGAGCAATGGCATGAGGTACAACTCGTACACCTTGTCCTGCATAATCTGATTTGAGTGGGATTTTATCATGAAACTCAAAAGGTCCGACCTCGATGGTATGCATTTTTTGAATGGGAAAGTATAAGACAACTGCCTTTTTGACCCATTCGTTGACCTGCCAGCCTTCGGCTGTCGGTTCGGCAACTCTTAGGCGGCCTTTATCGAGTTCTTCGATAACAGCACGTATGGCTTCTTGCGTATTGGTTTCTTTTAGAAGCTCACGGTTTTCCCAGGCTTGTTCTATGATTGGTTGTATTTCTTGCATAGTATTTTTGAACGCAAATATAGGTTTATTTCAGTAAACCAAGAATGAAATTCCAAGTGTCAGGAAAAGGCATAACTTCTACCTCGTGTGACTGATTGCTAAAATTGATAGAAACATTCTCCATTTTGGTAAGGTATTTTTGGGCTTTTTCCTTTACTCGCTTGCGCTCAAAACCATATTTCGGAATTTGAAGAAGCATCTTGATAAAACAACTTCCTCTGAAGTTGGGGTCATCTTCTTTGAGATAACGGGAACAATATCTGCCGAGGGCATCTATACGTTCTTCTGCTAAGTCATACTTTTGTTGCAAGATTAAAAAGATAAGTTGTACGATAAGAACGGGGACATTCATCCCTCGTTTGTCTTTTGAAAAGCCTGGCACTTGGTTGAGAAAACGTCCAAGTCGGATATTATTGAACTTTGTGTCATCTTTATGAGGGACGACTTTTCCAACTTGAATTAAAAAATGGAGATAGCTGTGGTATAAAACCCACATTTCATGTAGGATTTTTTTGAAATTGTTGTACCGTTCATGATTGGTCACTTCAAAGTAGGCTTCATAGGCTTCTTGGTAGTTTTGGGTATGGATAGAAAGCATAAAAAGAAATTCTTTGGCCTTGAACCAGTTGAAACTTCCGTAGTCGAGGTGTTTTTCACATTCAGTTGCTGTATTTTTTCCTTCTTGGTATTCTCTTAACTGGATATGGCAGACCAACTTGTTAAGTAAGAAATTGCGAATCCCTCCGCGATGAATAGCACTTCTAGTATTGAGATGTTGAATGCCTTCTTCGCATATATCTCTAGCACGGGCATAGTCAAAAGTGCCCATAGCTCCTAATAATTGGATTTGGTTGAGAAAATATACAAATTTTGTATCATCAATCTCATTTTTTAGAGGAGCTAATTCAGCATAGTATTTTTGTGCATCCTCTTTTATTTTTGGATCGGGTACGACACTATTTAAGGTATAGCTTGTAATTAGTTGAGTATAGTATTCATGTGCTTTGTTTTGATAATCTTCAATTTTTCTGTATTGATGATAGATGGAATTATAATAGTCAAATTTTTTCTTGTCTTTGTGGCGTAAGCCATAAATAGAACGGAGCTGTCGGCTAGATAATACTATTAAATCTATATGTTCAAATTTGATAGATCTATTCAACACCTTTTCTGCAAGTTTAGTAATGGAAAAATTTCCATAATTTTCACTTAGCAAAGCACAAGCTGCCCATTGTTTCCACGATTCAATATGTGCTGCATTCTTTTCTGAGCGACCTGTTGGTTCAATAAAAAAAAGCGTATTCAATAATCGCTTTTTTAAATGAAATTTGAGATTGCGGTATTTTGTAGATATTTCTTTTTCTCCATACAGAAAAAAGGCAGCTTCTTCGTCTGTTTTCACCTCTTTTTTACGGACAGCCTCATAAAGAAGAGCCATTTTGGAATTGGGTTTGCGAGTCAAGTCGCCAATAATTTCAATTTTAGCAACTTGGTGTTGATTAAGAACAAAAGCTAGTTCACGTAATTCTTTCATTAATGTTTATTTGTTTTTTGGAGTCAAATTTCAAAATGATAATCATTGATAAAAAAGATATCAATAGTCTAAATTGAAGACTATAAAGACTATTAAGTTATTATCGATAGTTGGTATAAAAATTAGAAATGGTCTTTTGTCAAGAGTCATTTTCTTATTAGAATAAATGTTTAACAAAAGTTATTTTCTACTTAGGATGGACACTATTATGGTTTCAGAGTACTTTTTAATCAAAACCATATTTATAATAAAGGTACAAAAACAGGAAAACATCTAACGAAAATAAAAATAGAATTATTTATTAAAATAAATAATTGGCTCATTATGAGTAGTTTATATTCCATAAACTTCTTCATTGATTTTAAAGACCATCTATTTTTTCAATTGAATCTGTCCTTAGTATTGGCTTGCAATGAGCCTAATTTTGTATTGACAAGATTAAGATAGTAGCTACATCAAGAACTTGCCATCAATCTTATTTATCTAACAAAATACAACATTATGATTACCTCTTATGTTATTGCCATCTTGATGGCACTAGGAATTATTACGTCTGATGCAGACTATACCAATGCTAGTAAGGCTCAACAAGATGAATATCACATTATAATTGATGATGATTTGATGGGAGGCTAAAAATTAAAATCCCAAATAACCATCTAACAAAACTACTTAAAGTGTCCTAAAAATTATGTTTAGGGACTCTTATTTTTGTAATTGTAAGAGCATAAGAAACTAATTTAATTAATACTGAGCAATTAAATTAGTTTCTTTCCTCTGTTTTAAATCTAACATAGATGATACGCCAACGAGAGAGTTTTAACATTATTGGCTTCAAGAATCCTCCTTTGGTGAGGCTGGAACAGTGTTTTGCCGAGGTGGTTCTTGGTCGTCCAAGTGCTGGTTGTAAGCATTATGGTATTTGTAAAGTAGAGCGTTTACATTTTGCAAAAGGAAGATGGCAATCAAAATCAAGCTGCGGATGTATAAACCGTACAAAGGCTTTGTTGCGTTATAAGCACAATAACTATTTGAAAATTTCTTTTTGGAAAACATCCTTAAAACAAGAAATACTGGATAAGTATTTTGCTGAGGGGTGTTTTATGGTGGACGAAGAATATACAATTCCTTCAGAAGTCTTAGGAACTGATATCCAAATACCTAAAGGAATTTACAACTTTGATGAATCTTCTGGATTTTTAACTATCCGATTTGAATTAACTCAAAAACCAAAGAGTAGAATATAAATATTAACTATAGTCTGACATTAATATGTCTTCAATTTTCGTCTAACATAGATCACCCCAAAATTTCTCGTTCAATGAAATTTTGGGCTTTTTTTTAGGCACTACGGTAAAACTATGGGTAAAAGAAAACACTAATATTGAAGCTCAAAGGTTTACTAAACTTGCTGCTAAATAAAGCCCCAATATCAAGCTATATAGCAGTTTTCAAACATAAAGAAGTTTAGTAAACCTCATTCAACCCACATTTTTGGCCGTAGAGCCTTTTTTTTTAAAGCCCTTTGGGAAGCAGTCTATTGTACTGAAACTCTTCCCTTTTTAGACTTTTTTCCCCTCAATGAATTTAAATAGTCTCGAACTGCTGTAAAAGATACGGTTCTTTCTTCGAAGTGATTTGTGGCTTTTTCAGTTTCTTGTTCGGAGGCTTCGAGGTGATTGAGGATATTCATCAGGTGCATTTTCATATGTCCTTTTTGAATACCTGTAGTGACTAAAGATTTGATAGCTGCAAAGTTTTGAGCCAAACCTGTTGCTGCAATTATTTGCATCAACTCATGCGCGGTCGGATTGCCTAAAAGTTCTAAAGAACGTTTGGCAACTGGATGTAAATTGGTTAGTCCGCCTACCGTACCTACTGCGAGAGGTATATCTATCCAAAACTTAAATATTCCATTTTCAACAGTACAATTGCTTAGACTACGATATTGACCATCGCGCGCTGCATAAGTATGTCCGCAAGCCTCGATAGCACGAAAGTCATTGGCGGTAGCCAAGACGACTGCATCTATACCATTAAATATCCCTTTGTTATGAGTCGTTGCTCGATAAGGGTCAATTCGAGCAATGCGAATGGCTTTAGCAAACTTTTGGGCAAAAGTTTCAGCATCTAACTCCCCGAAAGAACCTAATTTTTTGACTGGACATTCTACCCACGTTCTTACCACGCAATCGGGTGTATAATTGGAAAGAATTGCCATTATAACGGTCAAATCTTGTTCACTTTCTTCAAAGGATTCTTGTGTTGCCACAAAAACTTGAAGGGTACGACCAAACTCTTCTAATATAGAATTGATAAAATTCGCTCCCATCGAATCACAAGTTTCAAACGTCACTCGTAATTGATAATAATCTTTTTCTAAATGGGTTAAATCAATGAGTTGGATTTCTAAAATTCCTCCGCCTCTTTTTTTCATGTTGGCAGTCAAATGTGTAACGCTTTGGCGCAATTGTTTTTCCATATTTGGAAAAACTGCACGCAGCTTTTTAACATTGCCTGACCAAGAAAAATGGACTTGACCAACTTTTTGACTGTCTATAACTTTGGCACGAAAGCCTCCTTTGTTCATCCAGAATTTTGCTGCACTTGAAGCTGCAGCTACAACAGAGCTTTCTTCGATAACCATTGGCACTGCATAAGTTTTACCATTGATTACAAAGTTGGGTGCTACGCCATATGGTAAATAATAGTTACTAATGGTATTTTCGCTAAAACCATCTAAGACTTTTTGTTGGTCTTCGTTTTTTAGCCAATAACTTTTCAATTCGCGAGCGACTGCCTCAGGGTCGGTAAAGAAATTGGTCACAATCCATTTGAGTTTACCTCGTTTGGATAGTTTGGAAAATCCTGATATTGTTTTTTGTTCCATGAATCTATGTGTTCATGTGTTCATGTGTTCATGTGTTCACGTAACTAATTAAACTTTGACGTTGATACGTGAATACGTTGATACGTGAACACTTCTTTTATCTTACTGTTAAGAAAGCATTTGCTAGTTCGAGCCCTTGAATTTGGGCATCAACGTAGTCGTATAGTTTCTCGTATTCTTCGGTTGCGTTTTTTAGAAAAGCTGACGCTTGACCATAAACACAATTGAAATTTAATTTATTGATTAGGTAGTAGCCATCCAAAAAGTTTTGGATGCCACCTGAAATAATGATCTCTTTACACTTTACTTTTTCGCCTAATTCTTCTTTTAGTTGATTGGTCATGTTGACCATTTCTTCGGCACTATGTCCTACAAAAGCAAGGCTTTCATAAATTTTTTGCTTTATAGGGTTACTTCTAAGCAATTCGAGTTTGGCAAAGTTCGTGCCGCCGTTGGCTGCAAAGTCAATGGCAGCGAGCGGCATTTGGAGCAGGGTTTTTAAACTTTCATAACCCATACCTTGTCCTACTTCTTTTACAATAATTGGTAAATCAACTTTTTCTAAAATGGTTTCTATTACCTGAATTGGTGGCATACTAAATCTATCGCCTTCGGGTTGTAACCATTCCTGTAAAGGATTGACATGAATGATGAGTCCGTTGGCTTGTAGCTTTTTGACCATCTCGCCAATTAAATAGAGTTTATTTTCTTGAATCAACTCTTCTAACTGTGCCACACCCAAGTTTGCAAGCAAAGGAGCATCGTCTCCCATCAAATGACGTACATTGAAATCGTCCAAAGTATCATCACTATATAATAAGGAGCGACAAGAACCCAAACCCATTCCCATACCAAAATCTTTGCAAGCACGTGCAAGATTTTGATTGATGGTTTTGCCTTTTTCGGTACCGCCAGTCATACTTGATACCCAAAGTGGAGCATTCAAATTTTTTCCTAGAAAATCGGTTTGAGGAAGTGAGCCTTTTCGGGGGTGTGCAGCAAGCAAAGGCTCGTAGTAAAACCGTTCATCTAATTGTCCCTTTTGTATTTGCGATTGAAATGCCAATACAATATGGTCTTGCTTACGCGAAGCAGCAGTTGGGTCGTTGTCAATTAGATTTTTCATTAAACCATTATTGATTTCATCTTGTCGAACGGTCATAAATTTTGTGTAAAGTTAAAAAATGCTTAGAATGCTAGAAATTACTAGCTTAATAACTTGACCTTTGGAACAAAAAAAATATAAAATGGTTTAGTTTGAGCTACAGCTATAATGTTGTGCCAAAAAGCGTTTAAGGTTTTTTGTGCAACTTAAAAGTTGCAACACCTTTATTTGTTTTGGTGTTCGTTCATTTCAGGGTTTTCCTTTTCAGGCAAAGCTAATGCTTCGGCTTTACTTGACTTAGCAAGGTTGTTTTTACTCTTGCGAACTAATGGATTAGCCGTGTTTTCGGCGTGTTCGTTTCGATTACGAGCAACATCTATTGCTAAGAAAAGTGCTTGTCGAAAAGAGGTTTCGTTGGCAATATTTTTGCCAACGATGTCGAAAGCTGTACCATGGTCGGGCGAAGTTCTAACTATTGGCAAACCTGCTGTAAAGTTAACGCCGTCTCCAAAAGAAATGGTTTTAAATGGTACTAAGCCTTGGTCGTGGTACATGGCAAGAATACCATCAAATTTTCGATATTGAGGTGAACCAAAAAATCCATCCGCAGGAAATGGCCCCATGACTATTCGGCCTTTCTTTTTGGCTTCTATAATGATTGGTTTTAATAATTTATCTTCTTCGTCTCCAATAACGCCATTGTCGCCAGCATGAGGATTGAGACCAAGTATAGCAATACTTGGTTTTTCGATTCCGAAATCAATCTTTAGTGTTTTTTCAAGAATACGAAGTTTGGTTTGAATCAATTCGCGTGTAATGGCTTTGGAAACATCTTTTAGGGGAAGATGATTAGTCACTAAACCAACTCTCAAATTATCATTGACCATGAGCATTAAGCTCTGTGGTGTATTAAATTCTTTGGTAAAATACTCGGTATGACCTGGATGTCCAAAGTTTGCCATCTGCATGGCTTTTTTGTTGATTGGTGCTGTTACCACAGCATCAATGATACCTTTTTTGAGGTCGTCCACTGCACAAGACAAGGAAATTTTAGCGTATTTGCCTCCTTCTTCTGATTCTTTACCCAAAGTAATATTGGGCGTGTCTTGCCAACAATTGATAACATTTACTCTGTTTTCGTGGGCATATTCGGCACTTTTTTGAGACTGAAACTGAAATTTTTCTAAGCCAACTATATTTTTGTGGTAGGATACAATTTTAGAAGAACCATATATAATAGGTACACACAACTTTGTTATATTGGAATTGTTGAGGGCTTTTAGAATTACTTCTAAGCCAATTCCATTCATATCTCCTATTGTAATCCCAACTTTTATTTTTTTCATTATTTATATGTGTTCACGTGTTCACGCTTGCCTGCTGCAAGCAGGTATTCATGTGTTCACGTCATGAGCAACATTTATACGTGAACACGTGGATACTTGAGCACGTAGTTAATAGTTTTTCAAAAAATTAAATATCATTCGGACTCCTACGCCTGTGCCTTCT
>JAHDEQ010000004.1:30744-41073 GCA_020628755.1 Saprospiraceae bacterium
TTAATAGTTTTTCAAAAAATTAAATATCATTCGGACTCCTACGCCTGTGCCTTCTTTGGTACGGTAAGAATTGGATTTGGACAAATATGCTGCTCCCGCCAAATCAAAATGTAGCCAAGGATAATCCGTGAAATGCTGCAAAAATTTTGCAGCAGTGACCATTCCTGCAGCAGGTCCGCCTAGATTTTTCAAATCAGCAATATGAGATTTCATTTGGTCGCCATATTCGCGCCAAAGCGGAAATTCAACCAAACGTTCATATACATTGTAGCCACTTTGTACGACCTTGTCTTTAACTTCTTTTTCAGCCGTTCCCATATAGCAAGTACCCTCAGCACCAACCGCACGAGCCGCCGAACCCGTAAGCGTAGCAAAATCCATAACCAATTCAGGTTTGTATTTTTTAGCATAATGCAATGCATCTGCTAAAACCAATCTACCCTCAGCATCGGTATTGAGTACCTCCACTGTTGTACCGTCATACATCGTAATGACATCGCCTGGCGCATAAGCATTATTGCCTGGACGATTATCCGTAGAAGGGATTAAACCCACAACATGAAGTGGCAATTTTGCTTTAGAAATGGCGGCCAACAATCCTACGACTGTTGCTGCACCGCCCATGTCGCATTTCATTTTGTCCATAGAGTTGGGCGTAGGTTTGAGACTCAAACCACCTGTATCATAGACGATTCCTTTTCCTACTAAAACAATAGGTTTTTTATTTTTAGCCTTAGTAGGTTTCCATTCCAAGATATTAAATCGTGGTGGTGTGAAACTTCCCATATTGACGGCAATGATACCGCCCATTTTGAGACGTTTGATTTTCTTTTCATCAAAAACTTCAACATCAAAACCGCATTCTTTTCCAATTTTTTGGATGTCTTTGCTCATTTGAGCCGCCGAAAGATAGGATTGAGGTTCGTTGACCAAATCACGAGCAATACAAGTAGCTGTTGTGATAGCCTTTAGCTCGTCTATTGATTTTTTTGGAGCAAAATCTTTGGTAACTTTTATGGTTTGTAGTGAATTTGCTTTGTCTTTCTTTTTGGTAAAATATTTTAGAAATTGATAATTTCCAAGCAACATACCTTCTAAATATTCCAACACATGATTGTTGGGACGATGATTGACAAGTGTTACCGTGTCTAGTTTGTAATGCTCGATAATCGTCAGAATGTCGTTCCCTAACATTCGAGCTTCTTCCTTGTTAATGGATTCGTCGCCGTTTAGTTTGAGAAACTGAACAATAATAGCTCTTTCTGCTTGCGGAAAGAAAACATGGCTGACTCCTTTTTTGATAGCATTTTTCAAAAAAGTTTGTTCTGTATTAGACAAATAAGCGTTGCTCCAGTTTAAATCTGTTTTATCAGCAAGTATGATTAAATTATCCTTACTTTTGTGCGTATTTATAACCGAAAGTTTGGTATTCATTAATTACCTCGATTTATAGTAAAACATCACAATTTTGTAAATTCATGTTTGCGATGTAATTTGTTTCTTATTTTTTATGTGCAAAAAATCGTGCAAAGATACTTTTTTTCTACGTTCGTAAAGGTTTTTTGATACAAAAAGAATTTAAAGTCATTTTCTAATTTGAAAGCGAAAAAATCATACGGTCAACATTTCTTAGTTAATGAACTGATTGCGGAATCAATTGCCAATGGTTTGCAATTGAAGGATGCCTATAAAAAGGTTTTGGAAATTGGCCCTGGTCGTGGAATGTTGACGAAGTATCTTTTGAAAAAAGATACTGAACTCCTAGTGGTCGAAGCAGACCGTGATATGGTTTTTTATCTACAAAAATATTATCCTCAATTAAAAGGTCAAATCATAGCAGCAGATTTTATGAAATTGCAGTTGGATGATTTTTTTAAAGGTGAATCTTTCGCTTTGATTGGAAATTATCCTTATAATATTTCTTCTCAGATTTTGTTCAAAATGTTGGATTATAAAGAACAGATTCCTGAGATGGTCGGGATGTTTCAAAAGGAAGTGGCAGAGCGAGTAGTCGCTCCACCAGGAAATAAAATTTATGGCGTTGTGAGTGTTTTGGTACAAGCCTACTACGATGGAGAATTGTTGTTTGGAGTGGATAGGGAAGAATTTAATCCGCCGCCTAAAGTGCAGTCGGCAGTGATTCGATTGGTTCGAAAAGCAAACCAAGATTTGGGTTGCGAGTACCGCTTGTTTCGGACGGTTGTCAAACAAGCCTTTAGTCAACGGCGGAAAATGCTGCGCAATACCATGAAGCAGTTTGTGAGTACCCCTGAATTGCAAGAAGATCCATTTTTTCAGCAACGTCCCGAAAAACTATCTGTTGAAGATTTCGTTTATTTGACAAATTGGATTAAGGAACGAAAATAAGAACAAACTTGTTAAGTTTGTGTGCTCAAGTATTCAGGTGTTCAAGTGTTCATGTTAATTTAAAAAGTAACATGAACACTTGAACACTTTAACACCATAATACATTAAAAATGAATTTAGAAACCAAAGTAATGACTGAGTTGAAGACTGCAATGAAGGCTAAAGACCAAGCAGCTTTGCGCAGTATTCGGGCTATCAAAGCCGAAATTTTGAAATTTAAAACGAGTGGAACGGGCGCAGAATTGGATGATGCTGCTGGCATCAAGATTTTGCAGAAAATGGTAAAACAACGCCAAGATTCTTTAGATATATTTGTCAAGCAAAATCGTGAAGATTTGGCTCAAACCGAGCGTGAAGAAATCGCTGTTATCTCAACGTTTTTGCCCGAGCAAATGGACGAGGCAGAACTCGAAAAAGTATTGTCCGATATTATTGCCAAAACGGGAGCTTCTTCTATGCGTGATATGGGCAAAGTCATGGGCATGGCTTCGCAGCAATTGGCAGGCAAAGCCGATGGCAAAACCATTTCTACCTTTGTGAAGAAACTTTTGGGCTAATAGGATAAAGAATGAGTGGACAATTAATCATCTTTTTTGTTGATTTTTAGTTCCTATTTTTACAAGCAAACAAATAGATGGGCAATGTCGTATGAGCAACATTGCCTATTTTTTTTGCGTTTTTACAATAAAATATAAAGGTGTCAAACAATCAAAAAGACCAAAATGCTATTGACCAAATGCTTGGTCAATCCCCTTCTTGGATGCTACGATGGGGAATCATATTGGTGTTGATTGTATTTGTTTTGGCCTGCATATTGGCTTGCTTGATTCAGTATCCCGACACCATTCGTGCCAAAGCACAATTGCATACCGAAATCCTGCCTGTTCGTTTAAATATGCCCGTTTCGGGGCAAGTAGATTCTGTTTTTATTCAAAATGGAGATAGTGTCCAAAAAGGCACTTTGCTTGCTTCGCTGCAAAGTACAGCTAATTTTGAAGAAGTGCTTTTGGTCGAAAACTTTTGTCAAAATTGGAATATTACGAGTAAAAAAAAACTTCCTTCTAATAGTGCTACGCTCAAATTGGATGAGATTTTACCTTTGTGGTCTGATTTTTTGATTCATCAAAAAGCCTATGATTATTTTGTTCAAAATGATATTTCTGCTTTAAAAAAGAATAATATTGAGCATCAAATTGCCAAGTTAGAAGAACTCAATGCCGCACTTCTCCAACAACAAACAACCTTGCAAGCATCCGTTGATTTGGCTCGATTGGCCAAAGAACGTGGAGAAACCTTATTGGCTCAAAAATCGGCAAGTCGTCAAGAAGTAGAGCAAAGTACGTCGGCTTTTTTAGTTGCCCAACAAAGCCTAGAACGCCATAACAATTCAATAATTAACAATGAATTGCAAATCGAAAAACTCAAAGCATCGCTTCTCGAAGTAGCATTTGAACAAAAAAGAGGAAGTGCCGAAAAAAAGCTACAGCTACAAAAAGACATTCAAGAAATATTAGCTGCAATTGAATTATGGAAGAAAAACTACCTTCTGTTTGCTCCTATGAACGGACAAATAAATAAGACAGATAATTGGATTCTTGGACAATTTATTCCTAGTCAAACGCCTCTTTTTTCGATAGCTCCTGTAGAAAATAATCCGCCTCGGATTTTTGCTACAGCCTTAGTACCTAGTCTTCGTCTAGGAAAAATCAATCAACAGACCTTAGTTCAAATTCAGCTCGATGCTTACCCTTATCAAGAGTTTGGAATACTCGAAGGAAAGGTCAAAAATATTCCTACTATTGCCGAAAATGAAGTCTATAAAATCCTTGTTGAACTCCCTTATCCACTCCAAACGAGTTACAACAAAACAATTGAGTTTCGACACGAAATGACAGGTACAGCCTTATTTATTACACAAAAACGAAGCCTTGCCGAACGACTTTTTGACCGTATTTTAAGTGTTATAAAAAACTAGAAATTTTATTGTTCCATACTTTATGTTTAAATTTACATTTGTAGAATCTTCCCAAGTAAGCTCCCAAATTTTCAATTATTTTAAATTACCTTAAATGAACTCAAAATATACACTACTGCTTTTTTGCTATTGCTTGTTGGGAATCCATCTTGTAAATGCACAATTTACACGTATTCAAGGAAATACGGGTATCATTGACCCAAATGTAGCCATCAACTATTTTGACCTCAATGCAAGCGGACTCGATTGCAATCATATTGCTGATGGCACTTGTATGGACATTAATCATCCTGACTTGGCCAGTCTTTCTATTGCTTTGATTGCGCCTGATGGTACGAGCGTTTTGCTGACTGAAAATCAAGTTTCAGGAACTGTTTTTGATAATACCTGTTTCAACTTGGGTTCTCCTGCCGATATTTCTACAGCAAGTTCTCCTTATACGGCTTTTTATCAACCCTTAGAATCTATAAGTGCAGTTAATAATGGTCAAGACCTCAACGGAACTTGGCAATTGGCCATTTCATTTACTAATGCAGTTACAAGTACAGGTACGCTTGACTTCTTTGAAATGGGATTTTTTAGCACAGGTACTGACCCTTGTACAGAACCGCCAACGAGTACTTGCCCTTCAGTGCTTGAGGTAAATTCAACTTCAGGAGCTAGCCTTTTTAATGCTGCCGATTCTATTTACTCCGATGCCATCATTACATCAACAGAAAATGTAATTTTTCAAGCTGGAACGGCTATTTGCCTCAATGATGGCTTTGAAGTACAAGTTAATGGAGAATTTTTGGCAGAAATTCAAGGTTGTGGAAGTGCTGTGCCTGCTGGGGAATCTTCTTTTACCATCGCCCAAACGATTGACGGGGTGGTAGAAGACCGCCCCGTTTACCTCCGAGCACCAGCTACTATCGATCCTAATGTACAATATCCTTTGCTTTTTTATTTTCACGGAAGTGGAGGCAATGCTTCTCAATATTATAATAATGGAAGTTTGAATACTATCATTGAAAATGAAAATGTAATCGGTGTTTACCCACAGGGATTTAATAATGTTTGGAATTTGGGGCCCGAAAGCTCTAATGCAGATGAACTGGAATTTATAGACTTGATTTTTGCAGAATTGGCTAACTATACCAATATTGATTTTACTAAAGTGTATGGTATCGGCAGCTCCAATGGAGCCGCCGTGCTCAATGAGTTTGGCAGACAACGAGCCTATTTCAATGCAATTGCACCCATTGTAAGTCAACTCAATGTCAATCAAGCACTCGTAACTCCACCCAGAGCCATTGCCGTGTATCAGGTTAATGGCGATATGGATGGATTGATTCCAGTGGATGGAGGTTCTTCTGCTGTTGGTCAAACCTTCCTTTCTGCTCAAGCAAGTGCTGAAGATTGGGCAGCAGAATTTTCTTGTGATGTTACCCCAAATTATGTTTCGGATACCTGGGGCAGCGATGCTGTAGATTCCTATTTTTACAACAATTGTACTTCAGGGCTTGTAGTGAGTTATCACATTGTCATTGGAGGAACACACGGATTAGGAGGAGGTGACCCCAACTTCACACAACGTATTTGGGACTTTTTGAAATTGTATTAAAATTTTGCATTTAAGCATTAAAGGCTTTCACTCGTTTGTTCATCACACTAAACCAAAGTGGTGGTACAAAAGCCATCAAAACAGAAGCTGGATAACCATAAGGCAACTGGGGACTTTCGTCAAAATGTCGGAGTACTTGATATTTGCGTGATGCTTTGTAGTGGTGGTCAGAATGACGTGTCAATTCGTACAAAAAGATACGTCCCAATTCATGATTAGAGTTCCACGAGTGATGTGGTTTGACGGTTTCGTAACGACCATTGTCTAGTTTTTTGCGTTGTAAACCATAATGCTCGATGTAGTTGACGGCTTCTAAGTGCAAAAATCCAATTACCGCTACTGCCAAGGTAAGCGGCAATACTGCCCAACCAAACAACAATCCAACTACAACTAGATAAATAATTTGGATCAATTGATATTGTATCATTCTATTGTTCAGACTCCAAAAAGAAACGTTCTTTCGTTCCAATAATTGTGATTCTATTTTCCAAGCATCCAAATAACTTAATGAAACGGAGCGTACAAAAAACGCATAAATATTTTCGCCAAAGCGAGACGAAGCTGGGTCTTCAGGTGTAGATACATTTTTGTGATGTCCTAAGTTATGTTCAATAATGAAGTGCATATAAAGCGCAGGTAGCAACAAGGTTTTGGATAAAAATCGCTCAAATTGCGTTGTTCGATGTCCCAACTCATGCGCTACATTGATACCCAAAATACCAACTGCGCTTCCTGCATTAAAGGTCATGCCGACATATTCAAAAGTAGTCAGCTCGCTACCTGTAATACGTGTAAAATACAACCAAAGAATACCATATAATAAAGGCACATTGAGGTAGAGTAAATAGTCAAAAAATCGAGATTTGAGCTTGCTTTCTTCTTCTTGTTCACTTAGGTTTTTGGTCGTACCTGTTGAAAAAACCTCAATAATTGGAATAATTACAAAACCAACATAAATAATTCCAAAGGACCAAATTCCTCCAAAATAAAGACCTAGTAGGGCCGCAATCGGGCCAACATAAGCAATCAAATACTTTGCATCTTTCATAGTAAAAAAATTAAAATCTAAAATACGATTTTTTCTCTATAAATTTGAGAGATGATCTTTTTGATACTCCGTTTTTGATATTATTTTGACTAAAATAATACAGTTATAATTGAAAAACAAGGCGAAAGGTTTATAAAATTAGATTTTCCCATCCACAAAATACATATCTACTTCACCTTGGTTTTTGATGTTGATTTTGCCACGAGGCGTACACTCAAATTTATCTTTGACCAATTGATACGTCGCTTCTGAAATATTGACTCGCCCGACTTCGCCATTGCCTTCCATACGAGCAGCAATGTTGACCGTGTCGCCCCAAATATCATAAGCAAATTTTTTGATGCCAACGATTCCAGCTACAACCGAACCTGTATGAATACCAATGCGAGCCTCGAAATAAGGTTCATTTCTATCCTTTTTTTCAAAGGCGTGTGCCGCCATATAGGCTTGTATTTCGAGGGCCGCTTGCACCACTTTTTCGGCAGCGTTGTTAGGAGTATTGGAAATGCCTCCAGCGCACATATACGCATCGCCAATGGTTTTGATTTTTTCGAGCCCGTACATTTCCATGATTTCGTCGAAGGTGCGAAAACAAAGGTCTATTTCAGCAACCAACTCTTCGGGTTCGAGTTGTTTGGAGATGGTAGAAAAACCCTTGAAGTCGGAGAAAAAAACAGTGACTTTTTCGTAACGTTTGGCTTTGGCTTTGCCATATTGTTTGAGTTCTTCGGCAGTTTCTGCAGGTAGGATATTGAGTAGGAGTTTGTCCGATTTTTCTTTTTCGAGGGCAAGTTCTTGGGTGCGAATTTGTACTTCTTCTTCTAGTTTTTTTCGGCCTTGTTCGATTCTGTAAATTCTGTAACGAAACAAACCCAAAACCAAAGCGGATGCTACGGCGAGAGCCGTTAGCAAGAACCACCAAGTATTGTAAAATGCCTCCCGAACTCGAATCGGAATTTCTAATATTTGTTTGTTCCAGTTTTCACCAATGGCACTTGCTTTTACTTTAAAGGTATAATTGCCCGCAGGAATATTGTAATAACGTGCTACATTATTATTGGAGGGTTTTGACCAATCGGGTTCAAATCCTTCGAGTTGATAGGTATAATTGTTTTGACTTGAGTTAGCAAAATCAGCTAGGGCAAATTCGAGGGTGAAAAATCGAATTTGATGCGAAAGTTCAATGCTTGAGTCGGATTTTAAATTCGTTTTTTGAGTAATCAAACTATCAATTTTACCATCAAATTTTGAAAAAGAAGTAAACAAAAGTGGTGCTTGAGTCTGCTTTTTTTCTTGCATAAATTGTGCGGATGGATAAAAAGCATTGACTCCGTTGAGGCCTCCAAAATAAAGCCTTCCATCAAGGGATTGATAAAAGGAAATACGATTAAATTCGTTAGAAGATAAACCGTCTTTTTGATAATAATTGGTAAAAGAATCGTCGGCCACACAGTAGCGAGACAAGCCATTGTCGGTACTCACCCACACACAAGTATCACCCTCCGAAAGTAAGCCATTGATAAAATTATTGGTCAAGCCTTCCTCCGTCGTCTTGACCGAAATCTTGCCCGAAGGAATGTGCAAAAAGTGAAGTCCGTTGGCAGTTCCAATCCACAAACGCTGCTGATTGTCTTCGTAAAGGGCTAGAATACGATTGTTGTTTAGCTCAGAGTTTTTAGTATGAATCGTTTTGATTTCGGAAGTGTTTTTGGAGTAGCGCAGCAAGCCATGTTCGTTGGTAGCTATCCAAAAATAGTCATTGGTTTTGCCTTGATAAAGGTAATTTATATCGGACTTTATGGAGTCTAAAATTCCTGAAAGTGTGTCCACAGGCACACTTTGATCGGCTTGGTCAAAAAGGTGAATTTCTTTTTCATAACCCATCCACAAAAGGCTGTCTTTGTCAAAACTAAGTACCCCTTTGTCAGTAGCTTCGCCCTGAAAAAGCGTATCAATTTTCATAGTTTGAAGGTCAATTTTTCGACCATTGCCAATGTATAGTTTTTCCTTGTGATACAGGATTCCAAAAGGCGAATTGTAGAAAGGAAAAGCTCGAAAAAGTGGACGAATTTCGTCCGTTTTGGTATTGAGTTGATGAATCGAATTGTAGTAAGCAAAAAACACACGATTGTTGCCGTCGCCCGTGATGCCACGCATGCTACACACGCCGTTAGCACAATACTCGCTCCCTTCATGCAAGTAATTTTGGAAAAGTTGATTAGACTTGGATATTTTGATGGCTCCGAAATCAGAAGCTACCCAAATTAAGCCCTGACGGTCTTGATAAAGCTGTCGATAGTTGACTGCATTTTTGGTGATTTGCCGAATCCGATTGTTGTAATTGGTCATTTTTTTGGCGGTATTGTCAAAATGCCAAAGGTTAGAAAACCCAGCCAGCCAAATATCTCCATTGTCTTCGACCAAAATCGAAGACAAATTTTGTCGTCCACTTTTGAATTGAGAAGAAATTTCATGCGGAAGCAATAGACCATCTTTGAGATAAAAAACTTGTCCTTGTTCGGTCAAAATCCAAACTTGATTTTGAGTATCTACAAACAAATCGCTAATACGATTTTTGATGGGGAGTTTATATTTTTTAGCGGTCTTTTCGTTGATACGAAAAGCTAAGATTTGGTTGTTTTTTTCAGAAGTATAGTAGGTGTTTTTATTTTGGGCAAAGGGCTTTCGAGGATAATTTCCTCGGAGGGTTTTATGTCCTAAGGTGTCATAAGGATTGTTTAATACATTATGACTCCCTTCGCTCGAAAACGAGCTATACCAAAGTTTTTGATTTTGGTCTAAAAAGAGTTGACTTGGTGGAAGTGTGCTTTGAGACGAGCTAGATTGAAACGCTTTTTTCAACTGCTTATCAGGATGAAATTGATAAATGTTTTGGTTGACAAGTGTATAAATATTGCCGAGCGTATCAATACACATATCTGAGATAAAAGGCGTGTTTTTGTTGCCATTTGGCAAAAAATCAAAGGCTTCAAATTGTACACCATCAAAGCGATTGAGTCCATTGAATGTTGCTAACCAAATAAAACCTTTCTCGTCTTGTTGTATTTTGAAAACATTGCGATGCGATAGTCCTTCTTCAAAACCATATACTTTTATCTGTATTTCTTCTGTCTGTGTCCAACAGAAAATACTATTGCACAACAAAAAAAGTAGCGTATAAAAGTATTTTAGCATTATTCGTTTTCTCTTCCTGTAAACTTATACAAAAATAGCTATCAAATTGAATTGATAGCTATTTTTGATTGGAGAACTACAAAATGGTTTTGATTTTTAGGCATCACCATCGATAGCATCTTGTGCTAAGTCTTTAGCCCC
>JAHDEQ010000004.1:41173-53358 GCA_020628755.1 Saprospiraceae bacterium
GTTTTGATTTTTAGGCATCACCATCGATAGCATCTTGTGCTAAGTCTTTAGCCCCATCAATTGCATCGCCAGCTTTGTCCACGACAGCGCCGCCGACATTTTTCGCACCTTCCACGACTGCACCACCTGCATCTTTGACTACATCCACTGCACCACCTGCTACATCACCAGCTTTATCCACAACATCACCAGCTATATTCTTGGTTGTTTCGGCAGCATTTTCGACTGTATCTTTGGCTGCTCCAAAAAGTTTTTTCAAAAAATTAAACATAGTTGATTGGTTTTTAATGGTTTCAAAATTTGAAATAAGATTGTTAAAAGTAATAATTTTTTGTTCAACTATTCTATAATTTTATTATCGAATTAAACCTTTTGCTCTTGAAAGTGTCCAAAAGGTGTTGTTTTTATGACTAAACTTGTTTGGTGAAAGACGTTTCGGACGAAAAGATACTTGAATTGTTAACCCATCAAAACCAATTTGAAAAGGGGTTTCGCTTATTGATGCAAAAATATCAAGAACGCCTCTATTGGCATATTAGAAGGATGGTCGCAGAACATGATGATGCCAACGATGTTATCCAAAATACCTTTATTAAAGTCTATCGGAATATAGAAAGATTTAAAGGTGATGCAAAATTATATACTTGGCTTTATCGAATTGCTACTAATGAAACGATTACTTTTTTGCGGAAGCAAAAGAAGGTTTACACAAGTTCGATTGAAAATGAACATTTGGGTTTGGCGAACACCTTAAAAGCAGATTCTTTTTTTGATGCCGAAAAGGCGCAAACCAAACTTCAAACAGCTTTGTCAAATTTGCCCGAAAAACAACGTTTGGTTTTCAATATGCGCTACTATGACGAAATGTCCTATCAAGAGATTTCATCTGTATTGGAAACTTCGGTTGGTGCGCTCAAGGCCAATTATCATCATGCGGTAAAGAAAATTGAAAGCTATTTGAGAAACGAAGATATATTTTAATGAATAAAAGAGAAGAAATACAAAAAGAATTGGAAGAAATTGCTCCACTTTTGGCAAAGTTGGAACGCAAAGAAAATTTAAGTATTCCTAAAGGTTATTTTGATGATTTGACAGATAATGTGTTGGGGGAAATACAATTGAAGGAAGAGAAAATTCGACCTTCTTTTTTTGAAAAAATAGATACTTGGTTGCTGCGATTGTTTCAACCTCGCCTAGCACTTGCGCTAGCAAGTGCTGTGGGAATTGTTTTGGCAGCGTACTTTTTGTTTTCCAATCAACCGTTCCAGCAAAATCAAAATATAGCTTTGATGGATTTGAGCAAAGAAGAAGTTAACACTTATATTTATAACAACCTCGAAGATTTTGAAGTAACGGATATTACAGAAATCATAGAGGAAGACATCTCTATGGATTTTTTGGATGATGCTATTGAAGAAATTGATTTGATAGACGCACTAGATGATATAGAAATGGAAGTGCTCGAAGAATTATTTTAAATTTTAAATTTAGAGAAATGAGAAAATTTATCATTGTATTCATTTTAGGATTTGTTTTTAACTTACACCTCCAAGCTCAGCATCCTCGAGCTCAAAAAGAGGAACGTATCCGTGCTGTCAAGGTAGCATTTATAACAGATGCTTTACAGATGACTTCCGAAGAGGCTCAACAATTTTGGCCTGTTTATAATGAATTTGAGGCAAAGAAAAAAGAACTCCGAAAATCATCTCGTCTCGAAAAAAGAGCTACTGACCTCACCGAGCAAGAAGCCGAACAATTGATTGCTTCTCATTTTGAAAACCAAGAAAAACAATTACAACTGGAGCGAAATTATTTTGAACGGTTTAAGCAAGTACTTTCGGCTCGACAGCTTGTTAAACTACATTTGGCAGAACGCAATTTTAAGCGAAAACTCGTAGAACGAGTTAGGGAAAGGAGATAACCTTCCTACTTTTTTTGTTATGACTTAATAACAAAGCCTGTACAAACGGAAGTTTGCACAGGCTTTTCCAATTTTTATTGTGTAGAATAATCGTTTTTTTGAGTTTAATGCAGGTTTTACAACAAAAACCGTACATTATGTTCAAAAAAATCATAACTTTATATGTTCTTGGTTTAGAACTCATCCTGAATGTCAGATAGAATAATCCAATCTGAACTATCTCATTTTACCAACAGAACTATATTTTGCTTAGGTTCAAATCCTTAGCAGTAGAGGTATTTGCCTCAAAAAATATTAAAACAAACGATGCAATACTAAATTGGACAAACGCTGAATTAGATGAAAAAATACAAGTTTTTGCATCTAAGTTAAGCATCAACCAATTAGTATCTGAATTTTCAAATACTAATTTTCTTAAATCATGAGAGTAGTTTTATCTTTTCTTAAGAAAAGTCCTAAATTCTTATTAGGGCTACCCCTTCTTTTTTGTTTTCTTTTCTTTTTATCAAATAATGCACTAGCACAATGTAATGAACCCAATGACGATTGCTCTATTTGCAATATCCAAGCAACCATTACTGATTTTTCGGGGGCTGTTGTCAACACTGGAGCTTCATCGGTTACTGGTACAGTAGGCCCCACGGGTACAGGAATTGGTACACCATTAGAGTTAATGGCTACAGGATGTGGGGCGGTAGGCTTAACAGTTACGTTGAGTTTTGATTGGCAAGTAGGCTTTAATAACAATTGGATTCATGGAATCTCGTTTTCCAATTCGGCTGGATGGACAGTAGCACAAGGAAATAACCCAGGAGGAGGATGGCTTTTCCAAAACAGTATTGAAGGATGCTGTTCAAATAGTGTTTATGGAGCAGGTTTTTACTACGATGGTACAGATTCTACATCTGGATGTTGTGGTGGATTTTTTGGTTCTCCAGGCGATGCAAGTGATAATTGGGGTATTCTTTGCGACACAGACTGCCCTACTTTTGCTTTTGCTTTAGAGTTTTGTCCAAGTACAAGTGGTACTGCAACAGAGACTATTACATTTTCGATAACAGATGATGGAGAGACGGGGGATTGGGAGAATCCATCAGCTTGTCAATTTGCTGTAACTATTCCTGTCAATATTTCTAATGCAGGGACAGCACTACCCGAAGGTGGTATCATTGGCCCTGTATGTCCTGGAGAACTTGTGACCTTAGATGCAGGATTCGGTTGTGACAACTATTCATGGGACAATGGAGCTTCGGGTTCAATGATTCAAGTCAATCCTATCGAAAGTACAGTTTATTGTGTAAATGCCATAAGTGGCGTAGGATGCCAAACACAGGCTTGTATAGAAGTTTTGATAGAAGCTTGTTGTGAAGCAAATGCAGGCACTCCTGCAGTTGCCAATCCAGCACCTTGTACAGGAGAACCTATTCAGGCTTCTGTCACAGGATACAATACAAATCCGATTTATCAACAAGTAACTATGCTTGTTGATGATGCAGGGACTATAGTAGAAATAGCTTTTGGACCTAGCGCAACATTCAATCCAATTAATACACCTGGTAATTACAGTGTAGTCAGTTTTAATTTTGATGCTATAAATGGTTGCGGTTTTCCAGCAGCAGGTCAACCGCTTTCTTCGCTAGATTGTGACGCACTTGGGGGGTGTGGTGATTTTGCAGAAGCTCCATTCGTTGTTCAACAATGTTGTGAATCTATGGCAGGAACGGCGACAGTTAGCCCTGCGACTACCTGCCCAGGAGGCATGGTGACAGCGATAGCATCAGGCTTTACTCCTGCCAATATGCAAGCTGTATTATTGGTTGATCCTAACGATATAATAGTGGATGTTGCTTTTTCGCCATCGGGTAGTTTCACCCCGATGGCTCCTGTTGGAGGTACTTGTCCTTTTAATTTTCAAGTGTGTTCTTATAACTATGGGACAGATGCTCCAATCCCAGCAGCAGGATCGCCCCTGGGATCTATTGATTGTCTTACGGCTTGTTGCGATATTTCTTGTATCAATTTTGAAGTAGGAGATTTAGATCCTCCTGTTTTTCAAAATATACCGCCTAACGCCACAATTGATTGTGTAACGGATATACCTATGGCAACTGATTTAGAATGGGTTGATATTTGTGATGGAACAGGTGTAGCCTCTCCGATAGAAAGTGATAATACAAATGGTTGCGATGGAGGAAATATTACCAGAACTTGGACGACTACAGATGCTTGTGGAAATGTAGGAGAACACACACAAATAATCGTTGTGAATCCTTCTGCTCCAGGAAGTTTTCTAAATCCTCCTCCTTCAGATATTGTTTTGAATTGTGGTGACCCACTTCCCGAACTGCCCCTTCCTCTTGAATATTCAAATGGCCTTACTGGGGCTTGTACGGATATGGGAAGCATACCAGGCGATCAAATAGACAATACGGACGGTTGTCTAGGAGGTACAATAGTCAATACCTGGACAGGCATGGATGCTTGCGGAACGGAATTAACTTATGTTCAAACTTATACGGTTCAACCTACCACACCATCTATGATAATAGACCCACCTTTTGATATGACCATTATGTGTGGAGATCCTATACCACCACTTATTGATTTGCTATATGATAACGGCGACCCTGCTTGTAATAATTCAGGAGTACTCGTAGGAACAGAACAAATAAATACAGACCCTTGTACTGGTGGATCGATAATTTACGATTGGACAGGAGAGGATGCCTGCGGCAATCCTCTCAATCATACTCAAACCATTACGGTTTTGCCTCCGCCTGAGGCAATGATACAAGGAGCTCCAGATGATATAACAATTGGTTGTGGCGAACCCTTACCTCCAGAAGTAGATTTAGTATTTGATAATGGAGCAACAGATATTTGTGCCAATACAGGAACACTCACTATTGATGTTATTGATAATTCAGATGCTTGTGGCGGAACCGTTATTTATAATTGGATAGGTGAAGACAATTGTGGCAATCCTCTTATGCACACGCAGACAATAACGATTAGTCCTACAATACCAGCTAATTTTACTATGATGCCACCAGATTTGGTAGTTACTTGTGGAGAAGTAATACCTATACCAACAGACTTGCCTTTTGATAATGGCGACCCTACTTGTGGCAATAATGGAGTGATTACTCCTATTATTAATGATATGAGTACTCCTTGTGAAGGAGGTACAATAACGCACACTTGGAGTGGCTTTGATTTGTGTGATAATCCATTAGAATATACACAAACCATTACGGTAACACCTGCCCCTCCTGCAGAATTTTTGGATATGCCAGCAGATATAGAAATCAATTGTGGCGATCCTTTACCACCACTTCTTGATCTTCCTTTCGACAACAATCAAATAGATTTTTGTGCCAACTCAGGAGTAATACCAGGTACAATGCAAGATATGTCAGATGCTTGTGGCGGAACGGTTATTTATTCCTGGATAGGTGAAGACTTATGTGGCAATCCTCTAAATCATAGTCAAACGATAACAATAAATCCAGGACCTCCCGCAGATTTCATTGACCCACCAGCAGATATTGATATCAGCTGTGGCGATCCTTTGCCACCTCTTGCACCTTTAGCTTTTGACAATGGTACAGGTGGTACTTGTACCAACTCAGGAACAATAGATGGTATAATGAATGACATGAGTAATCCCTGTACGGGTGGAATAATTACCTATGTATGGGAAGGATTAGATTTATGTGACAATCTTTTGAGTTACACTCAAACGATAAATGTAAGTCCTGCACCTCCACCAACATTACAAAACCTTCCTTTTGATGATGCTATCAATTGTGGCGATCCACTACCGCCTTTAGCACCTCTTACTTATGATAACGGCCTAACTGGTAATTGCCAAATAACAGGAACAATTGATGGTGTGATGCAAGACAACACAGATCCTTGCATAGGTGGCACAATCCTATATATTTGGATGGGAGCCGACCAGTGCGGCACTCCTTTGGAGTACACACAAACTATAACGGTTAATCCTGCTCCTATACCAGTATTTGATAACCAACCAGCAGACATCAACCTAGTTTGTGGTGATCAATTACCACCGCTTCAAGATTTGACGTATAGCAATGGACTATCAGGCAATTGCTTGATAGAAGGTTCTATATCAGGTATTCAACTAGGAGATATTAATCCATGTTTAGGAGGTGTGATATCTTATGTTTGGAATGGGCAAGATGCCTGCGGCAACTTGCTAGAATATACCCAAAACATTACAGTTGATGCTGCTCCTTTAGGAGATTTTGTTAACCTGCCAATTGACATTACTTTAGATTGTGGCGATCCATTTCCGCCACTTAATGATTTGATTTACGATAATGGACTGACAGGACAATGCCAAATAACAGGTTCTATATCAGGCTTACAAATCGGTGATTTTGATCCATGTGCAGGAGGTACGATACAGTATGTATGGGAAGGAGAAGACCAATGTGGTAATTTTGTAAATCACACTCAAAATATAACGGTTAACCCAACTACCCCAGCTGACTTTTTATTTCCACCACCAGATATTACAGTTGCTTGTGGCGAGCCCATACCTCCTCTTACTGATTTACAGTTTGATAATGGTGTGACAGGCCAATGTCAAAATACAGGTTTTATTATGGGGGATGAAATTAGCAACTTTGATGCTTGTATAGGTGGAGAAGTACTATATACTTGGGAAGGAGAGGATCAATGTGGCAATTTCCTAATTTATACACAAACTATTACAATTAGCCCTGCGCCTTTACCTTCAGTTGTTGGCTTTATACCTGAAGACATTACACTTGAATGTGGTGAGCAATTGCCGCCTCTCGAAGATTTAGTCTATGATAATATGCAGTTTGACCTTTGCCAAATTACAGGAACAATTCCTGGTATAATGAATGGAGAAGCCAATCCTTGTTTAGGCGGACTTGTTACATACGAATGGATTGGAGAGGATCAATGTGGAAGTCCAATTCAATTTATACAAAACATAACGATTAATCCACCACCACCGCCGCAATTCCTATTTGTACCACCCGATTTGAATTTTGAATGTGCAGATCTTCTTCCTCCAATGGAGGATTTGCAATATGACAACGGCGCATTTGGTGATTGCAATATTAGTGGTGTTGTACCAGGAATAGAGATTGATAATGGAGGTTCTTGCCCTAGAGTCGTAGAACGCATATGGGAGTACAACGACCCTTGTACAGGACAAACGATCATTGCACAACAAAATATCATAGTAGAAGATATTACGCCTCCAGTTTTGGATGCACCTCCTTTAGATATTACAATTTGTGAAGGAGAAATTCCTCAACCACAAGAATTATTTTGGACAGATAACTGTGATGGTTTCGGAACGGTACAACCCGAAATTATAGATCAAGGTGATATAATTACAGTTGCTTGGCGAGTGATTGATAATTGTGGAAATTTAGGAGAAGTTAGCCAATTAATTAGTGTTTCTATTGCGGCTGAAGCTACAATTGTAGGGCCACCTGCAATTTGTGAAGGCAACGAACAAGGACTTGAACTTTGTCTTGAAGGTAATTTTATTTCAGCAGTCTGGAACACAGGAGAAAATACAAGTTGTATTATTCCAACTCAAGGGGGAACATATACTGTTGACGCAATTGACCAATTTGGTTGCCCTACATTCGGTTCATTTGATTTAATGGCTAATCCTGCTCCAGAACCTCAAATTGATGGAGTTCTAAGTATTTGTTCGGGCGAAGAAACAACACTTACAGGAAGCGGCAGTATCAATTATTTTTGGAATGGCCCAGGTATTGGCAATGTATCAGCAACGGATATGGTCACAGTAGATATGCCAGGTACTTATTGTCTGACCGTAGTAGATGGTATTGGTTGTTCCAACTCAACTTGCGTTGATGTTGCCGAATCTCCAGCACCTGATATTGATATTACAGGAAATGATACTATTTGCGAAGGCGAAACAACGACTTTAACAGCTACAGGTGGCGGTACTTATGCTTGGAGTACCAACCAAGATGGCCCTGTAATAGAGGTTTCTGCAAGTACAACTGTAACCGTTACCGTTACCAATGCAAGTGGTTGTACCGCCGAAGACAGCTTTACCGTCACAGCCAACCCTAATCCTACACCTATTATAGAAGGAACGCTTGCGATTTGTTCTGGCGAGTCAACTACACTTAATCTTAGTGAGAGTTATGATAATATAGAATGGTCAACAGGTGACAATAGTGCAACAACTACAGTTAGTTCAGGACAAACGGTTAGTGTGACGGTAACACAAGCGAGTTGTACAGGTACAGCGCAGGTCAATGTTGTAGAGTCTCAAAATCCAACACCAAGTATTACGGGGAGTAACACCTTCTGTTCAGGTACAAGCACCAGCTTAGACGCTGGTACTTATAATGCTTATACTTGGTCAAGCGGCCAAAATACGCAAACCATTTCTGTAAACATGGAAGGCGAATACTGCGTAACCGTGACCGACGAAAATGGCTGTACAGGCGAAACTTGTTTGATTGTAACGGAGAGTGACTCTTTAGAACCCAACCTTTCGGGAAATGATTTTTGTGAAGGCGAAAATACGACGCTCGATGCAGGTGCAGGTTTTGATTCCTATCTATGGTCAAATAATAATGAAGACACACAAACCATCACAGTTAATGCTACTGGTACATATACCGTAACAGTCAGCGATGGAGGCGGATGTACAGGTACAGGAACAATTACAGTCAATGAAATTCCTAACCCTACAGTTGATTTAGGTGCAGATATTCAGTTGTGCGATGGCGGCACTGCAACGCTCGATGCAGGTGCAGATTTTGCAACCTACACTTGGTCGGACAGTTCAATTAGTCAAACGCTAAATGTCAACCAATCAGGAACAGTAGCCGTAACTGTTACAGATGCAAATGGTTGTGAAGGAACAGATGAAATAGTAGTTACAATAGATGTCATTCCACCGCCTACCATTACAGGCGATTTAGATATTTGTACGGGCGAAACAACTCAATTGGATGGAGGAGCAGGCTTTGCAAACTACAATTGGACTCCAGGCGATATAACTACTCAAATGCTCGATGTTAGTTCAGGGGGACAATATACACTTGAAGTTACAGACAACAACGGTTGTACGTCAATAGCTTCTGTTGTTGTTACTGAAACGCTCATTCCAATACCAAGTATTACAGGTAATTTAGACATTTGTGAAGGCGAACAAACGACACTAAATGTTACAGGAGGCAATTACGACTCTATTTCATGGTCGCCCAATAATGAAACTGAAACCTCAATTGATGTCGGAGGTGGAACATACACCGTTGAAGTAACACTCAATGGCTGTACGGCTACAGCCTCAGCAACGGTCAATGAGACAGCTAATCCAATTCCAAATATTACAGGAGAATTAGATATTTGTGCTGGCGAAAGTACAACCCTCGACGCAGGCGCAGGTTTTGAAGAATACAATTGGTCAAACTTGGCCAATAACCAAACCATCAATGCCACTACAGCAGGAGAGTACTGTGTTACAGTAACAGACGACAACGGTTGTACAGGCGAAATTTGTACTACAGTAGTAGAGGTTGCCTCACCTGAACCTGAAATTACAGGCGATTTAGATTTTTGTGAAGGTGAAGATACCAACCTTGACGCAGGTAGTGGCTTCGCCACTTACCAATGGTCGGCCAACGCTAACGATGCCAATAATCAATCCGTTACAGTAGATGCAACAGGTACTTATGGCGTAACCGTTACCAACGACAATGGTTGTGAAGGAGAAGCACAAGTAAATGTTACAGAAAACACTCCTCAAGAAGTCACCATTGGAGGTTCTACGACTTTCTGTTCAGGAGCAAGCACAACGCTCACGGCTTCAGGAGGGCCTTTTGAATCCATATCGTGGTCAACAGGCGATAATACTACAAGTATTAATGTGATGGATTCTGGTACAATAACAGTTGATGTTGTAGATTTCAATGGTTGTACATCTTCGGCTTCTGTCATGGTTGAAGAAGCCGATGGTTTGATGCCTGTTGTCACTGGTCCTGATTCTTTCTGTTCAGACGATTCTGTTGAACTTGATGCAGGTGACGGCTTTGCAACTTATTTGTGGTCAGCCAATGCCAATGGAGCAAATACACGAACGGTCACAATCAGCGAATCAGGCACATACAGCGTCACAGTTAGTGATGGTTCGAGTTGTACAGGAGTAGGCTCTATAACAGTAATGGAAGTAGATGCTTTGATGCCAACTATTTCAGGAGATGCTTTTTGTGAAGGAAATATGACTACAATAACGGTCAATGAAACTTATACAACATATACATGGTCTGATGATAATGCTTCTGCAAATCAAAGTCTCGAAGTAAGCGAAGGTGGCACTTACAGTGTTACTGTAAGTGATGCCGCTGGTTGTACAGGTGTAGCAGAATTTACAGTTCAAGAAAATATGCTACCTGAACCCGAACTGGGAGCAAATGCTTCGGTCTGCACAGGCGAAAATGTAGTGCTTTCACCAGGTACATTCTTCTCCTACAGTTGGGAAGAACCTGATGGTACGACAAGCAACAATGCAACACTTATTGCCGACCAAAATGGTATATACAGCGTGACCGTCAGCACCGCTGATGGTTGTACCGCAAGCGACCAAATGACCCTTACGGTACAAGATGAATTACAGGCGACCTTAGAAGGAATTACCGATTTTTGTCAAGGCGAAAGCACTACTATTTCTGTAGTAGAAGAATTTGCAACTTATACATGGTCAAATAATGCAACAACACAGTCTATCGAAATAAATCTGCCAGGCAACTACTCGGTCGTAGTTACCGATGCAAGTGGATGTACAGGTACAGCAAGTATCGCTGTTTCTCAAAATCCAAATCCTGAACCTAATATTGCAGGTTCTACTACTTTCTGTACAGGCACAACAACTATTTTAGATGCAGGTATGTATGCCTCTTATGAGTGGTCTAATGGACAAGATACTCCAACAGTTGAAGTCAATGAAGAAGGACAATACTGCGTAACTGTCACTGACGAAAATGGCTGTATGGGCGAGACTTGTGTCGTTGTCACAGAGAGTACATCATTAGAACCTAACATTAGTGGCGAAGATTTTTGCGACGGAGAAACGACTACCCTCGATGCAGGTGCAGGATTCTCCTCTTATTTATGGTCTAATAATAATGAAGATACTCAAAGCATTACCGTAGATGCTTCAGGCACTTATACTGTGACTGTAACGAACCTAAGTGGTTGTACAGGAGAAGGTTCTATTGCAATAACGGAAAATCCAAATCCAAGTGTGGATTTGGGGGCAAATCAAAATCTTTGCGAAGGCGAGACTACCATCCTTGATGCAGGTGCAGGCTTTACTTATATATGGCAAGACGGAAGTACAGAACAAACTTATGAGGTTACTTCTACAGGTACATATACCGTAAGTATTATGACAGCCGAAGGTTGTAGCGCAGAATCTAGCGTTGATGTAACAATTGAACCACTGCCTACACCAACTATTGCAGGTAGTGAGTCTTTCTGTACAGGCTCATCTACGATACTTGATGCAGGCTCAGGATATGAAGTTTACGATTGGGGCGCAGATGGCGATACCCAAACCATAGAAGTTTCACAGGCTGGCACTTATACCGTAACGGTTACAGATGCTTTAGGCTGTACGGGTATGGCAGAAATTACCGTAACCGAAAGTGACCAATTAAATCCTGTTATTGGCGGGCAAATGCTTTTCTGTTCAGGTGATGTTGCCGTGCTTGATGCAGGCGCAGGTTTTGCAACCTACAATTGGGAACCAGGAGGCTTTGATACTCAAACCATAGAAGTATCAAATGCTGGAATGTACTCCTTAACTGTAACAGACAACTCTGGTTGTTCAGGGACTGCCGAAGCCGCAGTTACCGAAGAAACGCCTACTTCGGCAGGACTTGGTACTACCGAAGCACAATGTGCTGATGCAGCAAGTTTGATTGATTTGAATACTTTATTAACAGATGCCGATATGGGCGGTACTTGGACTGCCAATGCTGGCAATCCTGCTGGCGGCGGCTTTGATGCTACCAATGCTACATTTGATGGAACAGATTTAGATAATGGAACATACAACTTTACTTATACCAGTCCACAAGGCCAAGAATGCCCTTCTGATGAAGAGGTTGTTTCCATAACTATTAATGAAGAACCTACCGTTATCATTGATGGTGTAAGTCAATTGACTTGTGATAGTCCTTCAGGAGAACTCACAAGC
>JAHDEQ010000148.1:0-1333 GCA_020628755.1 Saprospiraceae bacterium
ACCTAAAATAGAAGTCAAGGCCCAATAAAAATATTCGGTTGCCATACAACCATAATCACAAGTTTCATCATCATAAGAATACCAAGCACCATCTGGATAAGAACTAGGAACAGCTGTAAACTGTCCGCCTCGTGCAATATCCATCGCATTGGCCAATTCAGAACCAATTTCTTCTCCAAAAGCATCTGGATAAACTTTTGAATACCCCGCATGTGAAATAATATGAAAAACCTCTTCGAGAGAAGCATCAAAACGTCCCGTTTTGCCACTTGCTACATAAGAAGGGTTCGTTTCATCATTGCCAAGATCTTGTCCTGTCCAATCGTTGGGTGGGTCAATGTTGAGGTCATTTTCTTTTTTCCACATGACCATAAAAGCATTATTGTCGAGCATTTCATCTAGTACCAACTGATTGTCCACAACTCCGTCTTCGTCATTATCAAGATATTGCGCCATGACATTTGCTGCGTGCAGCAAATTAGCGTCTGTTACATTAGGTACTGCAAATATTTTAATTCCAAAAACTTCTACTTTTCGAGTAAAATCATCTAAAACACCATCGTCATTAGCAACAATGGTAAAATTGGGGTCGTTGCCAGCATTGATGGGTTCATTATCTTTATTGCACGCTCCGCATGAAATAAATAAGATGGCTAGGATAAATAAATTGGATAGTTTCATGGTAATTTTATTTTAATGAGGGAATTGTGTTTGTTGTTGATAACAACAAAACATCCTCTTACCCTACTTTTGAAAAGTAAAATTTTTAAATCTGTATCGTATAACTATATGTCCCTGACTTTTTCTTTTCTGTTTTGACTTGTTTTTTAGGAGAGGCCTTTGTATAAGTGTACTGGACAGTGGTCGGCGGAGCCGGCACTTTGGGTTTGGCAACTGGTTTTTGTTTCGGTAATCGAAAATGAATTTTTATACTTCTATGAAAAAGCACTCTCATCTTTTTATGATTGCGTGGAGCAGAAAATTGAAATAGCTTGACTATCCGAATAGCCTCCTCATCACAACCATGCCCAATGCCAGAAGTTACTTTGGCATCAGTTACTTTTCCTTTGTAGTTGATGTCGTATTTGACAGCAACTGTGCCTTCAATTTTGCCATCTAAAGCCGCCTTTGGATATTTTAAATTTTCGGCAACAAACTGGCGCATAGCTTTGAGTCCGCCTGCATATTGCGGTGTTTTCAAAAACCGATCTCTATCTTTTCTTTGTTTAGACATTTTCTTTAATGCATGAATTATTGAATATATAAACCTATCGTACGATAGGCAAGTGCAGGAATGTAATCATTTAAGAATCAAAGCAAGTAAAATCATTCT
>JAHDEQ010000148.1:1433-2547 GCA_020628755.1 Saprospiraceae bacterium
TTAAACCATACATCGGTAAAAAAGATTCACTCAACAAGTATTTTACAAATTTGGTAGAGTATTTGCAATAAATATAATTTTGTAAACAACAAACAAAAGCAAATACTTGTTTTTTTGAAAAGCATTTTATAAATTAAGGTTTTGAAAAACAACTAATTTAGGATTTACACGATTGATATAGACGCTGTATGAAAGAAGAGACTTTTTTCCATTATATCGAACTAGAAAAACGTTTTTCTCCACACACGGTCACTGCCTATAAAATTGATTTAGGGCAGTTTATGGCCTATTTAGAAAAACAATATGATGGCATTGCTATCGAAGCTATTGAGCATACACACATCCGATCGTGGATGGCTCAACTCATGGAAAATGGTATCTCAGCACGCACTATCAACCGCAAATTGTCTTGCCTTAAAACGTATTTTAAATTCCTGCTCAAACGCGAATATCTGACCAAAAACCCTATGGTCAAAGTTTTGCCTCCCAAAACGGGCAAGCGTCTCCCTGTTTTTGTAAGTAAAGAAAGTATGGAACGCCTTTTTAGTGAACATACGATATTTACTAAAGACTTTGAGGGTTTGCGTGACCGTGCCATTATGGAGATTTTTTATACAACGGGGATTCGTCGTTCGGAGTTATTGGGTTTAAAATTGTCCGACGTTAATTTTTATCAACGCCAACTCAAAGTACTTGGCAAAGGCAATAAAGAACGCTTAGTGCCTTTCGGCAAAAAGCTCGAAGATACGCTCAATGATTATGTTGATGCGAGGGAAAAAACCTTTGATTGTGAATTGCCCGAAGAGCTTTTTATTACTCAAAAAGGAAAAAAATTATACTCTAAATTATTGTATGATTTAGTAAAAAAATACCTCTCGATGGTAACGACTATTGAGAAAAAAAGTCCCCATGTGTTGCGTCATTCTTTTGCAACACATTTGTCCGACAATGGTGCTGACTTAAATGCCATTAAAGAACTTTTGGGACATAGCAATTTGGCTGCAACGCAAGTTTATACACACAATAGCATCGAAAAACTGCGAAAAGTGTACGAACAAGCGCATCCGAAAGCAAAATGAAATTTTGCGTGTTCACGTGTTCAAGTATGCACGTG
>JAHDEQ010000148.1:2647-10963 GCA_020628755.1 Saprospiraceae bacterium
AAAAAATCGCCTTTTGACAATGTATTTTTAAATATTTAAAAAGTTAAACGATGAAAGTACACACTCAATCAGTTCATTTCTCAGCAGATTCTAAGCTACTACAATTTATAGAAGAAAAGTTGACGAAATTAGAACAGTTCTTTGACCGAATTTTGGATGCCAATGTGACCTTGAAACTTGAAAATTCAGGACAGATTCGAGACAAAGTTGTGGAAATAAAACTCGCTATTCCTGGCAGTGTTTTGTATGTCAAAGAAACGAATAAGACTTTCGAAGCATCTGTTGACAGTGCTGCAACAGCTCTCAAACGTCAACTCATAAAATATAAAGAACGTATGCGTTCAAGAAATTAAAAACTTACTTACTATATAAAAAATAACGAGGGGTTTTGGCAATGCCAAAACCCCTTTTGCTTTTATAACGCATTTTCAAAAAATATTCGTAAAAAAACGGATATATGACCTTTTCCTTGTAGAGATACTGTATTTTTGTGTGTTTTTTGAATTTTATAAAAACTTTTCAATTAAGCATGACTAAATTTTCATATATCTTATTTATACTTTTTGGTGTATCCTCATTTCTTTCAGCTCAAGAAATGGGTTATGGTTTTAAAGCAGGACTCAATTTTTCTACATTCCAAAGTCCTACCGAAGAAGATGACAATGGCAATATGCTAGAAGAAAATCAACTTATTTCAGGGTTTCATATTGGTGCTATTATCAATTTCAAGTTTACTGAAATTGCTGGTTTACGAACAGAATTGATGTTTTCGCAAAAAGGTACTCGCTACTCTTTTGAGGGACCAAGTTATCAAAGTTTTTATATTGCCAATCAGGCCAATAGTATTGCTACCACTGGTCAAAAAGATATTACACTCAATATTACCAACGCTTATATTGATGTGCCTGTGATGGGCTATATTCGAGCCTTGCCTTGGCTCGAAATTTCGGGTGGTGCAAGTATTGGTGCATTGGTCTCGTCGATTGGTGCGGGCGAATTGAGCTACTCAGGGACAACAGAGACGGGTTTTACGGTTGATGACGTAATCATTAATTTGGATTATAACTACCTCAATAATACCAACAGTACACGCAATACGAATGATGCTGTTACGGAAATGGTTGGCCTACAAACCATCGAAATACCACGCAATATTGGCCCTTATTACGACCACGAACTATATGGTGAAACCGATTTTGACGACAAACAATTTAATCGTTTGGACATTGGCCTCGTTGGTGGTATCAATATTTTTCTCAACCAAGGACTGGCTTTGGGTATTCGTATCAATTATGGTCTGATTGATATCACTAAAAATACAACCGATTATTCTTACCAAAACCTTAGTTCAGAACGCCGACTTATTTTTAGTGAAGACAGTGACCGCAATTTGTCTTTGCAAACCTCAATAGGATTTTCGTTTTAAAAAGGTAATATAAAAGTATGTTTGCTTTCGAGGCTAGAGGTATTTAAAATACTCGTTCTTAAAAAAGTTAGAAATACTATAAAATCTTGATTCAAAGCGTTTACAACATTGGTTGTAAACGCTTGCCTTTTTCAAAAACCACCTACTCAAATCGTTACATCAAAAAAACTTATACTTCTAAAAAAAGAGTAACATATTCGACTCTTTCTTTCCGTCAGTTTTAATAATGCCTATAAATACAATAATTAATAATATATAAATCATTATTTTACAGTAATAAAAAACATTGAATAATATTAAATATTAACAAGAATCTTCTTATCCTTATGAAGAAAAGTGAAATTTGATTTTTTTTAGTATATTTATGGCATCTATTTTGTGACATAAAAAAATAGATTTATTACAAGCACAAAGCCAAACTCTCCTTTAACGACTAACTACTTTAGATACTATTCATTAATTTTTAAAATGTAGTAAAAAATACCTCTATTGGGTATCTTAACTTGTTGCTATGAAAAATTTGATAGAAATTTCAAAAATCGTTACTAAAAAGAAAGTTCGTAAAATTGAAATCTTTGATGACCATTCACTAAAACATAAAAACAGTAAATTCAACGAGTTTTACGAAGCCTTAATGGCTGGTAAATTCAAAAACGATCGAGACGCTGCCTCTTTTTTATATGGCTGTAGTCCTACTGATGACAAATACCGCCAACTCAAGTCACGTTTTCGCAAACGACTACTTAATACGCTTTTCTTTCTAGATGTCAATTTGCCATCTACATCTAATTATGACCGTGCTTATTATTCCTGCAATAAAGATTGGACATTGGTCAAAATTCTTCTTTCCAATAATGCCAATCATACGGCAGCAGCATTGGCACGACAGATTTTGACGACTGCATTAAAGTTCAAATTTGCAGATGTAATAGTCAACTGCTCTCGTATTTTGCGAGAGTACTCTGCCGAGATTGACGATGAAAACAATTACGAAACCTATGACCAACACATCAAACAATACTCCAATGTCTTAGATGCCGAAATTCGTTCAGAAGAACTCTACCAACGAGTTATTATGAACTACCTCAAACCCTCTTCTAAAAACCAAAATCTAAACGAAAAAATTGATACCTACTGTGAAGCCTTAGTAGGACTTTCAGAAATATACGAGTCACCCGTCGTCATTTACAATATGTATTTGGTCTGGGCATTTCGCTACGAAATGCTCCACGATTTTGAGTCTATGCTCGAAGTTTGCAACAAAGCTGAAAATTACATCGAAGAAAATCCAACTTACTACCAAGATGACAAGTTGGCTACCTTCCAATTGAAAAAAATGTCAGCATTCTTGCATCTAAAAGATTGGAAAAACGGAAAAGTAAATGCCGAAAAATGCCTTCAATCTTTCCCTAAAGGTAGTGCAATTTGGTTTACTTTTATGGAGTACTACCTTTTATTGGCCATTCATACCGACAATTATATCAACGCCATTGCCATTTTCAATGAAGCTGCCAGCAATACCAAATTCAAGAAAATGACGGGTAATGAACGTGAAAAATGGCGTATCTATGATATTTATCTCAACTATATCATTGAAAGCAAAGGAGCCGAAAATCCTGTTTTATTAACACAACGCAGAAAAAATTTCCGTCTTTCTCGCTTTCTCAACGACCCCATTCTTTACCCCAAAGACCAACGTATCTTTACAGTTTTGATGGTCGTTGCTCAAATACTATTTTGCTTAGAGAAAAAAGGCTATCACGCTATCACTGAACGCATTGACCGCCTTAAAAGCTATGCCAACCGACAGCTCAAAAAAGAAGAATACCATCGAGCAATCCAATTCATTCGCCTACTACAACAACTCAATAAAGCAGAATTTAATCCCGAAAATTTGAGTAATGTAGATAAGTACTACGACCGCTTGGTCGAAACGCCCTTCTTTTACCGAGGGCTTATATCGGAGCTAGAGATTATTCCTTACGAAAAGTTATGGAATATGATTTTGGAAAGATTAAAATAAAAAAAGTGGAAAGATAAAAAATAAGGAGTAAGGCTATAATTGTAGCCTTACTCCTTATGCATTAAAGCGTTAATCGTTATTATTTATCCTGCTTCGCAAAAACCTTCTTCAACAAATCTGTCGTACGAGCATTTACATTGGTACGAATATTACCTTCCTCTTTTTCAACCATACTAAACAAGCCAACCAAAGCCTGCTTTGTAACATAGTCATCCAACGAAGGATTCATTTTTTTCACCAAAGGTATTTTGTTATAAGCGGTGACCGCATCACTCCAATATTTAGTAGCATTTACCTTATCCAAAGAAGTTTTGATTTTAGGCATAAAAGCCTTATACAATTTTGTTTTGGTATTGCCCTCCAAATACTGAGTTGCAGCATTGCGATTGCCCATCAAAATTTGAGTTGCATCTTGAAAAGACATTCCCTTAATCGCATCCACAAAAATCGGCTTCGCCGATTTTGCCGCATCTTCTGCACCACGATTGATAAGTTCTAATAACTTATTTTCAACTTGAGAAAAACCAGGTACATTTTGCAATTTAGAAGTAACTTTTTGTACATCTTCGGGCAAAAGAATCTTGTATGCACTCTTAAAATAACCATCTTTCAACGAAAGACGATCAGAACCTTTTCCGATACCAATTTCGAGAGCTTGCTTCAAACCATTGCCGATTTGCGCCTCTGTAAGAGGCGTATCAGCAATTGTTTCCAACACCGAACCAAGTGCTTGGTCTAGATTCACTCCCGTACATGCCGTCAAGTTGATAACCAACAGTAATCCGAATATTTTCTTAAACATGATATTTATTTTTAGATTAATGAAATTTGTGCTTTTTAGACTTTAATTTCCATTTTTGTAACGCAAAAAAGACACCACTTATACGTTACTAAAATCATAAAGTTTGCCACATGAAAATACAACAATCCTACTGGGAACAACAATCTTTTTTCAAAAATATTGATATTGCCATTGTCGGCAGTGGCATTGTGGGTTTGTCGGCAGCGATTCATTGCAAGGAACAAATGCCGCAAGCAAAGGTCCTCATCATCGAAAAAGGAGTGCTCCCTACTGGCGCAAGTACACGCAATGCAGGCTTTGCCTGCTTTGGTAGTTTGACCGAATTATTGGATGACTTGGAAAACCACTCAGAAGATGAAGTTTTTGCTTTAGTCGAACGGCGTTGGCAGGGTTTGCAGCGACTACGCCAACGCGTAGGCGATAGCGATTTGGGCTATCGAGCCTGGGGAGGTTATGAAATTTTTCGTCAAGAAGAATCCGAAATTGCTCAAACTTGTTTAGAAAAAATAGATTATTTCAATAAAGCCATCCAATCCATCACAGGTTTAGAAGAAACCTACCAAATTCGCAATAAGGAAATTCCAAAATTTGGTTTTTCCAACATCAGAACGATGATTGTCAACACTGCCGAGGGACAAATTCATACAGGAGATATGATGAAGTCTTTGCTTGCAATTGCTCGCCAAAAAGGTGTTGAAATTTTAAATGGTTTAGGAATAAAATCCGTTCATGATGAAGAAAATGAAGTCATTTTAGAAACAGATTTTGGATGGCACTTTCGTGCAAAAAAAGCCTTGATTGCTACTAATGGCTTTGCGCAGCACTTGCTGCCAAAGTTGCAAGTACAGCCCGCCCGCAATCAAGTCCTTATTACCAAACCAATCGACAATCTAAGTATCAAGGGTTGTTTTCACTATGATCGAGGCTATGTCTATTTCCGAAATATTGACAATCGAATTTTGCTAGGCGGCGGCCGCAATCTAGCCAAAGAAGTCGAAGCAACCAATAATTTTGGATTGACCACTTTTATACAAGACCATCTAGAAAAATTACTAAGAGAAGTCATCCTTCCAAAGCAAACTTTTGAAATTGACCAACGTTGGAGTGGGATACTAGGAGTAGGCGATATTAAAAAACCGATTATTGAATCTATTTCCCAAAACGTAGTAGTTGCCGTCCGTATGGGCGGCATGGGCGTCGCAATCGGTAGTTTGGTAGGAGAAGAAGGAGCAACTATTTTATTATCCTAAAAATAATACTAATCGAAATTCTGTTTAACAGTATAAAATCTCATAAACCAAGTTTTAAAGAGTAATGTAGCGATGAGAATCCGTGAAATTATGAAAAATTATTTTTCAGTTCTATTGTTTTTATTGATTGGTAGTAGCTTATTTGGTCAAGACCAGATAAGTAGAATTCCACTTACTATTGGATATTTAGGCAATAGCCTTATTGAACCAGGTTTACAAGTAGGAACTGAATTCAAACTCCAAAATTGGCAAAACGAAAACGAAACAATCTCAAAAACAAGAGAACTTCTCCTCATACCTCAATTAGGATTTTTCTCAAGAATTGGAAATAATTACAATTTTATGCCTTCTCTTGATTTAGCTTTTAGAACTCAAAAAAATAACAAGAAAGCTTATCATACTTATGCTTTAGGTTTGGCTTATCAAATAGAATCAGTTGTAATTTCTACAACAGTCAATTTGAGTAATGGCGACGAAACTAAGAACAGAAAGACCAGAAATTATTTTATACCAACTATCAATTACCAATATGGAAGACAGATAAACTCCAATTTAGGATGGTACACTAAATTTTCCTATGGTTGGCGTTTTTCAAATGAAATGGATAATGGAGCGATGGTCTTATTAGGATTGGGATTGAGATTCTATTTGAATTAGAATGAAATTTATCAAAGATGACACGAAAAGAATTTATAAGAGTTTGTTCTTTATTTGGAATTGGTGTACCACTTATTTCTTCTTGTGGATTTACCCATTCTTTGTACGAAGATTTTGAAGTCAATTTTTCAGGTAAAGTAATAGTTGTAGGAGCAGGGGCGGCAGGTTTGGCGGCAGGTTATATGTTGGCTCGACACAATATAGACTTTGAAATTTTAGAAGCAGCTTCTGTTTATGGTGGACGGATAAAAGCAAAAACGGACTTTGCAGATTTTCCGATTGATTTAGGGGCAGAGTGGATACATGATGACCCTTCGATTTTGGCAAGACTTATTAGTGATGAGTCTGTTCAAGCCAATATTGAAATCATCAAATATTCACCAGAATCCTTATATTTTTGGAAAAATGATAAACTCGTAAAACGTAATTTTTTTGTGCGATTTTATGGTGAGCATAAATTTAAAAATACGACCTGGTACGATTTCTTTGATACTTATATTGTTCCTCCAATCAAAGATAAAATTCGATTGAATAGCCCCATTAATGAAATTAATTATTCAGGAGGTAAGGTTTCAATGAAAACTTTAGAAGGGCAAGTTTATGAAGCAGACCGAGTAATTATAACAGTTCCATTGACCATTTTACAAAACGAATACATCAATTTTATACCATCCTTGCCTTCCGAAAAAATGGATGCAATCAACGAAGTCCCTATGCCTGATGGTATTAAAGTTTTTATAGAGTTCTCAGAAAAATTTTATCCTGATATTCTTGGTTTTGATGGTGTTTTAGATTTTTTGAGTGCTGCCGATGGCGACCGACTTTATTATGATGCTGCTTTCCGAAAAGATACAGATAAAAATATATTAGCCTTATTTAGTGTTGGCGATATCGCCAGCACATATACGGATATTGAAACCGAAGAAGCACTTATTGAGTACATACTCAATGAATTAGATGAAATTTTTGACGGACAGGCTTCTCAGTTTTATGTTCAACATGCCATTCAAAATTGGTCAAAAGAACCATTTATTGGTGGCTCTTACTCTCATTTTGACGATTATAGTATTCAAGAAACACTTGGAGCACCCGTTGAGAATAAATTATATTTTGCTGGCGAAGCCTATCATCCTGAAAATTCTTCAACGGTACATGGCGCAGCCGAATCAGCCTATACTGTAGTAGAAGAAATATTGAAGGGATAAACTTATAATACTATTATGCAACTCCTTTTTGAAAAACTCCAGGCCCTCTATCAAGAAATTCTCTCTAAAGAGAAAACAGCGCTTCATTTAAAAAATTTGGATCGTTTAGTCCTTCAAAAAGAGGAAAAACTCAAACATACACAGCTTCGTATGGAGCAAGAGCAGCGCGATGTGGAGCAATTGGAAAAGAAAAGTTTGTATGCAATTTTCCAGTTTGTATTGGGCAATAAAGAGGAGCAATTGGAGCAAGAACGCCAAGAATATTTGCAAGCATTTTTGCAGCATCAATCTATCCAAAACTGTTTGCAAGAGCTACAAAAAGAAAAAAACACCTTACTCAAAAGTTATAGTGGAAAATACCGAGCAGAAGATGATTTTGATGCTTTGCTCAAAAAAGAAGAAGACAAAATCAAAGAACAGCACCCCAAAATTGCGAAACATATTTTTTACTTCGAGAAAAAAATTGCCAATCACCAAGCCAAAATTGATGAAATAGAACAAGCCATCCGACAAGGTAAAAAGACCATTCGAGTACTAAGAACGGTCTTGGAACAATTGGACAAAGTCATTCATTGGGGCGGCAAAAAGGGCAGCAAGGGACACCGACAAACCAAAGATAGATTGCAAGTCACCGTCCACAAGTCCGAAAACTATTTACTCAATTTTGAAAAAGAACTCTACGATATTTCTGACCATTACGAACTAGACTATTCGCATCAAATTGACGAAATACAAGATTTTATTAGTCGTTTTTACGATACCCTTATCACCGATTGGATTATCAAAAAGCGCATCGAAAATTCTCGAAATTACGTCCTTTCTTCAATTGATAAAATCACCCTAATTTTAGCTATGCTCGACAAAAACAAAAAAGAAGCTCGTCAATACATCGAACAAGAAAAGTCCGACAAGCGCACCGTCGTCATGCAATTGCTCTCCGAAACTAAAATCTA
>JAHDEQ010000149.1:0-3854 GCA_020628755.1 Saprospiraceae bacterium
GCCAATTTATACATCGAAAATCGCTTGCCGAATTATCAAAATTTCTTAGATACAAATGCCCGAATGACCATTGGAACGGACAGTTTGACCTCCAATTGGCAACTTTGTGTTTTGGAAGAATTGAAGACGATTAATAAATATCAATCTTATGTTCCCTTTGAGACTTTGCTGCGTTGGGCAACGCTCAATGGCGCAGAAGCTTTGGGTATGGATAATGAAATTGGAAGTATCGAAGTTGGCAAAACACCGGGACTAAATCTGCTAAATATTTTAGCAGATGAACCTAAGAATATGCGATTCGAAGCTCAAACCAAGGTTCAAAAACTGTAGCATTTGACATTACCTTTGCCTCCGCCACCACCGCCGAGGTTCAAACCAATATCAAAAGGATTAATTTTTAAACCCACATAAAAATCTGTCCCAGTAAAGCGATTGCTTTTTCCGATCAAACTGCCGAGGTCGTCAGAGCCAATGGTCAAAAAGGCAAATCTAAGACTCAAACCAATATTCAAATGCTGATAATTATACAGCGAAATAGGCAAACTTGCTGCGCCCCAACGATGCTCAAATCGAGGCGTGACAGCCAACAAATTTCCTCGCTCTAGCGGAATATTATTTCCATTGGTCAAGCGTTGTACAAACAAAGCATTGATGTAAAACATCGGTACAACCATATAATCAGCTTGCAAACTAAAGGCCGCAGGCAATCCCATCCGAAAGCTGTTGGCTTTGCGAATGGCCGAAGCATCATTGTATATATTTCGACTTAGTTCGGCAAGCAAGGTATCAGGATTTTCGATACCTTCATAATCGGTACTAACCAATTGTTGTGTACTATCAAAACTAATCAAATAATCGCCTGTATTTCTACTAAAATTGATGTTTCCAATGTCAATAAAAGAAGCTCCTAATTTAAGTTTGTAAATGTCTTCATTGCCTTCAAAAATATAGGTTAGACCTAAATCAAAGCCAAAGCCGTTGCCGTTCCGACTCCGTCGAAACGATTCCCCATCGGCAATATTAAAATTTGAATTGGTCGCACCAAATGAGATGTCAGGATTGGTAATCGCAATAGTATCGCCACTAATTTTTCTACCTTCAAAGGAGATATTATTTTTGGCATAAACGGCTTCGTAACCAGTCAGGAATTTGATGTTTGTACCAATAGAAAAAGACCCATCATAAGTATCAAACTTTCGGGCAAAATTGATTCCTATTTCGTTCCATGCCATAGCTGAGAGATGAGATTGAGGAACGATAATTGAATCTCCGTCCAAGCGTTCTACCGCATAATAGCCCAACTCGCTAGGAATGCGTTGAGCACTCACACCAGTGCGTGCTTTAATAAAAAATCCTACTTGATTATAATCTCGAATACGAACTGATAGCGAAGGCCCCATCACTTCGGTAAAGACAGAAACAAATTTTCTACGATTAGTATCAAAAAAATCTAGTACGATTTCGTCTTCTCTAGGTGTACCTTCTTCAAAAACTACTCGAATATTGTCCGTATTGTTGAGCGTATGAAAAAGATGCGTATTGGTGAGATAAGCATAGTTATTATCCACAAATTGACTAGCTTCTACCAAATTCAAATCCCATGCTAGGGGATTGCTCGTTTGCCAAGCAGGGTTGAGCCCAACACTGCTAATACCACTATAGTTTTCGACGCTCAAACCAATTTGTTCTTGTCCTTTTGCAGCAATAAAAGAACAAAGCAAAGCAAGTAAGAACAAATATTTTAGACTATTCATAGAATAAGGATATTCATTTTTAGAATAAGGAATTTTTAGCACACAATGATTACGTCTATATTGGTAAATCTAGTATTTGGGGAGCTTTTTTTTAAGCAAAAAACATCAAAATTTTGGGTACAAAGATAAGGACACCTACTACTACCGTACTCATAGCTATTAGCAAAACTGCTGCTGCTGCCACATCTTTGGCTTTACCAGCCAAAGGATGGAAGTCAGGCGATACCAGATCGGTCAAATTTTCGATAGCTGTATTGACGGCCTCGGCACTCAATACTAAGCCAATACACAAAATGAGCAAACACCATTCCGTAGTAGAAACATGGAAATAAAAACCTGCAATAATAACCAAAATACTTGCAATAAGATGAATGCGAGCGTTGGGTTCGTTTTGAAAAAGGAGAGCTATACCTTTAAAGGCGTACTTAAAACTTTCGAGACGCTTTTTGAGCATAAAAATTTTCTTGATTTAACTCATACTTGCCCACTATACCCAAATGATGTGTCTTTGGCGTACCGATAGATTGGAAATGAATGCAATTGAAATGACTACTATAAAAAATATGGTCAGAAGGATAATGGAAAAATGGAAAACGACGACTATCGTTCAGCAAATTGGCTGAACGAAAATCTTGAATATAACCCGACCACTGCAACTGATTGTACTCGCCCAAAGTAATGAGTGGTCCATTTTTGCGACTCATATACTGGCTCAAAAACTCAAAATGCCCTGTGGCTTGTTCTTTATCTGCGGCTGTAATAACAGGATAAATAAAAGAAGCTATAAAGGTAATGGCTTCATCTTTGTCCGAATTGCCTATTGTAAAAGATAAATTGGGTATATCATTATAATAAATCGTATCTAAGTTTTCAAAAGGCACTTTTGAATAAATCGCCAAACCTAAGAAATTTTCAGCTCGATAAACGGTGCTATTGTAAGGATATTTCTCCGTCAGTTCTTTAGAAAAATAGCTTCCCAAATCAGGTGTCATTTCTTGAATCGAAAGAATATCTGCATCTACATCCATCAAATATTCCAAAATATCCGTAGGGTTGTCATTAGCATTATTGGCATTGATGTGTGCAATTTTTACCGCAGGCGAGCCCGTAGAATCTGGATAAATAATGTCTTGATTACTCGCATTTTTCAGAAACAAACAAAGCGATGCAGCGCAAAAGAAACTCACAAACATAAGTTTGGGCTGTTTTGCCAATAAAAGCACAAGACCAATAGTGAGATAAGAAAACATCAAATGCAAAGCATAAGATGTTCCCAAATTGAAGAAAGGCAATTCGGGAAGAAGAATAGTCCCCAAGGCAGCCAATATCATAAAACTGGCCACAAACACTTGCAAGGAAGTATATTTATTTTGTAGTAATTCTACCATAAATAATATAGTGTGACAAGGGATATTTGTTGTAGTTATTTATCTCTATTTCTGTTGTCAAAACGCAATTTTTGCTCCATACGCTTTGCTTATTGCGAATGTAAGCAAGATTACTCAATAAAATACTGTTTTTGACAACTATTGTTCCAAAAAGGACTAATTTTTATAGTTGTCCTGCTAACACAAAAGTTTCTTTAAAGTGCTGCGTATCTCCCTCCGTGTTAAAAAGCTCGACCCACAAGATATAAATTCCCATAGGGGCTTTTATGCCATCATTGGTTTCGCCGTCCCATTTTAGAGTGCCTGTACTTTCAAGGAGTTCACTTTGAACCAAGTCTTTTATCAATCGCCCCTTCGAGTCAAATATCTTTACATTAGACGACCAACCTGCCCCCTCAGTCTCATAATCAACCAATAAAAAGTCATCAAAGCCATCTCCATCGGGTGAAAAAGTGGTTAAAGGCAAGGAAATAACCGTAGCCGCATCTCGCTCAAACTGAAAATATTGTGAGTTTTGATACGTTGGCGTAGCAAAACCTACGACCGATGCAGCCGAATGCCAATTGCTAGCAGCATTTGACGAGCCATCAGGGTCAATCCGTTCGAGCGAAACGCCATCCACATCATCAATAAAGGCGTAGTGTTGGTCTTCGTTATAGTTATACGAATCTATGGTATCTATTCCATTCAAAATAGTTATGTTACCTTCATC
>JAHDEQ010000149.1:3954-10957 GCA_020628755.1 Saprospiraceae bacterium
AGTTATACGAATCTATGGTATCTATTCCATTCAAAATAGTTATGTTACCTTCATCATTATTAAAACTTGGTATATCCTGAAAAACCAGCGCATCAGGATTTTTCACATAATACTCGTTCAAAATATTGGTCACATCTTCCGTAAAAACCACAAAAGAGTCAGGCATCAGAATATAGTCATTATCAATTGTAGTGCTTTGCATATTTTGCGAGTTGCTCATTTCAAGTCCTTTGAGATTAAGCACCTTATCGGAGCGATTGAACAACTCCACAAAATCAGATCCACCTGTTCGAGGGTTAAAAAGTATTTCATTGATGGCAACATCAAATTTACTAGCCATTTCGGGTAGCAAAAATGTAGCGGTCAGTACATCATTCGAGTTGCCCAAACAGTCAGCAACATTTGACACTTCTACAGTATATACCACGCCTACTTGAAGTTCTTCATTCAATGCGAGTACAACGTCCGTATTGGAAATTGCAGCATCATTAATTGAAATACCATTATCTATACTAAAAGATATATTATCAGTCGCTAAGTTTTCACTAAAAACAAGACGCACTTGATTACTGCTGGTCGCAAAGGCAGAAACTATACTGGGCGCAGTATCGTCAGGCGTTATGTTGAGTATGGAATTTACTTTTCCAGGTGTACCGCCTCCAAGGTCATTAGAAGCATTCCAGTTATTACGACCCAAACAAGGGCTTTCTGGATTAATCAATTCATATGACCAGCCTCCTTGTTGCTTTTCTTCATCCGAAATCCAACTTGGAGAATAGGAAAGTACAGCATTGATAACAACACCATCTGGATTTTGTAAAATAATATCATCGCCCCCATCATTTAAGGCAGGCAAAGCAATACCAATGGCATCTCCAAATATTTGGTACAAGGCAACATCACTCGTATTGCAAATAATCACATAAGCATCAGGTTGTAAAATAAAAGAAGGCAAGGGTACAAAATTTTCAGTGGCATCGGCGATGCCGAAGCCTGCCAGATCAAAGGTTTTGCTAGAGCGATTGTACAATTCCACAAATTCGCCATCAGGCAAACCAATTTGAGGCGATTTATCAGGAAAAAATTCGTTGATGATAATATCAAAAGGTTCGGCCGTTCCCAAATCAAAATAGGTAAAAGAGGCAAGTCCATCATTTAAAATATTAGCATTGGTATCACTAATATTATTGGCAACAATCTGATAAGTTTGATTATTGACCAAATTGTCATTCAATACCAAATGTACCAAACTAGGATTATCTATATCCAATTCGGCACTTAGCACTGTGAGACCATTATCGATAGCAAAATTTCCAGCTATCACACTCGCCGCATCCAAAGGTTCATCAAAAACCAAATCTACTTCCATCGAAGAAATGGGAGTAGCACTCAATAATTGAGGCGCAGCTGTATCAACAAACAGTGGCTCTACCAAAAAATCATCAAAATAAAAATCTTCACGCCTTCCCGAAGTATAAGTACACACCAGTCCCATAAAACTACCCATAGTGTGCGTATTATCATTTGCTGTTCCTTGAAGCACAAAGTCATCACCATCCGAGTAGTCTGCCCACAACTCCCAATTGCCTGCATTGTCTCGTCTTACCTGCACCCTAGCCTCCGCAGGGTCAAAACCCAAAGCACTCTCCTCGCCGCTAATCAAAAGGGTTTCCTCTGTACCCGTTTGCTTGTACAACTCCAGAGCATCAACCGTCCCTGTGACACCGCCCACTCTTACAAAATAACCATTTAAGGCACCTGCCAAATCACTGCTATTGGATTGCAAATACACTTTGGCAAAATTATTAGACGAAGGAGCCAACTCCAATCGGACATAAAACTCCCAATTGGTGCTATCCGCAGTCAATACATTAGTATAGAGTTGACTAAGACCTCCATTTTCATCACCATTCAGGTTAAGCTCTCCATTTTCTACTTCAAAGAAATTAGTATCTCCGAGCCAAGCTGGAGCATTTATAAAATCACCATCCGAAAAATTATCCGAAAATTGTCCAAATAGGACAAAAGGTAAGCTACAAAAAATGAGTAGTAGATTTTTCATGCGTTTATTTTGACAAAAAAAGAATTTCAAATTTAGGCAAAAAAATGGAATGATTTGTAAACCTCCAAATCCTTTTCATCCGAATAGGCCTATACAATTTGACAATATACCCTAAATGCACCTATCTTTGTGTTTCGTTTGTGTTAATTGTGCAATAACTTTCTTTTTATGAAAAGAAAGTAGAAACAACTCTACACACAAAACGTATGCAACAAATTACAATGCTAAAATTTTAAAATTATGAAAGTCGCTGTTGTAGGTGTTACAGGTTTAGTTGGTACAGTAATGTGCCAAGTATTAGAAGAAAGAAATTTTCCAGTATCCGAATTTCTGCCCGTTGCCTCAGCCCGTTCAGTTGGCAAAAAAATAACGTTCAAAGGTAAACAACATACCGTAATTAGTATGGAAGATGCTGTTAACGCAGCACCTGACATTGCCATATTTTCGGCGGGAGGTGGTGTTTCTAAAGAGTGGGCACCTCATTTTGCAGCCGTAGGCACAACAGTAGTGGACAATTCTTCGGCTTGGAGAATGGACCCTAGCAAAAAATTAGTTGTACCTGAAATCAATGCTTCTAGCCTTACGGCAGAAGATAAAATCATTGCCAACCCCAATTGCTCAACCATTCAAATGGTTGTGGCATTAGCTCCACTGCATCAAGCATATGGAGTTAAAAGATTGGTCATTTCAACCTATCAATCTTTTACGGGTACAGGTGTAAAAGCTGTAAACCAATACGAAACCGAGCGAGATGGTAAAACAATGAATGCCGATGAAATGGCTTATCATTACCCAATTTTTGAAAATTGCTTACCACATTGCGATATTTTCTTAGAAAACGACTACACTAAGGAAGAAATGAAGTTGGTGCATGAAACTCGAAAAATTCTAAATGACCAAAGTTTAGCCATCACAGCAACTGCAGTACGTGTACCTGTACACGGTGGCCACTCTGAGTCAGTCAACGCAGAATTTCATAACCACTTTGAAATAAATGAAGCCAAGCAGTTGCTTCAAGAAGCAGACGGCGTTGTGGTGCAGGATGATTTGAAAAATAATAAATATCCAATGCCACATTATGCTAAAAATAAAGATGACGTTTTTGTAGGCAGAATACGCCGTGACGAATCTATTGAAAATGGCCTAAACCTTTGGATAGTTTCAGATAATCTTCGTAAAGGAGCTGCTACCAATGCTGTTCAAATTGCTGAATACTTGGTGGCACATAATTTGGTTGGAGTAGCAGTCTAGGTTTTGTGAGCATAATGAACGCTTTATTCCTAAGCAGACCATATCGCAGTTTTCAACTGCGATATAGAAGTTGATGCTATTTTTTTGATAAGTACAGTTTAGATTTTAACAGCATCTATCCTCTAAAATCATTATATTTGCAGAGCAAATCTGTTTTTTAGGCTCGTTTTTTGCCACATAAAAACCACGAAAACGCTATAGAAGCTGATATTCCTACACCTTAATAGAGAATTATTAAAACAAAACTTGCCTCTACTACGTAGAAAGATGCGCATATCTTTTGGCACAAAAAAAAGGCAAGTTAATAGCTTAATTTGCAATAAGTCATTACTTATCTTTTTAAAGAAAAAAATCTACATACTTTATTAATAGAAAAAATTATTTGATTAACCGATAAACGTACGTTGTAATTATGAAGACGAAACTTGTTCTATGGGGAACAAACGCACAGGATGAAAAAATACTGATTGCGATGGAACTCAAAGCAAAAGAAAATAAAGTAAATATCTTTACTTTTCCTGAAGCGATTGCTACCGAAGAATTTTCTCAACAACTGATGCAAGACTGGCGCAACAATACCGAAGTTGCTTTTCCAGAAGGTCATCAAGTTATCGAAAGAGAACTCACTATTTCCGAAAGTCTATTGCCCGAGGATATACGTGTTGAACGCACCGATGTGGTCAACCGAGCACAAACCGAGTGGCATTTTATAGTTCTTTCTTCCAAACTCAATGAGGTTTATGAAAATGAACTAGGAGAACTCAAAGAAAAAGTTGACCAACTTACTTCTTATAGTTCCGATGTATGGGAAGAACTCAAAGGCTTTTGGACAAAAGTCCAAGGACAAGTTCGAGAACGCAATTTATTCAAAGATCACGCAAATTCTTTGCGTGATAATACCAATACCTTATTCGACCAACTCAAGCAACTTAGAGCGGCTTTAGATGCTGAATTTCAAACCGTTTCTCAAAATGCATATGATGGTTTTATAAGTACTATTGACGATATTGAACATCGTGTTAATAATGGTCAAGGCAAATTATCTGCAATCTTTGATGAACTCAAAGAATTGCAACGCAATTTTAGAGAATCCAAACTTACCCGTGAGCACCGTTCAAATGTGTGGGAAAAATTGGATGCAACGTTCAAATTTGTCAAGCAAAAACGTTTTGGTGACAATGCCAACAACGAAAGCTCTGCTCTTGATCGACTCAAACGTCGTTACGATGGCCTTATCAATGCTATTGATAAAATGCAAAAATCTATTGACCGTGACAAAGGTGATTTGGATTTTCAAGATCACAAAATTGCTACAACAGACGGCCAGTTAGAATCTCAAATTCGTCAAGCAAAAATCAAAATGATCGAAGAGCGCATTCGTTCCAAAGAAGAAAAATTGGCGGAAATGCATAAAACCAAGACTGAATTGGAACAACGTCTTGAAGGTCTGCGACAAAAAGAAGCAAAACGTCAAGAACGTGCAGAGGTTGAAAAAGCTCGAAAAGCTGCTAAAGAAAAAATTGCAGAAAAAATTAAGAAAGACGAAGCTGCTCGATTAGCCGATACCAAAAATGTAGAAAAATTAGAAAAAGCTGCTGAAGCAATTGGCACTAAAAAAGTAGCCGAGGTTGCAGCACCTGTAGTCGCTGCTGCTGCTGTTGTAACTGGAGCGAAAGAAGTTGTAGAAACAGTAGTTGCTACCGAAACTGTTGCGAAAGAAACTTCTACGAGCGAGCTCATTGCCAATGCAGTAGATACAGCAGTAGGAGTAAGCGAAAAATCTAATGGTGAGGCAACTGCCGAAACTGCAAGTTCCGAAGAAGAATAAATACATTAGACATCAAAATATTTTAAAGCCCTTGATTTGAATAAATCAAGGGCTTTTCCTTTTTAGAGCAATCCGAATTTCATTAACTTTGCCTGCATTTCATAATCTTTAAATTCATAGTAAGATGTCAAAGAGAACTATACCTGTTGTAGATTTGTCGCAATTTGTTAATGGCACAGCAGAACAGCGCAGTCATTTTGTTCGGGACTTGGGCAAAGCTTTTCACGAAATTGGTTTTGTTGGAGTGGTCAATCATGGTATTCCCAAAGAACTAATTGATGGATTTTATCAATCTTCTAAATCCTTTTTTGGCCTTCCTGTTGATACCAAACGCCAATACGAAGTACCTGGCTTAGCAGGTCAACGTGGCTATACTTCATTTGGTAAAGAACACGCCAAGCAATCTAAAGTAGCCGACTTGAAGGAATTTTTTCAAATTGGTCAAGAAGTAGAAGACGGCGATAGTATAAAAGCCGATTATCCTGACAATGTAAAAGTTACCGAAAAACCTGAATTTACTCAGCAAGGACGTGATTTGTACAAAGCCTTTGAAAAAGCAGGTGCGCAATTGCTCAAAGCAATTGCCATTTACTTGGAGTTGGGTGAAGATTATTTTGATAAAAAAATTCACAACGGAAATAGCATTCTCCGAGCCATCCACTACCCTCCTATCACGCAAGAACCAGCCTCTGCTATTCGTGCCGAACAGCACGAAGACATTAACTTAATTACACTCTTGGTAGGTGCTTCGGCTGGTGGATTACAATTGTTAAACAAAGAAGATGAATGGATGGCCATCATGCCCGAAGAGGACGAAATCGTTATCAACGTGGGCGATATGCTCCAACGCTTGACCAACAACTACCTCAAATCTACTACACACCGAGTCGTCAATCCGCCTCGTGAAATGTGGCATTTGCCTCGTTTGTCTATACCATTCTTCTTGCACCCTCGCATGAGTATGGATTTGACTTGCTTGGACAAATGTGTTTCTGAGGAGAATCCTTTGGCCTACGAACCTATTACTGCTGGTGGTTATTTAGATGAACGCCTAAGAGAAATTGGGCTCAAAAAATAGTATATACTTACTAAATATTTCGCAATAATCAATTAATGCAGATTAAAGTATTGCAAGGTTAATTTTTTGTAAACTTTTTGACTTTAATGCTAGATTTTTATAACTTTGGTATAAGTCGAAATCCATTAATTGAAAACAAATAAAATCTTTTCCAACAAAAAGGTTTTTATCCCAAGAAAGAAATGGGTTCAATCCCAAAAAACCTTATTTGGAAATAGTCACAGCTCCGATGTTATCGGAGCTGTTTTTTTATGCCTTTTTTAAAGCGTTCTCTCCTTTTTTTGTCAAAAAACCAACTTTAGATGTAGGGTTTCCTTGGACTTGTTCGTTATTTAGTTGTAACTTTACATATACAGCGTTACAAACAAATCGTTTGTAAACTTTAAAAAATGATTCTCTGACTTTTCCCGTGAAATAATTCAATGCAAAACTAAATTTGTTCGTTTCCTAATGTCACTCACGCATTTATTTTACATTGACCACGGAATTTGTCCGAGAATGAAAAAAATTAATCATTATGGAAATATTATTGTTGTTTAGCCCAGGACCACCTGAGATAATTTTAATATTACTTGTCATTCTTATTTTCTTTGGAGGTAAAAAAATACCTGAGTTGGCGCGTGGTCTAGGAAAAGGAATAAGAGAGTTCAATAGTGCTCGTGCTTCTATCGAAACCGAAATTAAGGATGGAATGAAGGGCGAACCCAAAAAAATAGAAGATAAATCGTAATAAGTAACGTCAAAATAATAACTTGAACATTTAGCTTATGATCTTTTGCACCAA
>JAHDEQ010000150.1:0-2507 GCA_020628755.1 Saprospiraceae bacterium
TATCGTTTGCATCGCAGATGCCATCGTTATCAGAGTCGATGAAGTTGCCGACACATTCGCAATTTTGATTAAAAGTATCATTAATGGTGCAAGGATTATTATCGTTGCAAGGTGTTCCAGTTAAGGAACAATCATCGCAATTATCAGGAATGCCATCATTGTCAGCATCAATATTGTCATTACCATTCGGACAAATATCGTTTGCATCGCAGATGCCATCGTTATCAGAGTCGATGAAGTTGCCGACACATTCACAATTTTGATTAAAGGTATCATTAATGGTGCAGGGATTATTATCGTTGCAAGGTGTTCCCGTTAAGGAACAATCATCGCAATTATCTGGAATGCCATCATTGTCAGCATCAAAATTGTCATTACCATTTGGGCAAATGTCGTTTGCATCGCAGATGCCATCAGCGTCAGAATCTAAGAAGTTGCCGACACATTCACAATTTTGATTAAAGAAATCATTAATGGTACAAGGATTATTATCATTGCAAGGCGTTCCCGTTAAGGAACAATCATCGCAATTATCAGGAATACCATCATTGTCAGCATCAAAATTGTCGTTACCATTTGGGCAAATGTCGTTGGCATCGCAGATGCCATCAGCGTCAGAATCTAAGAAGTTGCCGACACATTCACAATTTTGATTAAAGGTATCATTAATGGTGCAGGGATTATTATCGTTGCAAGGCGTTCCAGCACAAGAATTTTCAGGAGCAGCTTTTGTTCCATATCCAGTTTTATAAAAACTACCACTTGGAGTCGTCGTCAATTTTGCAACACGAACTAGAAAATCATAATCTTGGTTTGCATCCAAATTAGAGATTGTAACTGTATTATTGGTATTAATTTGACTATTGTAAAGTTGATAATATTCTTCATTTTTCTTTTTGTAAAAAATATAGTGTCCATCGCAAGAGTTGCTTGCACTTTGCCAATTGACATTGGCAATATTCCCTGATTTATTGTAAGTGACATTACTTGGAGGAGCGCAATCATGAATATACATCGTGAGGCTAGGATCACCCAAGAGTGCCATACTTACCGATTGAGGGCTATTTCCCGTTTTATATTGCGAAGAACTTGCTCGCATAGAGAGAAGCACCGTTTCTCCAATCGTACTTCCCATACCCATTGGGAAAATATGATAATGGGGTCTTCCTGACCAAAAAGTAGTCAGAATTTTGCCACTACCAAGAGCCGATCTAAGGAAAGAATCCGAATAATCCCAATCACCAAAATAACTTCCAAACAATGCAGTGAATGTTGCTTGATAATCAATTGTAGTCATTTTATAAGTATTGCTGATACCCGTCGCACTAAAATAAGTCCCCGGCCCAGAACCATAAGCCCATAGATAACTTTGGTCAATACAATCATCAAAATCCGATATTGAAGTATTAGCTCTTCCCAATAAAGGCGGATAAGCCCGAAGTCCTCCTTGCCCAAAACCTTCTACAAAAGAATCAAAGTTATTTTCGATCAAAGCACGATATTGCGGTTCATATTGTTTGGTTCGATAAGCATGATTTTTTTGAAAATACTTTTCCAGAAGTTGTAGTTCCGACTCCTGAAATTCGGGTAAGTCTGAAAGGTCTATACGTCCAATTTGTAAATTGACATTTGGAATGGTATTATTATCAAATTTGCCATCACCAGGTACATTATGATGTCTTGGATTCGAGCCTACCGTAGAATTGATACTTTCGTCTAGCCAAGTACCTTCCATATCAGCATAATAGGTGTCTGATGGCCAAGCCCCTCGATGGTCAGAGTGTGCATCAGGTGCGATAGCACCTGAATAGGGAACGGGTACGTTACCAATCAAAACAGCAGCTTTTACTTTAGTTGGATTACTATTATAAATAGCTCTTATTTTATTTTTGACAACTACAGGAGATTCATTTCTATTGGTCGTAACGATTTCTGTGAGCCAGCCTTCCTGCTCCAAATCATTGATGTATTGTTGAAGATAAAAATTACCAATCGGAATGGCTGAAACATCTACAACAATAATAATTTTTCCATACTGTTGAGCATCAAAATATTCAATGCCAGATGCGATATAACCTATACCTTCAAGGCTATTTGAGGCTTGCCGTACAACTCTGTAATAATAAAGTTGACCTTTAACAATATTATTGTCAACATAATTTAAACTTGTCAAATTGGAAGCTAAAGGTGAACCCCAAGAGCTGGCATCTGGACTTTTACGATAAATCGTATAAGTGGCATCGGAGCCAAAATTTTCCCAACTAAGGGTGATGGAATTGGATGGGAGATTAATTTTGCTTTCTAACTGAACACTATTTTGTTCATCATAATTTTGTGCATGGCTTGTATTAATAAATAAAACAAAAGTAAGCACATAGAATAAGCCTAAATAGGGGGACACCCCATCATGAAGTGTAAGATTCATAATGTCGTTAATTGATGGGGGGGAATGTGTTTTGGTTAAATTTACTCGTTCTCTGAAAAATCCCGTGTCAGTAAAAAGTGAG
>JAHDEQ010000150.1:2607-8378 GCA_020628755.1 Saprospiraceae bacterium
TTTTGCACAAAAATTTCGACACTCAATTCTTTGCTGACAATATTTCACGGTATTTGTAAGAGAACTAATTTACTTAGTGTGGTCTATGGATAGATAGGCTCAAGGGGTTTTAGCAAATATAATGTTATAACAGTGTATTTTCTAAATATTTTTAAATTTTTTTCAAAAAAAAGCGAGTATCGAATTTTCTCGATACTCGCTTTGCTAGAAGATTTACATTAAACTATAGTAAATTTTGCTCCTTTTTTTGTGAAATTCAATTGGCTACAACCATAAATTTATTTCTCTTTCCATTCTCTACCATAATAAATTTGCCATGTAAGAGATTATCATGATTAATAACTGCTTCGTGGCTTGAAATTTTGGTTTTATTTACAGCAATTGCATTATTTTTAATTGCTCTACGTACTTCACCTTTGGAGGCCAACATCGTTGTATGTTCTGCCATCAAATCAGAAATACTCAGGCCACTAGAAAGTGCATCTTTTGAAACTTTAAAACTAGGAATCTCTTCTGCAATAGAATTTAAAGAATTTTCATCCATACCCAATAAGGTTTCTTTATTTGCTTTCTTGTTAAAGAGTAATTCAGATACATTTAATACCGCTTGATAAGCATCGTCTGAATGGACTCGTCGAGTCAATTCTTCTGCCAAAATACGCTTTAGTGCATTTGGATTTTCGGCGTGTTCAGCCTCTAAGGCTTCAACTTCTTCTTTAGATTTTAATGTAAAGTAACGCATGAATTTTGGCAAATCTCGGTCATCCGCATTTATCCAAAATTGATAAAATTTATAAGGCGAAGTCATATTGGCATCCAACCAAATATTGCCTTGTTCCGATTTTCCAAATTTACTGCCATCGGCTTTGGTCAAGAGTGGAGTAGTGGCGGCGTAAGCCTTGCCACTTACATTGCGGCGGATAAACTCCGTTCCTGAAGTAATATTGCCCCATTGGTCAGAGCCGCCCATTTGAAGTTTACAATCGTATTGGTCATACAGACATTGAAAATCATAAGCCTGCAATAATTGATAACTAAACTCAGTAAAAGACAAACCTGTTTCCAAACGACGCTTGACCGATTCTTTAGAAGTCATATACCCAACCGTGAGAGTTTTGCCTACATTACGTAAAAACTCCAAGACATTCATTTCTTTATAAAAATCCAGATTATTGACCAAAAGGGCTTTATTTTCTCCATTTTCAAAATCCAAGAATTTTTTGGCTTGTTCGATTTGAAAATTCAAATTGCTATCCAATTCTTCATAAGATTTGAGTTGTCGTTCTTTGTCTTTTCCAGACGGGTCGCCAACGCGACCCGTTGCACCGCCCATCAAAACGATCGGACGATGCCCCGACAATTGAAATAGTTTTAACAACATGATTTGAACATAATTTCCAATTGTTAAAGATGGAGCTGTCGGGTCAAAACCAATATAACCCGTTACCATACCTTTTGAAAGTTCATCTCCAATGCCTGGAGTTGTATCGTGGAGCATTCCTCTCCATTCTAATTCTTTTAAAAAATCCATGTTGTTATTTTATTTTATAGTGCAAAAATAAAAAATACTCTGAAATATTACTTCTTTGAATTTAGTAACTTCAAGCCCAGCCAAAAAGTTTCTTTCAGAAATAATTATTCGTTTTGTACACAACAAAATCTATAAAATGTACATTTGCGTAATGAATGTGTTCACGTGTTCGAGTATTCACGTGTTCACGTCATAAATAGAACTTGAACACGTGAATACTCGAACACACGAACACATAACTTGAACTTCGAATATTTCATAGCACGTAAAGTTGCGGCCTCAGGACAACGTTCCTTTTCGAGGCTCATCATTCGTATAGCCATTGCAGGGATTGCACTTAGCATGGCCGTTATGATTATTGCGACGGCTTTGATAAGAGGTTTTAAGAGTGAGATTACGAGTAAAATGTTTGGTTTTTGGGGGCATATACACATCACCGACATCAATATCAATCGTTCTTTTGAAGAAACTCCTGTGGATAAAAACCAAGAATTTGTAAAAGGATTAGATACTATCAAACAAATTCGGTATGTCGAGGGAATGAATGTTTTGGGTTTGGATTTGGGCGAGGAGCATTTGCGAGAATACAATACCAAAGGAGGGATAAGACACGTACAGATTTTTGCGACCAAAAAAGGTATGATTAAGACCAAAGAAGACATCATCGAGGCCATTATTCTCAAAGGAGTTTGGGATGATTTTGATTGGACTTTCTTTAATCAATACTTAGTAGATGGTCGTACGATTGAGTTCCCTGATACTACAATGTCCAAAGATATTTTGATTTCACAATCAACTGCACGACGATTGAAATTGAAAGTTGGAGATAAATTTAGGGTTCATTTTGTCAAAGATGACCAGCAATTGCGTCGGCGTTTTGAGGTGTGCGGGATTTACAAAACGGGATTGGAAGAGTACGACAAACGTTTTGCTTTGGTTGACTTACGCCAAATACAGCGTTTGCATGGTTGGAGTGAAAACGAAGTGACAGGTTTTGAGGTTTTTATTGATGATATAGACGATTTGGAAACGATTAATGAATATCTCTATCTCGAAAAACTGCCTCGTAATTTGTATTCTGAAAGTATTCGCAAGAAATTTCCTAGTATTTTTGAATGGCTAGAGCTGCAAAATATCAACGAAGTTGTTATTTTATTGCTCATGGTTTTGGTTTCTATTATAAATATGGTGACGGCTCTGATGATATTGATTTTGGAGCGCACCAATATGATTGGCGTGCTCAAATCGCTTGGTCAAACCAATTGGAGTATCCGAAAAATATTTCTGTATTATGCGGCCTATATTATAGGCTTGGGCTTGATTGTCGGTAACATTTTAGGACTAAGTATCTGCTTATTACAAAAATATTTTGGAATCATTCAATTGCAAGAAGAAGACTATTATTTGTCGGTTGCACCTGTAGAAATTGATTTTTGGGTGATTTTAGTTTTGAATATTGGAACGCTCATCGTTACCTTACTTTTCTTGATTTTGCCTTCTTACTTGGTGACAAGTATTACGCCTGTCAAAGCAATTCGGTTTAAATAATGATAGCTTTATTTTATCGAAAACTGATAGATGTTTTTTCCCGTCTGTGGGATGTATTGCGGCTGCTCCCCATACGAATACTTCGTATAGGGAAACACTTTGGCCGAGGTTTGTGGTATCTTTTACCAAAATCCAAAACTTTAAAAATACCGTTTTACCAACACATCAAAAATACAAGTACTTGGCTTACGATTTTGTTTTTTTACCTGCTCGATTTGTTTGGGATTTGCGAATTTTATGAAATTTTTAATGATTTTATAAAGTATAAAACCCGTCCCCTGACTCAGGAAGAAATGCACCTTGGTAAGTTGATTTTTGGCGAAAAGCTCAATTATCGGCGAGTCCGAATAGACAATACGGCTTATATTGGACCCAAACAACAGCGTTTTGCTTATGTGAGTTTTTATACTATAAATTTTTGGGGAGACATGAGTCCAAGTCTCTTTTTACATGAATTAACCCACGTTTGGCAGTACGAAAAACTAGGAGCAGCCTACATTCCGCTTGCTTTGCAAGCGCAATTTTCGGAGGAAGGCTACAATTATAAAGGAGCTAAGAATTTGCAATTTTGCATGCAGCAGCAAGGCAAACTCAAAGATTTTAATTTGGAGCAGCAAGCCGATATTGTAGCCGATTTTTATCGACTCAAAACGGGAAAAACACCGCACTGGGGAAATGGTAAAGCAACAGATTTGCCTTTTTACTTTTATTTTATAGCTCAAATAACTTAAAAAAGAGATTGGAAATCGTAATTTTGCCCCATGATCCAATACCTCATAAAAAAAGAAGGAAGACTCCGAATGATTGAGCAGCCGAAAGACCGATGCTGGATCAATATTACGACACCCTTCAATCAGGAGGAATTGGAAGAATTGGCAAATAAATATGACATTCCGCTGGATTTTTTAACCGATTCACTTGATATAGACGAACGCTCTCGTTATGAACGAGAAGATGACATTCGTCTTATCGTCATTAATACGCCGCTGCTCAACGAAACAAAAACGGGCAATGAGGCAATTTATATTACCGTACCAATCGGTATTATTATCACACCTGAGCATATTATTACGATTACTTCGCACGAAAATCCTGTTCTTAAATTATTTTTAGACAATAAAGTCAAGAACTTTGACCCTACCAATGAACAACGCTTTGTGTTGCAAATGTTTGAACAGACGGTATTTCGCTATCTAACCTGTTTGAAAAAACTCAACCTCAAACGAAATGTTATCGAACGAGAATTGTACGATTCGAGTCGAAACAAAGAACTCCGCCAGTTATTGAGTATCGAAAAAAGTTTGGTTTATTTTGTGAACTCTTTAAGTTCTAATGAACTCCTAAAGTTGAAAATGAAACGAACCGATTTTTTAAATATTCGTCAAGACGAAGACTTGACCGATTTGTTTGAAGACATTATTATTGATAATAGTCAGGCATTGGAAATGGCCAATGTTTACACCAATATCCTTAATGGTACAATGGAGGCTTACGCCTCCATCATTTCCAATAATTTGAACATCGTTATTCAGCAATTGACTCTGGTGACTATCATCCTGATGGTGCCTACATTGGTTGCGAGTTTGTACGGAATGAACATTCCCTTGCCTTTTGAAAATTCTTCCATGATGTTTTTTATTTTGATAGTATTTTCTATCACAATCAGTCTTTTGCTTGCATGGTTTTTTCGTAGAAAACGCTTATTTTAAGTCACTTAGAATAATAGTGTAAATAATTTGATTATAATTATTGGGCATGAAAGCATAGTTTTTATCCACATGTGGATAAAACGTAAAAATTGTTAATTTGTTGAAAATCAAATTTTTATAAAAGTTATCCACAGTTTGTTAGTAACTTCGATTCAAAAACCACCTTTTTTAGCTTATATTTGTAGTCATAAGGGAACTAATTTAGTGCAAGAAAAATTTGTCTCCTTCTATTTACGCTACCTAAAATGAAATTGTATTTTAGGCATCTTATCAATTGCGTAATTCATTCATAAATACAAAAGAAAAACAGTAGGTAAATATATTGCAGTGTGCAATATTTATCGCTGTATCGTTATGGCTACTATTCACATGGAATCGAAATAAATGTTCGATTTTATAGTCATTGTTACACACATAAATATTCCAACGAAAAGCATAACAAAACTTATTCCAACAGCAAGCTAGAACTATTGCTTTCAGGTTGAAAGCGTATCATTTTATTTCACACATAAACACTCAGTCAAAATGACCGAATTCATAGAACCAATACTCAAAGAGAATCCCAACCGATTTGTATTATTTCCGATACAACACGATGATATTTGGGCATTTTATAAAAAATCAGAAGCTAGTTTTTGGACGGCCGAAGAAATAGACCTTTCGCAAGATCTAAGTGATTGGGAAAAACTGACAGCAGACGAAAAGCATTTTGTCAAACACGTCTTAGCATTTTTTGCTGCAAGTGATGGTATTGTCAATGAAAATCTAGCCGAAAATTTTGTTTCGGAAGTACAATATACCGAAGCAAAATTTTTCTACGGGTTTCAAATCATGATGGAGAATATTCATTCTGAAACCTACTCCCTTTTGATCGATACTTATATCAAAGACAATAAAGAAAAAGACTTCCTTTTTAATGCTATTGAGAATCTCGATTGTGTCAAAAAGAAGGCAGATTGGGCTTTACGTTGGATTGAGAATGG
>JAHDEQ010000150.1:8478-10955 GCA_020628755.1 Saprospiraceae bacterium
TTAATAAACCGATTTATATAAAATCAATCTGAGAATGATAATTATTTTAACAAACAATCCAAAATCCGAAACACTATGCAAGTAATCAAAAGAAGCGGTAAAAGAGAAGATGTTAGCTTTGATAAAATCACGGCTAGAATCAAAAAATTATGCTACGGTTTAGAAAGTAAATACGTACAACCCATCGAAATTGCCAAACGTGTTATCCAAGGACTTTATGATGGTGTGACGACTACAGAACTAGACAATCTAGCTGCGGAAACCGCAGCTACAATGGCTACCCAACATCCTGATTACGCACTTTTGGCTGCCCGTATTGCCGTTTCTAATTTGCATAAAAACACCAAGAAATCTTTCTCCACTACGATGAAAGATTTGTATAATTACATTGATCCCAAAACTGGACAAAAAGCAGGTCTTATTAGCGATGAGACGATGAAAATTATCCGAAAAAATAAGGACAAACTCAACTCGGCTATCATTTACGATAGGGATTATGAGTTTGACTATTTTGGATTCAAAACCCTCGAAAGAGCCTATCTTTTACGTATGGATGGCAATGTTGTAGAGCGTCCTCAACAAATGTTGATGCGTGCGGCTGTCGGTATTCATGGCGAAGACATAGACTCTGCTGTCGAGACCTACAATTTAATGTCAGAAAAGTGGTTTATTCACGCCACACCAACCCTGTTTAACGCCGGAACACCAAAACCACAATTATCTTCTTGCTTTTTATTGTCTATGACCGAAGACAGTATTCCTGGTATCTTTGAAACCTTGTCTCGTTGTGCTAAAATTTCACAGTCCGCAGGTGGGATTGGTTTGAGCATTCATAATGTTCGAGCCAAAGGTTCTTATATCAAAGGGACGGGCGGAACTTCCAATGGAATTATTCCAATGTTGCGTGTCTATAATGACACGGCACGTTATGTAGATCAAGGCGGCGGCAAGCGCAAAGGAGCCTTTGCAGTTTACCTTGAACCCTGGCACTCCGACATCATGGATTTTTTAGACCTAAAGAAAAATCATGGTAAAGAGGAATTACGTGCAAGGGATTTATTCTATGCTATGTGGATTCCAGATTTGTTTATGGAGCGAGTAAAAGCCAATGGCGAGTGGTCGCTCTTCTGTCCAAACGAAGCGCCAGGTTTGTTTGATTGTTATGGAGGAGAGTTTGAAGCATTGTATCATAAATACGAACAAGAGGGGAGAGCTCGAAAAACTATTAAAGCGCAAGATTTGTGGTTTCATATTTTGGAATCTCAAATCGAGACAGGTACACCTTATTTATTGTACAAAGATGCGGCGAATAAAAAGTCCAATCAAAAGAATTTAGGTACAATTCGTTCAAGTAATTTATGTACCGAAATCATGGAATATACTTCCGAAGATGAAGTGGCGGTGTGCAATTTGGCTTCTATTTCATTAGCCAAATTTGTCGAGGATGGCGAGTTTAATTTTCAACGTTTATACGAAATAGCAAGAGTAGTTACCCGCAATCTCAACAAGGTTATAGACATCAATTATTATCCAGTAGAAGAAGCCCGAAATTCCAATATGCGCCATCGCCCGATTGGTATAGGTGTGCAGGGTTTGGCAGATGCTTTCTTGTTTATGCGTTATGCTTTTGACAGTGAAGAAGCTCGTCAATTGAATAAGGATATTTTTGAAACGATTTACTTTGCGGCTATGACGGAATCTTGTGCTTTGGCAGAAAAAGAAGGTCATTATCAAAGCTATGAAGGTTCGCCTGTAAGTAATGGAGAATTTCAATATGATTTGTGGGGAGTGACTCCATCTGAGCGTTGGGATTGGGCTGATTTGAAAGCCAAAGTGAAGCAGCATGGTGTACGTAATAGTTTGCTGTTGGCACCAATGCCAACCGCTTCGACTTCTCAAATTCTCGGCAACAACGAATGTTTTGAACCTTATACTTCTAACATTTATACCCGTCGAACTTTATCGGGCGAGTACATTGTGGTCAACAAACATTTGCTAAAAGATTTGATTGGTTTAGGTTTATGGAACGAAACCATGAAACAGCGTTTGATGGCTGCCAATGGTTCGATTCAGCACATACCTGAGATTCCAGACAACCTAAAAGCTTTGTATAAAACGGCTTACGAATTGAGTCAAAAAGTAATCATTGACATGTCGGCTGACCGAGGTGCGTTTATCTGCCAAAGTCAGAGTTTAAATCTTTTTGTGGAGAGTCCAAATTATAAAAAATTATCATCCATGCACTTTTATGGATGGCAACGTGGCCTCAAAACGGGAATGTATTATTTGCGTTCTAAAGCAGCCGTCGATCCTATCAAATTTACCATTAATGAGAATTTGCGCAAGGCTGTTCCGCAAGCGCAGGCCACCGCTAATGGTACAATTGTAATGAGCGATACGGCCGCCAATGAATCGAATGAAGGACAAGTTTGTAACTTAGACGATCCCGATTGTTTGATGTGTGGCGCATAAAAATA
>JAHDEQ010000151.1:0-8176 GCA_020628755.1 Saprospiraceae bacterium
GCTTTGGCATCTTCATAGGTCAAGTTAAGCATTTCCATCAAAATACGAACGCCTCGACTTTGCAATTTGGTATTACTAAGTTGCATATCTACCATTGCATTGTCTAAGATACGACCCAATTTTATCATTACGCTGGTACTAATCATGTTGAGAATCATCTTTTGTGCTGTGCCTGCTTTCATACGTGTGCTTCCTGTAACGAATTCAGGCCCTACGACTACTTCGATTGGAAAATCAGAATACTTCGCCAAAGGAGTCTCCAAATTGCACGTTATGCAGCCTGTCGTGATGTTGTTTTCTTGGCAAGTTTTGAGGGTATGTACAACATAAGGTGTATGACCCGAAGCAGCAATACCGACCACCACGTCTAAGGATCTGGGGTGATGCAAACTCAAATCTTTCCAGCCCATCATCGTATTATCTTCTGCAAATTCAATGGATTTTCGGATGGCTCGGTCGCCCCCTGCAATGATTCCTATAACCCAATCTTCTGAAACACCAAAGGTAGGAGGACATTCTGAAGCATCCAAAATACCCAAGCGACCACTTGTACCTGCACCGATATAAAAAAGTCGGCCGCCAGCTTTCATTCTTGCACTTATGGCATCTACTAATTTTTCGATTTGAGGAATGACTTGTTCGACAGCGTAGGCTACTGTCTGGTCTTCACGATTGATATTGGCAAGCAAGTCTTCGGTTGACATTTGTTCCAAATGTCGGTACTTGGAACTGCGTTCGGTAACGTTATCCATCATGTGTAAGTGTGGTCTTGGTTAAACTCTTTAAACGGGTCAAAGCCGAGATATGTTACTTTAACATCTTTTGAATACTATCTTTTTCAAAGCACCAAATAACTCCTATGTAAAAAAGTATAAGAAAAGTATTTACCAACAGGACTATAGCTAAATGCGACAACAACGGGCGAAGCCCCTTGGCCAAGCCATATACCAAAACTGCTCCCAAAATATACATCATCATTCGCCCAATAGGATAAGGGATAGGATATTGTTTTTGACCTACCAGATAACTGGCTGCCGCCATAAAAGCAAAACAAGCCAGTGCTGCCCAGGCAGCAGCAATGTAGCCATAGCTACTAATCAGAGCAAAATTTATACTTAATAAAATAATAGACCCTCCAATCGAAATTAATCCTCCAATCCACGTTTTATCCGCTAGTTTATACCAAATTGAGAAGTTGTAATACAATCCTTGAAACAAATAGGCCATCAAAATAATTGGAATAATAACCAAACCTTCTCTAAAGTCAGATCCTATCAAATATTGAAAAATATCTATATATAAAAGTACAGTCAAGAAAGCAAAGCACGCAACTATTGTAAATAGTTGCCCTACATTGGCATAAATTTGCTGCGAATCTGAGCGTTCAGCATTCTTAAAAAAGAAAGGCTCGGCCGCGTAATTAAAAGCCGTTACAAATAATTGCATCAAAACTGCAATTTTGACGGATGCATTATAAATTCCTGATTGTGCTTCTCTGTAAGCTGCATCGCCCGATATAAATTTAGCGATTAGGATTCTGTCTAAAACATTATTTACAACTCCTGCTATTCCAACTACAATCAAAGGAGCAGCATACCACAACATTTTTTTTAGCAATGCTAAGTCAAAGGTCCATTTTATTTTTAGATAAATTGGAAAGAGTAAAACAAAACCGCAAAGACTTCCAACAATATTGGCAATCAAAGGATATTGTAATAAATTTTCTTCTTGATAAAACGAACTCCCCATAAGTGGCAATCCTTTCATTAAAAAGAAAAGAACAGCCAACATGACCAAAATATTGATAATTTTGATAACTGCAAAACGAATCGGTCGGTTGTCTAAGCGCAACTTGGCATAAGGCAAGGCACACAAAATATCTAATCCTGTGACCAATGCAATCAATTGAATATAAATAGCATTATCCGTACTTGGTGTAACCAAATTGGCAAAAAAAATCGGAAATGTCAAAACAGTTCCAATGCCCCAAAGCGTTGTCACAAACAAAGCCGTACTTGCCGTAGAAAAACTCTTATTGGCTTGCCCTTCTTTACTACCAAAGCGAAAAAAGGTAGTCTCCATTCGAAGAGTCAACATTATCATCAAAAAAGCACTAAAAGCATAGATCATTCCATAGACTCCATATGCTTCTGTCGAAAAAACATTGGTCAAATAGGGTGTCAAAACAATAAAATTGAGCACACGTGGCAGCACGCTTCCTAGTCCATATATGACGGTCTCTCCTGCTAATTTTTTGATTAATGACAAATTATCTAATTTTTAGTTTCGACGTAAAGAATTTGGTACAACGACTTGCAAAGCATCCTCTACAATTGAAATTTCAATTGGTGTTTCGCCTAGAAATTCGCCATCGACTTCGAGGAGTGTGGGCGTTTTTTCGAGAGAAGTTATTTTTATTTTTTTGGTTTGATGTAAAGTTACTAAAGGATGTTTTTCAATTTTCCCATTGTATAAAAGAGGTAAACTCTTGATGACATCGAACTTGCTCAAATTGCGTGCGAGCGTGATGGCAAGTTTGCCATCACTGGACTCCGAATGTGGCACCATCTGCATTCCGCCACCTGAGTATTTACAAATTCCAGCATTCACCAAATAAAAATAATCTTCTACAATTTCATCATCAAATTCAACCCTTGCCTTAGATAAATTATATTGAAATAGACAAGCTACGCTGAGGTATAAAAATTTCAATTTTCGCAAGGTTTGACCTTTTTCTTCACTCAGTGCTTTACCTACAAATCCATCATAAGCCATGCCCGCCACATTGATAAAATAACGAGTTTGCGCTTGTTCCCTTTGATAATAAATGGCTTTGCCAGCATCATGCAATATCGAATGCTCATTTTGGAGCATTGTCACCCATTTTTGAGGATGATTAGGAATGTTATGATGTTTTACCCAATCGTTGCCTGTCCCGACAGGCAAGAGAGTGTACTTGATTTCTGAAGAAGGAATATTTTTTTGGCACAAAATTCCATTTATAATTTCGTTGTTGGTACCGTCGCCTCCTAGACCAGCGAATTTACAATAACCTTGTTTTGTAGCCTGCTCGACTAATTCGATTGCGTGAAGCGGCTGTTGCGTTTCTGCAAATTCAAAATCAATATCAGCCTGCTGCAAAAGCGGTTTTAAAGCATTCCATTTTTGGAAAGCTTTGCCATTGCCCGAAGCAGGATTTATTATAAAAAACCAAGTATTGGATTTGTCTTTCAAAATACGTAATTTGTGCAGCTTTTGTACTTTGTAGTTGGACAGTTAAAACTTTATTAGTTTTAACTCACAATTCGGTCAAAGTTATCAACATTTTGTTAATTAATAATCTTTTATAAGTATATTTTTAAATGTACTTTTGTTAGATAAATAATAACCCGTAAACAATTGATTTTATGAAGTTTAGTGTATCGTCGTCGGAACTGCTTAAGCATTTGCAAATTGCCAATGGTGCAATTGGTTCTAATCCTGTTTTGCCAATCTTAGAAGATTTCCTTTTTACCATTCAGGATAATAAATTGACTATTGCTGCAACGGATTTGGAGACTTCCATTACAACGACGGTTGACGTAATGTCGGATGCAAATGGAGTAGTAGCTATACCTGCTCGAATTTTGTTAGATACTTTGAAGGCTTTGCCGCAGCAACCTATCACAGTTTCCATCAACGATGAAAACTATGCCATTGAAATCACTTCGGCTTATGGTAACTATAAATTAGCTGGCGAAAATGGACAGGATTTTCCTGCCATTCCTGATGCTGAAAACGTAGATGCGATTACCATGCAAGCAACTGCGCTCGCACAAGGTGTGAGCAAAACATTGTTTGCAACAAGTAGCGACGAATTGCGTCCTGCCATGACGGGTGTTTATTTTCAAGTTGATTTTAATAAAATCACTTTTGTAGCCACAGACGCACATAAATTGGTAAAATATACTTTCACAGATGTAGCGAGTGAGGTTTCGACTTCTTTTATCGTTCCTAAAAAATCGCTCAATTTACTGAAAGGTATTTTAGCCAATGCAAGTGGTGAAATCAAAGTTTCCTTCAATAAGGCCAATGCCTTTTTTGCATTCAATGATATTTTGTTGGTTTGTCGTTTGATTGATGCGCGTTATCCTGATTATAATGCAGTTATTCCTGTTGACAATCCAAATGTCTTAACGATGGGCAGAACGGATTTTCAAAATTCGCTCAAACGTATTGCTATTTATGCCAATAAAACAACCAATCAGGTTATTTTAAATATCACAAATAGCGATTTGACCATTTCTGCACAGGATTTGGACTTTTCCAACGAAGCCAAAGAAACGCTCTCTTGTACTTACGAAGGCGACCCTTTAACAATTGGTTTTAATGCAAAATTTCTGGTAGAAATGCTAGGCGTTTTAGAATCGGACGAGGTCAAAATTGAGCTTTCTACACCAACTCGTGCAGGTATTCTTTTGCCAACTGATAAAGTTGATGATGAGGAAATCCTGATGTTGGTTATGCCTGTGATGCTTAGTAATTAATTTGCTTTGCAAATTTAGTTGATTTGTTAATCAGTTAATTTGTATTTCTAGTCTATGCGTATTTTTGCACTTGCATCCTTTTTTCTTTTCATTTGTAGTTGTCAAAACGATACGACTTCTGAACAGAAAGTTGTTGTTAAAAATACGCCAAAAACTGTTGCACAATATTGGTTAGAAAATTATTTTGCAGATAATTTTGCTGCTGCTAAACCATATAGTACGCCCACAACTCAGACTATGATGGATACTATCCAAAAAATTATTTTTTTGGATGAAGGAATTAAGCCTGCCTTTAAAATTACAGCACTCCAATGTGAAGAAAATCTGGATAAAGCTAAATGTACCTATGTCTATGTCGAAGAAGGAGAGAAAATTCCTGAAACAATTGAACTACAAAAAGTCAATGATAAATGGCTAGTCAATGCTCAATTGATGGAAGAAGATGAAGCAAAAGAGTTGGAAAGTGTAAAAGAGTTATTCCAATAAAATTTCAGTACTCGCCTAAAAAAATAAAGCAATCGCATAAATGCAAAATGTAGTGCCGTAAATTTAAAGCCAAGTCGTTTTGTTTAGCTTCCGAACTAAACTATACTTAAAAAACTTTTTTCTAAAAAATTTCAATAGGAAATAAGTATTTTTGTCAATTGATCAATCAACTAATCAGCAGGAAAAATAGTTGTATCAACATGGCAGAAGAAAAGACTACTACACTAGAAAAAAAAGTGCAAAATAAAACAGAGAATCCACTCGATTTTATTGAAGTGATTGGTGCTCGTGTACACAATCTCAAAGATGTAGATGTACGCATTCCTCGCAATCAGTTTGTGGTTATCACAGGAATTAGTGGTAGCGGAAAGTCATCTTTGGCTTTTGATACGATTTATGCCGAAGGACAGCGCCGTTATATGGAAACCTTTACGGCGTATGCTCGCCAATTTATTGGTGAAATGGAGCGTCCCGATGTTGAACATATTTCTGGCCTAAGTCCTGTTATTTCGATAGAACAAAAAACAACGGGTCGCAATCCTCGCTCTACCGTCGGCACAATTACTGAGGTTTATGATTTTATGCGTTTGTTGTTTGCCCGAGTCGGCGAAGCCTACTCGTACGTCACGGGCAAGAAGATGGTCAAATACACCGAGGAACAAATTATCGACCATATTTTCACACATTTTAATACTAAAAAAATCACGCTTTTAGCTCCCGTAGTTCGTGGTCGAAAAGGACATTATCGAGAGTTATTTGATTCCATTCGCAAACAAGGTTATACCAAAGTAAGAGTAGATGGTGTCATTTTGAATATTACGCCCAAAATGATGATTGACCGATACAAAGTACACGATATCGAAGTCGTTATTGACCGAATTAAGATTGGCGACGACCGCCGAGAACGCTTGGCTTCTTCTTTACAAACTGCCCTTAAAATGGGCAATGGTTTGTTCTTTTTAATGAACAATGACGATGATTCAGTTCATCCTTATAGCAAGCATTTGATGTGTCCCGAATCGGGGATTTCCTACGAAGAACCTTCTCCCAATGCTTTTTCTTTTAACTCACCTTATGGTTATTGTCCTACCTGCAAAGGTCTCGGCAAAGTCAATAAAGTGGATATGGAAAAGGTCATTCCTGACGATTCATTGAGTATCAACGAGCAAGGAATTCGACCATTTGGAGAGGTTCGAGAAAATTATACTTTTAAGCAATTAAGAGCTATTGCTAAGAAATATAAATTTTCTTTTACAACGCCTGTCAAAGATATTCCAGAGAAAGCCTTGCAAGCTATTTTGCATGGCAGCGATGAGACTTTTTCGGTCAAAATGAACTTTAAAAGCAAGAATGACTATGTATATGATTTAGGTTCGGAAGGAATTGTAAATATGCTTTCTCGTTGGTATAAAGATTCGACTTCGGACAAAATTCGCAAATGGGCTGAGGAGTTTATGACGATTGATGAGTGCGCCGATTGCTGTGGGCATCGCCTCCGAAAAGAGTCGCGCCACTTCAAATTAGCCGAGAAAAATATTTCGGAACTTGCCAAAATGGATGTGGAGGAATTGGCACATTGGATGTATGATATTGACAATCATTTGAACGAACGGCAGGCTTATATTGCAAAAGAAGTTTTAAAAGAAATTAAACTCCGATTAGGTTTTTTATTGCATGTGGGTTTGGATTATCTTTCGCTCAATCGTCCAGCACAGACACTTTCGGGCGGGGAGGCTCAGCGTATCCGCTTAGCCACGCAGATTGGTTCGCAGTTGACAGGTATCACTTATATTTTGGATGAACCTAGTATTGGTTTACACCAAAGAGACAATCAACGTTTGATAGAAGCTTTACGAGAATTGGCCGAAATTGGAAATACCGTTATCGTCGTCGAACATGATAAAGACATAATGTTGGCTTCAGATTTTTTGATAGATTTGGGGCCTGGAGCAGGCAAGCATGGTGGCGAGTTGGTAGGGGAGGGAATTCCCAAAACTTTCTTGAAAAAAAATACGCTTACTGCCGACTATCTTCGAGATGCTAAAAAAATTGAAGTTCCTAAAAAACGCCGAAAAGGCAATGGCAATTTCCTTGAACTCAAAGGTGCAAGTGGCAATAATCTCAAAGATGTTACTATCAAAATTCCTTTGGGGACATTTACTTGCGTGACAGGAGTTTCAGGTAGCGGAAAATCGACTTTGATTAATGAGACCTTGTATCCAATTTTACGACAATATTTTTATAAAAGTCGTCAAAAACCGATGGCTTATAAAAAAATAAACGGCTTGGAGCACCTCGATAAAGTCATCGAAATCGACCAATCTCCGATTGGTCGAACGCCTCGCTCTAATCCTGCAACCTATACTGGAGTTTTTACCGAAATCAGAAAAATATTTACGGCATTACCCGAAGCAAAAATTCGTGGTTATAAACCTGGTCGTTTTTCATTCAATGTAAAAGGTGGACGTTGCGAAGAGTGCCAAGGCGCAGGCAAACGTGTTATCGAAATGAACTTCTTGCCCGACGTACAAGTTGACTGCGAACGTTGCTTGGGCAGACGCTATAATAGAGAAACTTTGGAGATTCTTTTCAAAGGAAAGTCTATCAACGATGTACTCAATATGACTGTCAACGAGGCGGTGGAGTTTTTCAAAGCGATTCCTAAAATTTTCCGAAAAGTAAAAACGCTTCAAGATGTGGGTTTGGGTTATATCACACTAGGGCAGCAAGCAACTACACTTTCGGGTGGCGAGGCTCAACGTGTCAAACTCGCCGAAGAATTATCCAAAAGAGATACTGGAAATACCTTCTATATTTTAGATGAACCTACAACGGGACTCCACTTTGATGATATTCGTCAATTACTTGGTGTCCTCAACAAACTTGTTGAGAAAGGTAACACCATTGTCGTTATCGAACACAATATGGATGTTATTAAAATGGCAGACTATATTATTGATATGGGTTTGGAAGGAGGACATCGAGGTGGAACAGTCGTCTGCACAGGTAAGCCCGAAAAAATTGCCAAACACAAGACCAGCCACACTGGACGTTTTTTGAAGTTAGAGCTTTGAGGGAGGAGTCAGGTGTCAGGTCGCTCTGCTTTGCAGAGCTAAAGGTGTCAGTCTCGGCTTGCAAAACTGACACCTCTTTTGTTGCGCAAA
>JAHDEQ010000151.1:8276-10948 GCA_020628755.1 Saprospiraceae bacterium
GTAAAGTTTTATAATTTTATTTTAGTTATTCATAACTCAAAACCAATATGAGAAAATGGGTAAATAAGGCGATGCGCTGGTACCTTGCCCAACGCTACAAAGGTATAGAGCACTTTATGAAACATCCCCATGAAGTTCAGGCTCGTCTTTTGCGTAGTTTTATCCATACCGCTACTCATACCAACTGGGGAAAGAAATACCAATTTCTCAAAATCCGCAACTATTCCGATTTTCAAAATCAAGTTCCTATTACCAATTATGAATCTTTAAAACCTTACATCGAACAGATGATGTATGGTCAAAAAGATGTCTTATGGAATGGACAAATTAAATGGTTTGCCAAGTCGTCGGGAACGACGAGTGGCCGCAGCAAATTCATTCCTGTTAGTTCCAAAAATTTGAGGCAATGTCATATCAAAGGAACTTGGGATACGATGTCTATTATATATCATAACTTACCCGATGCTCGTCAATTTGAATGTAAAACCTTGCTGATGGGAGGGAGTTGGGATACATTTGAACCTTATCCAAAAACTCGATTTGGTGATGTCTCTTCGATTATGATTCATCATATGCCTTCGGTGGGACGACCTTTTTTTACGCCTGATTTTGAGACGGCTTTAATGGAAAACTTTGAGGCTAAAATTGAAAAAATGGCGCGTATTGTTAGCCAAGAAAAAGATATGGTGATGATTGGTGGCGTGCCAACTTGGACGGTTGTTTTGTTTCGAAAAATATTAGAAATCACTGGCAAAAAGCACATACTGGAGGTTTGGCCAAACCTCCAAGTCTATACGCATGGTGGTGTGAGTTTTACACCTTATAAAGAACAGTTTAAAGAGTTTTTACCATCGGAGGAAATCAAGTATTTTGAAATATATAATGCTTCTGAAGGTTTCTTTGGTATTCAACATGGAATGGAAGATGATGATATGCTTTTGCTGCTAGAGAATGGCATTTTTTATGAATTTTTGCCTGCCGAAGAATGGTATAAAGATAATCCAAAAGCGATTCCTTTGTCGGAAGTTGAATTGGGTAAAAACTATGCTTTGGTGATTACCACCAATGCGGGACTTTGGCGATATGTTCCTGGTGATACTGTTGTTTTTACTTCAACATATCCTTATAAAATCAAAATTACAGGTCGTACCAATCAATTTGTCAATGCTTTTGGCGAGGAAGTTATGGTTGCTAATACAGATAAGGCGCTTGCTTTGGCTTGCCAAGCAAGCGGGGCTTTGGTTACGGATTATACGGTTGCTCCAATTTATTTTTCAAAAGAAGGAAAAGGTAGCCATCAATGGTTAATTGAATTTGAAAAAATGCCTTCCAACTTGGAATATTTTAATAGAATTTTAGACCAATATTTACAAGAAATCAATTCCGACTATGAAGCCAAACGCTATAAAAACATGGCTTTGGAACAATTGAAAATTGTTCCTTTGCCTTTGGGGACTTTCCATTCATGGTTGCGCTCCAAAGGAAAATATGGTGGTCAACACAAAGTACCTCGCCTTGCCAATAACCGACAATATGTTGACGAGATTTTGAATTTTTCTTTTAAAGATTAACATTCTTCTTTTCTGATTTTTAAATCGCTTTGCTTACTTTTATTTTTTGAAACCAAGTTTAGCTTTACTAAACTTCGCTACTCTAAATTGCCCTCCCGCAAATTTAGGAAAGCACTTTCTAAAGAAAATCTTTTATGTCCTAAGCCAAATGTCTGATTTTTCTAAAATAAGAAAAGAATTGTCCAATCAAGCCCGACTCGAACGTGAGCTTAATCTGAAACAGTTGCAGATTAACCGATTACTCAACATTACTCAAGCAATTAACAGTAATGTGCCTGCCGATGGTTTGTTCAATATGTACAATTCGTTTTTGAGTTGGGAAATGGGCATCAAAAAAATGGCACTATATATAAAGGACGAAGAAGGGTGGCAGTGTAAGTCTAATATTGGAATTGATGATGAGTTGATTGCCATGGATATTACGGAGTTTTTTCCGCAATATACACGCCTCAATAATTTGGCTTCAAGTGAGCATCCACTTATCAATGAGTTTGATGTTGTTATTCCTGTTCAACATAAAGAAACGCCAATTGCTTATGTCTTTATTGGTGGTTTTGGTGATGATGATGACATGTATAATAAGGTGCAATTTATTACCACAATTACTAACATTATTGCAGTAGCAATTGAAAATAAACGGCTTTTCAAACGACAATTAGAGCAAGAACGCCTCAAACGCGAAATGGAATTGGCAAGCGAAATGCAGTTGATGTTAGTGCCTTCGATTTTGCCAACGAGTTCAGTTTATGAATTGGCGAGTATTTATAAACCGCAGATTGGAGTAGGGGGCGATTATTTTGATTTTATTGATTACGAGACACAAAAATTTGCATTCTGTATCGCTGATATTTCGGGTAAAGGTTTGGCAGCAGCCTTGCTGATGGCGAACTTTCAAGCCAATTTGCACAGTTTGATTGCTACTCGCCCGAAGTTGGGTGATTTTATAAAAGACTTGAACAAAGCTGTTTTTCGAATTACGGGAGGTGACCGATTTATCACTTTTTTTATAGCGGAGTTTGATGAAAAAAGTCGAAAATTGTATTACGTCAATGCGGGTCATAACCCGCCTTTTTTGGTTATGAATGACGAGGTACAATTGCT
>JAHDEQ010000152.1 GCA_020628755.1 Saprospiraceae bacterium
TAAGTCTAGTCAGCATAAGCCAAAAGCCCTTACAAATGTAATAAAGATTTTGATATGAAAACCAATCTATTAGATATAATGGTTATTTTTATGTTTTCTTGTTCTTATTTTAGAACAAGAACCTAGAGTGGAATATTTCCGTGTTTTTTCTTCGGTAATTTAGCGACCTTATTTTCGAGCATAGAGAAGGCTTTTATCAATTTGCGACGTGCAAAGCGAGGTTCAATGACTTCATCTATAAAACCCCGTTGTGCTGCACTGTAAGGATTGGCAAATAACTTAGCGTATTCGGCTTCTTTTTGCGCTAGTTTCTTTTGTGGATTTTTGGAAGCCGCAATCTCTTTTCGGAAGATGATTTCACTTGCTCCTTTTGCTCCCATCACGGCAATTTCGGCACTTGGAAAGGCAAAATTCATATCTGCGCCAATGTGTTTGGAGTTCATCACATCATAAGCTCCGCCATAAGCTTTACGAGTAATCAATGAAACTCTTGGCACGGTTGCCTCGCTCAAAGCATACAATAATTTTGCGCCATTGACAATGATTCCATTCCATTCTTGATCCGTTCCTGGAAGAAAACCTGGTACATCCACCAAAACTAAAAGTGGAATATTAAAACAATCGCAAAAACGAGTAAAGCGAGCTGCTTTTTTGGAGCTTTCAACATCCAGACAGCCAGCCAATGACATGGGCTGGTTAGCGACTATACCGATACTCCGACCCGCCAAACGTGCGAATCCAATTACGATATTTTCAGCATAATTTTCATGTATTTCAAAGAAAGATTCTTTATCTGTTATACCATGAATAACCTCACGAATATCATAAGGTTGATTGGCATTTTCAGGAATAATCGTTTCTAATTCTTCTCGAATTTCATCACCGAGTTCATAGGGCAATTTAGCTGTTTTTTCCTCGCAATTTTGAGGCATATAACTCAATAATTGCTTTATTTTTTGAATACAATCAATGTCATTGCTTGCCGTCAGATGCGTTACACCCGACTTCGTCGAGTGTGCGGATGCGCCACCCAATTCTTCAGATGTTACCTCTTCGTTGGTGACAGTTTTTACTACATTCGGTCCCGTCACAAACATATAACTCGTATTCTCTACCATTATCGTAAAGTCCGTCATAGCAGGTGAATAAACCGCACCACCTGCACATGGCCCCATGATAGCCGAAATTTGAGGAATAACTCCCGAAGACATCACATTGCGATAAAAAATATCAGCATAACCTCCCAAAGAACGAACGCCTTCTTGAATCCTAGCTCCACCCGAATCATTGAGTCCAATACAAGGTGCGCCCGTTTTCATAGCCAAATCCATGATTTTACAAATTTTCTCGGCGTGGGTCTCAGACAAAGCACCTCCAAAAACCGTAAAATCTTGTGCAAAAACATAAACCAAGCGGCCATCAATTGTCCCATAACCCGTAACCACGCCATCGCCATAAAAGATTTGGTCTTCCATACCAAAATCTTTAGTTCGATGTGTAACTAAAGCTCCAATTTCTTCAAACGAACCTTCATCCAACAAAAAATGAACTCGCTCACGTGCGGTCAGCTTTCCTTTTTTATGTTGTTTTTCGACACGAGTTTCGCCGCCACCTTGCTTAGATAAGGCTAATTTATCTCTTAGTAGTTGAGTTTTATCTTCCATTGAATTTAATGATTGAATGAGAAAATGCAGAAATGCAAGAATGAGCTTTTTAGATTCTTACATTTATACATTCTTGCATTATGTTATCGGGCTTGCCAGTTTGCTGATTCCGTTGAAATAGTTTGTAGATTGTCTTTAGCTTCAAGAAAGGCTTTGAGCGCAATTTTAGCTGCTACCTGCATTTCGTCTGCATCTTTATTTTCAAAGATTTCTTTAGAAAAATGATGTTTGATAAAGTTGGTATCAAAGTCCCCGCTGATAAAGTTTGGATGTTCCAAAACATATTCTCCAAAGGGAAGGGTCGTTTCGATGCCTTTAATTTCAAAGGAGCGAATTGCTTCCAGCATTCGCTGTCGCGCTTCTTCTCGATTTGCTCCATGTACCACCAATTTGGCAATCATCGGATCATAGTAAATCGGAATTTTCATACCTTCTTCAAATCCATCGTCTAATCGAACAAAGTCTTGATGAGGTGGTCGGTAGCGTTCTAAAGTACCAATACTTGGTAAGAAATTATTGGCAGGATCTTCAGCGTAAACACGCAACTCAAAGGAATGTCCATTGATGGTTAAATCATCTTGTTTAAAGGATAACTCTTCGCCTCTTGCTACTCGAATTTGCTGCTCTACCAAATCAATTCCTGTAATTTCTTCGGTTACAGGATGCTCCACTTGGAGACGAGTATTCATTTCTAAGAAATAGAAATTGTGTTTATCATCTAATAAAAATTCAACCGTTCCTGCTCCTTCATAATCACAGGATTGGGCAACTTTTACTGCAACTTCGCCCATGCGTTGGCGCAGTTCTGGAGTCAGAACTGCAGAGGGAGCTTCTTCCACTACTTTCTGATGACGACGCTGAATGCTACATTCTCGTTCAAATAAATATAAAGTATTGCCATGTTGGTCTGCCAAAATCTGAATCTCAATATGACGTGGAGAAGTGACAAATTTTTCAATAAAAACAGAGCCATCGCCAAAGGAAGATTCAGCTTCGCTAATCGCTCGCTTCATCTGCGACTCCAATTCTTTGAGTTCTTCGACCATACGCATTCCTTTACCACCACCACCAGCAGAAGCCTTGACCAAAATCGGGAATCCAATTTGCTTGGCAACTTTTTTGGCTTCCTTAATGTCGGTGACTGCGCCGTCCGTACCTGGCACCATCGGAACATCGTACTTTTTGACCGCAGCTTTGGCTTCGAGTTTGCTTCCCATGATTTTGATACTCTTGGGGCTGGGGCCAATAAAGGTAATACCAGCTCGTTTTACTGCTCTTGCAAAACTAGCATTCTCACTCAAAAATCCATAGCCTGGATGGATTCCATCCACGCCTAGTTCTTTGGCAACTTTGATAATAGTTTTGGCTTTGAGGTAAGACTTACTCGAAGGAGCTTCTCCAATACATACGGCCTCGTCAGCAAAGCGCACAAAAGGTGCATCTCTATCTGCTTCTGAAAAAACGGCTACTGTTTGGATGCCCATTTTTTTTGCCGTACGCATAATCCGCAATGCGATTTCGCCACGATTGGCAATAAGGATTTTATTCATTGTAAACACGTGTTCGAGTGTTCACGTGTTCACGTGTTCACGTAGCAATTTGAACGTGAACACGTGGATACGCGAATACATTGATACTTTTTTTATTTTCCTGTCAATTCGTTGTACAAACGGTTGGCTTTATAAATGTATTTTAAAGATGAAGTCATACCTCCAGCATGAACCGAAACGGCACGATTAAAGGTTGGTTCGTAAATGAAATTACCTGGCAAAGATTCGATGTTTCCATCGAATATCAGACCAACAACTTCTCTTTTGGCATTGATGATTGGACTTCCTGAATTTCCACCAATAATATCATTGGTAGAAACAAAGTTAGCAGGTGATTTTAAAAATTCTAAAGGTGGCTCCATCCAACGTTGAGGAATTGCCCAGTTTTGGTCGCCCGCATGTGAATAATGGCGGTCATAAAAGCCAAACCATGTTGTTTTGTAAGGAGCTTTTGTACCATTATAATTATAGCCTTGTACAACTCCATCCGAAATACGCAGGGTAAAAGTCGCATCAGGAGGTAGGTTATCGCCATTGACTTGGAAAACGGCATTGGCTACTTTTTCTTCCAAAGCTGTACGAGCTGGCGAAGTAGAACGGAAGGCCATAGCTGCTTCGTTGTAAGCTGGGACAAGTGCATTGGCCATTTCTTTGATTGGACTTTTGAGTTTGGCAAACTTTTTAGGAGAAAGTGATTTCATCATTTTCTTTTCTTTGTCCATCAATTTAGAATCTTCAAAAATACTATTGACAAATTTGGAAGCATTGCCACCCAATAATTTTCTTAAATATTTATCGTCTTTATTTGCGTATTTCATCAAACGCTCAAAATGATGAATCATTTTGGCCTTTTCACCTGGAGCTTGAATGGCTTTTAACGCCTCTACAACTACAGATTGTTGTTTTTCTAAATCTTCTTCCGAAGCATCGCCACCACTTACCATTTGGTCGTAGGCAAATACTTGATGCGCCAAAGCCATAGCCGAGCCATTGAGTCCGCTTGGACTCAATAAATTGATTTCTGCACCATAACTTTTAAGCGGTTCGTAAGCATCTGCTAGTTCTTTCCAATGATCATCACCATCATATTTGGCACGAACTTTTTCTTCCATTTGCTTTTTACGACCAAAAAGAACAGGGTCATGCAATCCTTTTAGGATTCCAGTGTAGGCTTTCATACCATTAGAAAGACCAAAGATTTGATCTAATAACTCTGGAGAAGGATTTTTGTCATATTCCATCTTCAAATCATCGTGCATCAAAGTCATAGACTCTAATAATATATTGTAACGATGGTCTCTGTCGTATTCGAGTTGAGCCACCGTGCGGTAACGCTCGGTACGCCCTGGATTTCCAATTACAAAAACAGCATCACCTTCTTTTGCTCCATCTTGGTTAAATTTAAAATAATGGTCTGCTGTATTAGCAGGTTTTCCATTTTCATAAGCTCTCCAAAAAGTACAATCCAAATTGTAACGAGGATAGGTGAAATTATCAGGGTCGCCGCCATAAAAACCCAACTGCAATTCAGGAATAAAAACTAGACGAATATCATCATATTTTTTATAACCATAAAGGGAATATTTTCCACCACTATAAAAAGTAACGGTTTGCAAACGCAAGTCTTTCCAATCCGATTTTGCGCCATACGTTTCTTCAATTGCTTTGAGTGCATCGGCACGGCTGCTGCCTGCCGAAATCTTAGCTTTGACCTCAGCTGTAATATCAGCGACCATCAATAATTGCTCTACAAAAAGTCCTTCCACTTTTCGTTCTTGATCCTGTGTTTTGGCATAAAAACCGTTGGCATTAAAATCTTCTCCTTCGTTCATGATTTTAGGCATTTCACCATTTGAGCAATGGTGATTAGTCATAATCAAACCATTGGGAGAAACAAAGGATGCTGAACACCAACTGGCAAATCGCAAAGCAGATTTGCGAGCATCTGCTAACCATGCGTCGTCAATATTAGCATTGTAGGTTTCCTTAAAATAATCTTTGGGGGCATTTTCAAAAGTCCACATTTTGCCATAATCAAAAATATCGGCTTCAGTGCTGACTTCTTGTGCTTGTACATAATTGATTGCTATAAAAGCAAAAAATAAAATAAAGAATGACTTGAGATTTTTCATTAGCTGTCTATTTTTCTAAAATAAAATTTTGAAGCACGAAGGTAAGGATTCTTGAGCAATCTGTAGAATCAAAATTTCATAATTTATGGCAATCACTTAAAAATATACCTTGCCAAAGACATTGCTTTTAGGCAATAATGGTTATTTTCGCACCCATTTTGGAACTAAAAAGATACATTTTCTTTTAAACAAATATGACTTTCCTAAACTTGCGGGCAGAACCTCGTTTGACAAAGTTTAGTAAAGCTATACCGAGAACGGGGTAAAAAACCGAAAATGAAATGAAGGTTTTACCCCTTCGGCATCACTATTCACGAGAAAATTCCCTTTAGGGTAAATTCGGAAATTTATCCCGTGAACACTATACATTAATAGGATAAAATCAATAACAATGCAATACAATCCAAGAGCAATAGAAAAAAAATGGAAAAAATATTGGGAAGACCATCAAGTTTATAAAGTCTCCAACGATAGTGATAAACCCAAATATTATGTCCTTGATATGTTTCCTTATCCTTCGGGGTCGGGTTTGCACGTGGGGCATCCTTTAGGTTATATTGCTTCTGATATTTTTTCACGTTATAAGCGTTTGTGTGGATTCAATGTTTTGCATCCGATGGGTTACGATGCCTTTGGTTTGCCAGCCGAGCAATATGCCATTACAACGGGTGTTCATCCTGCCAAATCTACCGAAGAAAATATCCAACGTTATCGTGGTCAATTGGATAATTTAGGATTTAGTTTTGATTGGAGTCGTCAGGTCAAAACCTGCGACCCATCTTATTATAAATGGACACAGTGGATTTTCTTGCAATTGTTTGGACACTATTATGATAATGATAAAAACAAGGCAATCCCTATCGAGCAATTGACTGCCATTTTTGACAAAAATGGCAATGCCTCCGTCCATGCTGCGACTACACAAGAAGAAATTTTTACAGCAGAAGAATGGAAATCTTTTTCAGCAAAACAGAAAGATACCATCTTAATGAATTATCGTTTGGCGTATCGCAAAGTAACTTTTGTCAATTGGTGCGAAGCATTAGGAACGGTCTTGGCCAATGATGAGGTTAAGGATGGCGTTTCTGAACGTGGTGGTTATCCTGTGGAGCGTCGCCCAATGTTGCAATGGTCATTGCGTATCACGGCTTATGCACAACGTTTATTAGATGACTTAAACGAAGTTGATTTTTCGGACTCCATGAAGAAAATGCAATCCAATTGGATTGGACGTTCCGAAGGTGCTCAAATGTTTTTTGACATTGTAGGTTCTGACCAAAAAATTGAGATTTTTACGACTCGACCTGATACTATTTTTGGAGCAACTTATATGGTCCTAGCTCCTGAACATGATTTGGTTGCAGAACTAACCACTTCTGAACAAAAAGCAAGTATTGATAAATATAAAGAATATGTCAACTCTCGTTCAGAAATTGAACGAATGTCCGAAGTCAAAGAAGTCACAGGTGCATTTACGGGTTCGTATGCTATCAATCCGTTTACCAATGAGGAAATTCCAATTTGGATTGGAGAATATGTATTAAAGGATTATGGTACAGGAGCTATTATGGCTGTACCAAGTGATGATGACCGAGACAATGCTTTTGCGGATAAATTTGGCTTAAAAATTATTGATGTTATTGATAAGTCGAACTATCCAGGTGCAACTCGTAGCGACAAATTGGGGATTATGATTAATTCCGATTATTTGAATGGAATGGAAGTTCCTGATGCTATCGAACGGACTTTGCAAGATATTGAAAGTAGAGCTTTGGGCAAACGCCAAGTCAATTTCCGATTGCGAGATGCGATATATAGTCGTCAGCGTTATTGGGGCGAACCTTTCCCAATTACCTACGATGCCGAAGGTATTGCACATCCAATGAATGAAAAAGATTTGCCTTTGGAGTTGCCTGATTTGGAAGATTTTAAACCTGCTTCTGGCGGAAAATCGCCTTTGGCTCGTGTCGAAAATTGGGTTGAATTTTCGGAAGGCTACAAAAGAGAAACCGATACAATGCCTGGCTTTGCAGGTTCGTCTTGGTACTTTTTGCGTTATATGGATGCGAATAATCCAGAAGAATTTGCAAGCCAAAAAGCCATCAATTATTGGCAAGATGTGGACTTGTATGTAGGAGGTACCGAACACGCCGTAGGTCACTTGATGTACTCTCGTTTTTGGCATAAGTTTTTGTATGATATGGGCTTAGTGCCGACCGTAGAGCCATATAAAAAATTGATAAATCAAGGGATGATTCAGGGGGTGATTGAGTTCATTTACTTAAAGAAAAAAGTGGATGATGACAGCAATCATTTTATATGTTCCAAATTGGCGGAGGCACGAGGTGACGAAGTGGCTAAGATTCCTGTTTATATTGATTTTATAAGCAATTATGGATCATCTAATTCATTTTTGAATGTAGATGGTATTAAAAAATTCATTGATTGGCGACCCGAATTTGCTAATGCAAAATTCGAGTGTGGCAATGGGATTTTTCAAAATGGAGAGTTTAAAGCCAGCAAAGAAGGAGCAACGGATAGTAGTTTGATTACCCATAGTGAAGTTGGGAAAATGTCCAAACGCTATTTTAATGTTGTCAATCCCGATGATGTTGTCGAAAAATATGGTTCGGATTGTTTCCGTTTGTTTGAGATGTTTTTGGGGCCAGTCGAACAATCCAAACCTTGGGATACGCAAAGTATTGGAGGAGTTTCTAAATTCTTACGTCGTTTTTGGTCTTTATTTTATAATGAAGCGGGCGATTTCTTGGTCACGCAAGATGAACCGACCAAAGATGAATACAAAATTTTACATACTGCTATTAAGAAAGTTCGTGAAAACATCGAACGTTTCTCGTTCAATACTTGTGTCAGTGAATTTATGATTTGTGTAAATGGTTTATTGCAGCAAAAATGCTACAAGCAAGTTATTTTACAAGATTTGATTGTTTTGGTTGCGCCATTTGCGCCGCACGTTGCCGAAGAATTATGGCATCAAATCGGAAATAAAACAACCGTAAATGATGCTGCTTATCCAGAATTTAATCCAGCTTATTTGGTCGAAGATTCTATTAAGTATCCTGTAAGTATTAATGGTAAGAAGCGAGCTTTGGTTGATTTTCCTGCGGATTTGTCGAAAGACCAATTAGAAGAAAAAGCCTTGTCCTTAGAGGAAATTCAGAAATACATTGAAGGAAAGACCATTCGTAAAGTTATCGTTGTTCCTAAACGAATGATTAATATCGTTGTGGCTTAAATTATCCCTAAATCTCATTCAAGGTTTAAATTCATGATAAGAGGTAGAGGAAGTTCCTTCTCTACCTCTTACTTTATTTTTGATCTGCTAATTCTGCTTATACCAAGAACGGGGTAAAAAACCGAAAATGAAATGAAGGTTTTACCCCTTCGGCATCACTATTCACGAGAAAATTCCCTTTAGAGTAAATTCGGAAATTTATCCCGTGAACAGTATATCTCCACCATTTTGAATTGTATCTATTACTTCCCAAATTGCCACTAGCCAAAAATATTTATATAACTTTGCAAATCATTTCACATCAAAATAGTTAAAAAATGAAACGAATACCTTTTTTGATATTTGCACTCTTTTTGATTGCAAGTTGTACCCAACCCGATAGCAAAACCGAGGCTGGCGCAGCAAGCGACAGCACGACTGCTAGCTCCAGCAGTAACTCCGATGATTTTCTTTGGAAAACAGAGCAATTTTCTGATAAGAAAATGGTGCGCTACCAAATTCCAGGTTGGGAAAAACTTAGTCTCGACCAAAAGAAATTAGTTTATTATCTCGTCGAAGCAGGATTGTCGGGACGTGATATTATGTACGACCAAAACTATCGTCACAACCTCGTTGTACGTCGTGCAGTGGATAAAATTGTGGCCAATTATAAAGGAGATAAAAAATCAGATGATTGGAAAAACTTTATGGTTTACGCCAAAAATGTTTGGTTTTCTAATGGTATTCATCATCATTATGGGAACGATAAATTTAATCCAGATTTTTCGCAAGAATATTTTAAAAGTTTATTGAAGGATGTCGGCGCAAAAATGTCTGATGATGTTTTGAAAATCATGTTTGATAAATCAATTGACGCTAAAAAGATCAACTTCGACCCAGCCAAAGGCTTGGTCAAAGGCTCGGCTGTCAATTTTTATGATCCAGATATTACAGAAAAAGATGTAGATGATTTTTATGGTAAAATGAGTGCTAAAAAAGATGATGAACCTATCTCTTATGGCCTAAACTCTAAATTGGTTCGTAATGCTGATGGCAGCTTGAGCGAAAAAGTTTGGAAATCAGGCGGTATGTACGGTGCAGCCATTGATGAAATCATCAAATGGCTAGAAAAAGCGGTAACGGTTGCCGAAAATCAAGCTCAAGGCGATGCACTAAAATTATTGATTGAATATTACAAAACAGGAAGCCTCAAAAAATGGGACGAATATAATATTGCTTGGGTCAAAGCGACCGAAGGCGACGTTGATTATATCAATTCATTTATAGAAGTTTATCAAGATCCAAAAGGCTATAAAGGCTCGTATGAAACCATTGTACAAATCAAAGATTTTGATGCTTCGGCTCGTATGAAACAAGTCGCCAAAGAAGCGCAATGGTTTGAAGATAATGCACCTTTTATGGATGCCCACAAAAAGAAAAATGTCGTTGGTATTTCCTATAATGTGGTTACTGTTGCAGGTGAGGCAGGCGATGCTTCGCCTTCTACACCAATCGGTGTAAACCTACCCAATGCTAACTGGATTCGTGCCAAACACGGTTCCAAATCAGTTAGTTTAGGAAATATTGTGGAGGGTTACTCTAATGCGGATGGCCCAGGTTTGCTCAAAGAGTTTGCCCATGATGCGGACGAAGTTGCTCGTTCTGAAAAATATGGCAAATTGGGCGGCAAAATCCATACGGCTTTGCACGAAGTAGTTGGTCATGCTTCTGGTCAACTCGAAAAAGGCGTAGCAACGCCCAAGGAAACCCTTAAAAACTATGCTTCGCCTCTTGAAGAAGCCCGCGCCGATTTGGTCGGTTTATATTATATCATGGATCAAAAATTGGTGGACATGGGTCTGATGGAATCGCTCGATGTTGCCAAAGCTCAATATGAGAGTTATATCCGAAACGGCCTCATGCTTCAACTGCGTCGTATCGAAACAGGTAAAAATATTGAACAAGCACATATGCGTAACCGCCAAATGGTGGCCAAATGGGTATTTGAAAAAGGAAAAGAAGACAAGGTTATTGAGAAAGTTGTTAAAGATGGAAAAACCTTTTTCAAAATCCGTGATTATGAAAAACTCCGTGCTTTGTTTGGTGAATTGCTACGTGAAGTGCAGCGTGTCAAATCGCAAGGCGATTATGAGGCGGGCAAAAACCTTATCGAAAATTATGGTGTTATTGTTGACAAAGCCATCCATAAAGAAGTACTTGACCGTTCCGAAAAATTGAATATTCCTCCTTACGGCGGCTTCATCAATCCACGTTTAGTACCAACTGCCGATAAAGATGGAAACATCACCGACATCAAAGTA
>JAHDEQ010000153.1 GCA_020628755.1 Saprospiraceae bacterium
TGCAATTTTCGCAGTACCACATGAGTTTATCTATTTCACCTTTTTTGCGAGTGCGCTCAACGACCAGACCAACGGTACCCGCAGGACGTTGTGGCGAATGCGGCACACGTGCAGGCAACAAGAACATTTCACCTTCTCGAATATCAATACGTTCAGGTTCACCATTTTCATTGATGATATTGACGTGCATATCGCCTTCGATTTGGTAAAACAACTCTTCGCCCTCTTCCCAGTGATAATCTTTGCGACCATTGGGGCCTCCAACCACTATAATAATATAATCGTCATTGCCTGTATAAATTTGATGTGCGCCAACGGGCGGTTGGAGCAAGGCTCTATTTTCGTCAATCCATTTTTGGAGATTAAACGGTTTTGCAATTGCCATAGTATAAGTATTACTTTTCGTATAAATTTGGTTAAATTTAGTCAAAATTTTAGAGAATGAACTTAGATTTAAAAAATAAAAATGCTTTAGTTGGTGGTAGCAGCAAAGGTTTGGGGCGTGCAGCAGCCATTGAACTGGCTGCTTTGGGTGCTAATGTAACCCTCATGGCTCGAACTGAAGACAAACTCAAAGCTGTACAACAAGAATTGGATGTGAGTCGAGGGCAAGACCACGATTATTTGGTGATTGACAATAGTGATAGCGCAGGACTGAAATATAAAATCGAAACGCTGGTTAAGCTAAAGAACATACATATTTTGGTTAATAATACAGGAGGGCCAAAAGGTGGAGCATTGACTGAAGCTCGTGCCGATGATTTGGCGCAGGCTTTTCACAATCATATTGTATGCAATCATATTTTGGTACAAGCAGTTTTGGAAGGTATGAAAGCTGATAATTATGGTCGCATAATTAATATTACTTCTACTTCGATTCGAGAACCTTTGGCCAATTTGGGTGTTTCTAATACTATCAGAAATGCAGTATCGAATTGGGCAAAAACCTTGGCCAATGAATTAGGTGTTTTTGGGATTACTGTAAATAATATATTGCCAGGTTTTACATCAACAGAGCGATTGGAAGAAATTATGATTTTTCGAGCCGAACAAGCAAGTGTTTCTGTCGAAGATATGAAAACAAAAATGCGTGCTACTGTACCTTTGGGACGATTTGGAAAACCTGAAGAAATAGCAGCAGCGATAGGTTTTTTGGCATCACCTGCGGCTGCTTATATTACAGGAAGTAATATAACAATAGATGGCGGACGGACAAAAAGTCTGTAAAAATAGCCTAAAAGATTAATAAAATTTGTAATTTCGCTGTCCTTATTGTAAATTGCGCTTGATTTTGTGTAGTTGCAAATCAAAAGTAAAGAAGTGTCTCTAGTCTAAACTAGATTAATATACACAAAGATTTGTTTTCATTTGGTTTTTTGGGGTTATCAGGGTTGTTCTTCTTCGGAAGGCAACCCTGTCTTTTTTTAATATTGTAAGTGAAAAAAATCCTGCTGATTCATTATCAGCAGGATTTTTTTCTTGCTTAGGGTTCAATTTTTACGATTGTTGGAGCTTCCCAATGTTTCCATTCGTTGGTATAATATAAGTAGGCCGATGAGGCAGGCGACTCAAAAGTGCCTACTAAGTCTGCTTTTAGGTCAAGATGGACTTCCTTTTCTGTATTGGCAGGGATATTTCGATAATAAAATACCACATTGCTTTCATTCAATTCATAATAATCAAAAACTTCTTTTTCTTGAAGCTCTTTGAGTTGCCATGCTTGTACACTCAGTCCAGAAGGAATACCCACAATGGCTATTGGGTTGCTAATTTGTTGTGGACTCGTATTTTTGAGACTTGTACTTAAACGGACAGTTTCTCCAATTTTTAGACTAGATTTATTCGTGCTTGTTTTTAAATTTACTGCGCAATTGAAAGTGTTTTGAGGTATTTTTGTATAATAATTGAGGGCCAAATCGTAAGGCAAAGCATCTTGGTTTTGCTCAAATTGGACTTCTATCGTATGTTTTCCTTCTGATAATTTTTGAGATAAATCAAAAACTATCGGTTCTTTTTGCTCCGCTGTAAATGCTTTTTTATCAAAAACTTGTCCATTTACCAACAGTTGTACTTGTCCATCGTAGCCCATAGTTTTATTTTGTTTTGCATGAAGAACAAGTGCCTTCATGGCCAATACTGTAGATTGAGTTGAACCAAATCCGTAGGCGTTTTTGGACTGCATCAAAAAACGAATGGCTTTATCAATTCCAGTATAGGTTTCATTACCTTTTAAAAAGGCCAAGGCACACAAAGCTGTAGTTTCTATTCTCAGATTGGTACTTCCAGAATTTGTCATGGAACTTGTTTTTCCCATCCAACTGCCGTCTTTTTCTTGTGCTTTTGCTATTTTTTCTAACACAAAAGGTAGTCTTGAATCTTGAATATTGTACAAGGCGTTTGCTAATAAACTCAACAAGTATAAATCATTACTATCAATAGCTTTTTTATAAGTATGTTCTATTTCTGCTGTAATTTCCTTGCCCATGCCAGCCTCCGTCATCGCCCAAGCGATATAAGCGTTTGCTATATCGCTTTCGCCACGCCACGAATGCAAACCTCGCTTACTTGATTTCCAACCGCCTTCCCCATTTCTTCGACTGAGCAACCACTTGGCCGTTCGATTAATTAATTCTTTTTCAACAGGATATACCGCTTTCATGTCAACAAATTCCATCAATCCATAAGCAGTTAAAGGCTCGTGTGCAGGAGGTTTGCCATACCAATCAAAGCCACCTCCTTTGACTTCATAGCCTTTTAAACGATGATAACCTTTTTTCAAAAAATCGAGGGCTTTGCGCTCTATTTTAGGGTTTACTTGATTGGTTTGTTGCAAATAATCTAAAACCAGTAGATTGGGATAGTTAGCACTTGAAGTTTGCTCAAAACAGCCCGTTGGTTGGCGCATCATACGATCTAAGCCCGTCATAAAATCATCTGCTAAATTGGTATATACTGTAAATTTAGCATCAACTGTACCTTTTATGACTTGATTAATATTTACTTCAAATTGTTCTTTTTTGTCATTACCTGCATAAACTTCTTGCACAGGATAACCTCTTGAAACGATACTTATTTTTTCCTTGAACGCATCGGTAAAAGTATCGGATTCAAATTGAATTGCAATATCAGCATCTGTTACTTCGTGGCTTGCTTTTGCAGTTATATAGACCATTTTGACTTCATTGGCCTCCAAATGATATAAGTTGTCTATTTCGGTGTTCAATGCTAAACCATCGGGTAAATCAATCGCTAAAGTTCCTGTAACGGCTTCATCGGTATTATTTTTTAAGGAAACAGGGATTTGAACTTCATCATTAACGATTAAATTTGTTGGAATTTTGGCTTGTAATTCAAAAGGTAATTGAGTGAAATATGTTTGTGTTGCTCTACCAATTTCTCCTTGATTTCCGAAGCCTTCGATAGTTGTTTTAAAAGTTGTCAGCGCATCGGAGTTGTAAAACTCCAATGTTGCTTTGCCATTTGAATCAGTCTGTACTTTGGGATTCCAATAGATTGTATTTCTAAAATCGGTGCGTTGCTCTGGAATCTCTTGTGCTGTATATTTGGGGACATAAAAGTTGCGTGCAGTGTAAAGGCTATAATTAGGGCCCTTTTGTTGTAAGTCAACGGCTCGTTTTTGAGCCACAGAAATAGAATAGACCTTGCTTTGTGGTTGGTAATAAGTCCAGTTGCTAGTTTGTGGGCGAGACTGAATTTGGTCTGCTGTAATAATTCGACCTTGTGTTGTGTTGTCCTGTTCAATTATGGGGATTTTATAGTCAACAATAATAACTTCCTCAAGGTTAACTCCGCCTCGACCAACTTCTTCTTCCAACATATCCACATCATTCTCAAATGCTGCGGGGACACCGCCCGTAATGACCTGTGCTTGGGCAATTTCTGATTGAGGCACGAGCTGTTGTCCTCTAATTCTTATACCATCAATATAATAAGCTGTATTATTGCTTCGTGATCCTCGAACGGTCAGCGATTCGCCATCAGCTACAGCAACTCCTGCGGTAGTTGCTGCGAGGCTATTGATATTTTGGGTGGGTAAGGTTTGAATTTGTTCAGAAGATACAATCCCACCTTTGTTTATCGCTTTATCCTTTTTGCGTTTGGCTTTTTTGCGTTCTTTTTTTGTCCCACTCTTAGTCGTAACCGAATAGGCAAGTGATTTTTTCTCTGGTCTAGGACTATATGCTGTTACAAGTACTTCGGTAAGTTGCACACCTTCTGTTAAAGCAACATTAAGTTCAGTAGTTTGAAAATTATGAATAGGAAAATTTTCTATAAGTGAGTTTGAAAATCCTGTATAACTGACTTCGATGTTATAAGTACCAGTTGGCAAATTAGTTAATTCAAAGCTGCCATCAATATCGGTCGTCGTTCCATGAACAATTTGCTTGTTTTGATAGATTGCCACACTTGCACCAATCAAAGGTTCGGTCGTATCATCTACAATTTTTCCATAAATGGTTCGATTATTATTTTTAGGATATACTTTGGCTTCAAAGTTTTCGCCTTTAACATTGACTTTGTCCAAAGCCAATATCAAATCACGACCAAATTGATGAATATAACCGCTGTAGGTTTTATGGCCTTTATCAATTTGAACCCTCGATAATTCAACACCTTCAAACAAGAAACGCCCATCTTTATCTGTCATTATTCTTTGGTTTGAGGCATAATGCAAAATCGTAGCTCCTTTGACAGCTTTGCCATATTTATTGACCAAGCGACCGCCTATATCAGCACATTCGAGCGCATAAGCCTGTTGTGTTAATAATTGACTTTCGGCATTTTTCCAAGAAAAATGTCGCCAACCTTGAGTCATCAATAAGTAATCTAGTGCTAAACTTTGGTCTTTTTCGGGATGCAATTCAGGCTTGTCAAAATAGAAATTGGGTTCTTCTATTTTGCCCTTTAAGTCGGATTCTAATAAAATATGTGATAAAATATGGCCTTGTTTGTCATCGGCAAAAGTGAGCAATTGATCGTCTGTAACAGCAATGGAAAAATGGGTTTCAACAGGTTCATTTTTATCATTGGTGACTTCAATTGTCATTTTAACTTTTTCACGGGCTTGGTATTTTTTATGGTCGGTTTTGATATTAAAATTGAGTTGACGATGCGGATTGACAAAAACCAAACGCTCGGCTTGCGGATCTTGCTTTCCATCAAAAAGCGTTAATTGAGCAATACCAATGGACAAGTTACCGATAGGTATTTCAAGTGATTCTTGGTAACTTTTTAGTTCTATTGTTTTGGTGTAAACCAAGTCTCCACGCATTTGCAAAACGAGGTGATGACTCCCTTTTTTTGATGATTTGATTTGAACACAAAGTTTATCCTCTTCTAATTTTTCGACTTGTAAAACGGTTCCGTTTGGTTGAGCATTCGGAATAGTATAGCTTTCTGAAATACCAGTTGGTTTGGTGATTTTTGCATAATAATATTGTTCTCCTTGTGGCGTAAAAGTCGTTGCTCCCATACCGTTGTGGTAGCTTTTGAAAAAAGCTACCTCCGCACCAGCTTGGTCATATATTTTTCCTTCAACATCGGCAGCTTTACCAAATTCATTGATGGCTTTAAAAGCCAATTTACTAGAAATACCTTCTACTAAATCGCCTCCTTCTGGAAAAAATTGAAGGTCTATTTTGTTCAAAACAATCGGAATTGACCTCGAAATAGACTCATTTTGGTTTTCATAATTCAATAAGATATTGAGCAAACCATCCGTTGTTTTCAAATCGTTGGGAAGAGTAAATTTGATTTTGGATAATCCTTTGTTATCTGTTTTACTCTTAAAAGTATCTATCTCATTTCCATCAATACTGACGACTCCTTGAAAGTCAAAATTAGACAAAGCGCTGTCTTCCAAAGTCTGCGCACTAAAACTGGCTTGCACTTTATCACCTACTGAATAAGCTTTTCGGTCAAACTCCAATTTCAATCGTAGATTGGGTAGATAAGTGGTTTGTACCTGAATTTTTCGTTCAAAAATAGTATTCGTATTGCGTTGATGATTGGTATATGCCCGAAGGGTATATAGCCCGCCGACCGCTTCATTGGCAACTTCTAAATCACCTGCTGCAATTCCATCTTTTGTTATGAGTTTAAATTTTTTAATTGCATTGCCATTGGGGGCTAGCCATTCTAAATAGACTACATCACTCGCCGCTTCTTGCAAGGTATTGGCATCTCGTAGATACACCGAAAACCAAATGGATTCTCCTGGTTCGACTAAGGTTTTGTCAATATGAATATAGGTTTTCTCAGACTGATGATGTTGATAATAAGTTGTGATTTGTTGTTGTAATTCTTTTAGGATGGAATTCTTCTTTGAAATAAAAAAGGAGGAATCTGTTATTTCACAATTTTTAGACTTATCCACATCATTTTGTGGGATAGTGTGTGGATAACTCGACTTTTTGGGTGAGTTATCCACAATTTTTTGTTGATAAACGCAATTTGGTGTGGAAAACCACATCATTAAAAAACATAGCAGTAGTGTCATGGCTTTAATTTTTTTGGTTAAAAAAAATTCCATATCGGAAAGCAACTATACTGTTCACGGGATAAATTTCCGAATTTACCCTAAAGGGAATTTTCCCGTGAATAGTGATGCGGAAGGGGTAAAACCTTCATTTCATTTTCGGTTTTTTACCCCGTTCTCGGTATATTTCAATGCTTTCAATGGATGTCTCGACACTATGATGTTGCTATTAGTGCAAATACATAAATCCAAGAAAGAAAATTTGAACAAGGAACGTTGGAAAGTCAGGTTTCTAAAAAAGGTGGTTTATAAAATGTAAAGCTTTGCTTCGTATTGTTTTTCAGCCTTACATTTTATATACAAAAAAAGAAAACCCGCTTTAGCAAGGTTTGCTAAAGCGGGTTGAAATATTTTGATGGCGGATAGTCCACCGTTATATTTTACTAAACATTCGTACTAGAACCTAACATTGAAGCAATGTAAGCTCTATTCATCATAGCGATATTGGTTATTGAAATTTCTTTAGGACATTCTGCTTCGCAAGCTCCCATGTTGGAACATTTACCAAATCCCTCTTCATCCATTTGTTTTACCATACCTTGTACACGACGGCTTGCTTCGATTTCTCCTTGTGGTAACATATTAAGATGAGCTACTTTAGCTGAGGTAAACAACATCGCTGAACCATTTGGACAAGCAGCAACACAAGCACCGCAACCAATACAAGTAGCTGCATCAAAAGCAGCAGAAGCTAAATCTTTTTCAACTGGAATAGCATTGGCATCTTGCGCCTGACCTGTATTAACTGAAATATATCCTCCTGCTTGTATAATTCTATCAAATGCAGAACGGTCAACTACCAAATCTTTGATAACAGGAAAAGCGGTAGAACGCCAAGGTTCAACTACAATCACATCGCCGTCTTTGAAAGCCCGCATGTGCAACTGGCAAGTCGTTGTGCCTGTTTGAGGCCCGTGTGGGCGACCATCAATGACCATATTGCAAGAACCACAAATTCCTTCACGGCAATCGTGTTCAAAAGCAACAGGATCTTTCTTTTGCTCAATCAAGGTTTGATTTAAAACGTCCATCATTTCAAGGAAAGACATGTGTTCGTTTGCCACTACTTGATGTGTTTCAAAATCCCCCTTATGTCCTCCACTCTTTTGTCTCCAAACTTTTAATGTGAGTTTCATTGTATTTAATTTGTGTTCATGTGTTCACGTATTCACGTGTTCACGTCAAACTAAACATGAACACGTGCATACGTGAGCACGTTGATACGTTATTTATAAGAACGTGTTTTCAATTCTACGTTTTCGAAGGTTAGGTCTTCACGGATCATTTCGGCTTTATCGCCATCCCAAGCCCAAGCTGCTACATAAGCATATTCAGCATCTCTACGTAAGGCTTCGCCTTCGGGTGTTTGATGTTCTTCACGGAAGTGACCGCCACAAGATTCTTCACGTTGTAAAGCATCCAAAGCGAAAACTTCGCCTAATTCTAAGAAATCTGCAACACGGGCTGCTTTTTCGAGTTCAGGATTGAACTCATCTTGTGTGCCTGGTACAAAGACATCCTTCCAAAATTCTTCTCGTAGCTCTCGAATCATGCGTTGTGCTTTTTTCAAGCCTTCTGCATTACGAGCCATGCCGCAGTATTCCCACATGATTTTACCAAGACTTCGGTGGAAATCTTCTACCGATCTGTTTCCTTTAATTTTGACTAATTTTTCTAAGCGCTCTTTGGTCGCTTTTTCTGCTTTGGCAAACTCTGGTGAATTAGGGTCAATATTGGGTGTACGAATTTCGCCAGATAAAAATTGACCAATTGTATAAGGAATAACGAAATATCCATCTGCCAAACCTTGCATTAAAGCAGAAGCTCCCAAACGATTTGCACCATGGTCGGAGAAGTTGGCTTCTCCGAGGGCAAACAAGCCTGGAACATTTGTTTCCAAATTATAATCTACCCAAAGTCCGCCCATTGTATAATGAACCGCAGGATAAATTTTCATTGGCATTTTATAAGGATCTTCTCCTGTAATTTTTTCATACATTTGGAAGAGGTTTCCGTACTTGGCACGTACTACATCTTCTCCCATTTTAGTGATGGCATCTTTATTCGGATTATGTATTCCTTTGGAATGTGCTTCAGATTTTCCGTAACGTTGAATCGCTGAAGCAAAATCCAAGAAAACGGCTTTTCCCGTTTTCACCACGCCTAAGCCTTCATCACAGGCAACTTTAGCTGCACGAGAAGCTACATCACGGGGAACAAGGTTTCCGAAAGCAGGATAACGACGTTCTAAATAATAGTCTCTATCTTCTTCAGGAATATCTAAAGCATTTTTGCGTCCTTCTCGAATAGCAGCAGCGTCTTCTTGCTTGGCTGGTACCCAAACACGACCATCATTTCTCAAACTTTCTGACATCAAAGTCAGCTTCGATTGATAGTCTCCCGATTGCGGAATACAAGTTGGGTGAATTTGAGTGTAACAAGGGTTTGCCATCAATGCGCCTCTGTTTACTGCTCGCCAAGCGGCAGTAACGTTTGAGCCCATCGCATTTGTCGAAAGATAAAATACATTACCATAACCTCCTGTTCCTAAAACGACACAATGCGCAGCATGGCGTTCTAGTTCACCCGTTAATAAATTACGAGCAATAATACCACGAGCTTTACCGTCAATTTTGACTAAGTCCAGCATCTCATGGCGATTGTACATGGTAACATTACCCAAAGAAATTTGGCGGGACAAAGATTGATAAGCACCAATCAATAACTGCTGTCCCGTTTGACCCCGTGCATAAAAAGTACGTGATACCTGTACTCCTCCAAAAGAACGATTAGCTAATAATCCTCCATATTCCCGTGCAAAAGGAACTCCTTGTGCTACGGCTTGGTCAATGATATTACGGCTCACTTCTGCCAAACGGTGTACATTGGCTTCGCGTGAACGATAATCACCACCTTTGATGGTATCGTAAAATAAACGGTAAACGGAGTCACCGTCGTTTTGATAGTTTTTAGCAGCATTGATGCCACCTTGTGCAGCAATACTGTGCGCTCGACGAGGGCTGTCGTGGAAAGTGAAACACTTGACCTTGTAGCCCAATTCTCCTAGCGTAGCTGCAGCCGATGCTCCAGCCAAACCTGTTCCGACCACAATAATTTCGATACGACGCTTATTGTTGGGGGCTACGAGATTCATGGTGGAACGGTATTTCGTCCATTTTTCGTCAAGTGCGCCTACGGGTACTTTGGATTCGAGTAACATATATTTGTTTTTATCGTGTTCACGTGTTCACGTATCTACGTGTTCAAGTTAGTTTAGAAACGCGAACACGTGCATACTTGAACACGTAAATACGTCTTAGAGATTAAAAGCATATTTGGCATACATCCATAATGGAATGATAGCAAAACCTAGTGGGACTAAGATAGAATAAGCTGTACCCAGTCCTTTTATAAACGGAGTATATTTTTTATGGTTTAGTCCAAGCGTCTGAAAAGCAGATTGAAAACCATGACTGAGGTGCAATCCGACAACAATCATTGAGACTAAATAAAAAATCACATAAGGTAAAGAACTGAATTTTACTTCAACTAAACTATAAAGATTTTTAACTTCTACATCTCCATACATGACTGGATCAACTAATCCTGGCCATTTTGCTTTAAACCAAAAATTAGATAAATGCAATACTAAGAAGACAAAGATGATAATTCCAAACCAAGCCATATTTCGGCTTGAATAAGAACTTGACTTTGTAGCTTTTACAGCATAAGTAGAACCTTTAGCTGCTTTATTGGTTCTCCAAAGTAGTAAGCCTAAAATTGCATGTAGAAATATAAAACTAAAATTGCCAATCGAAATAAATTGAATTAATGGGTTGTGTCCCATAAAATCAGCATATAGATTGAAACTCTCTCCTCCATCTCCTGCTAATAATTGTAAATTACCAATTAAATGGACAGTCAGAAAAAGGATAAGAAATATGCCCGTTAGGCTCATCAGTATCTTTTGTCCGATAGAAGAAGTCAAAAATCGTATAAACCAGTTCATATAAGGTTGTTTTGTTTGTATATTTTCTCTCGTAAAACTAATCCTAATCGCCTCAAATTCAGTTTTTCACAAATCTATAATATAGAAGGCATAATGCCAATAGATGTTGGGATGAGTTTATTATTTAGAATGGGTCTAAAGAAAAATTGTTGCTTTTGTATAAATTTTTATGCTAAAATGAGATGTGGGTCGTTTTATGAAAGAGAATTTGGTATCTCAAATTGTCGCTATTAGTTCGTTTAGCGGCGATGTATCAAAATTAAGGCTGTTCTTTTAAGTTTCAAAAC
>JAHDEQ010000154.1 GCA_020628755.1 Saprospiraceae bacterium
AGCATTGAGACAGCTCCCTTCAACCGAATATTCTACCGTACTCAGTCCCTCTGGAAAATAAGAACCATTGCACAAACCAAGAGTTTGTCCAAGTAATACATCGTCTAAGTTCGTATTGCAATTGGAAGAAAAAATGATTTCTTCCTCCTCCCAAAAAACTTGTGTGTTAGGGTTTTCTAAAGATGGCTGTACTGTTATATCTGCGGGGCAAGTCAGGTCAATATCAATATCCGATGGAATACGAATTCGATGAGAAGCTAAGTAATTATATTGTTCATAAATTTCGTCTATGGTGTTATGAACATCAGCATATAACACTAAAAAATAATCGCCTGGAACAATATCGGCAGGAACGGTGATTGCTCCACCAACCGCCTCAATACTCCCAATGGGCGTATTGCCTGTTGTGATTTCGCCAGCCAAGATAGCATCGCTAGGGATGCCATTATAAAAATAATTATTTTGAGACAAATACATCCCAATCAGATAATCGCCACTAGCTATAGCTGTGCCTTCATTGTTGAGGTCAAACTGAAAAGAAACGACCTCTCCTCTAGCCATAGAATCGGGTACATTGAGCAAGTTGCTCATGCTCAAATCAGGTATTTCCACCTCATTGACTTGTAAAGGCGTACTATATAAAATATTGTTTTCTTCGTTCGATTCTTCCACATAATCGTTGTTATCAACTATGATTTTCAAATAGTTGGTTTCGTCTATAGTAAAAGGAACTCGTAAGGTTTTCTGAATGCTAATACTCTCTCCTGCTGCTATAGGCGGAAAAGTATCTCGCTCTACCTCATCGCTACTCTCTGTAGGACTCGAAGTCCAGGCATAATGTACCATGATGTCGGAGTAGTAAGCTACTGCATCTGCTTCGCCCGTATTGGTCAAAACAAATTCAAAAGTCAGGTCTTGACCTTGGTCGTAAATTGGCTCAAAATTGCTTGTAAAATCGGCTACCAAATCTGGGCCAAAAGCCCCTTCAACATAGACCGCATTGATTGTAGCATAATTGGAATTTGTAGCAGAATAAAAGCCATTATTATTAGATTCTTCTAGTTCAGAAATATCATCTTCAACATCTATAAAAGCCAATAAATCATACCTCCCGTAGGGCAGCGTATTGGGTATCAGAATGGCTGCTGGCACATCTTCGATAGTGCCAACGGGCGTATTGCCTGTCGGGATTGTTCCGACCAAAATAGCTTCTGCTAAATCCATAGGAGATTCCACATCTTGCTGAAAGCGAACTGGCGACAAATAAAATTCTATGGTATAATCTCCTTGAGCTATTGTATTTCCAAGATTATTCAGGTCGAATGTAAATTCTTCCACTTCTCCTTGAGTAAGCGTATAAGCTAAATTTTGTAAATCGGTTAGTTGCAAATCTGCACCAAGTCCCGCCACTCGGATGGATCTACTTTGATGCAAATAGATGGCATTATTGGTTTCGTCCATCTCGGCGATGGCATCATCTGCATCCACAACTATGATGAGGCGATAGTCTCCAAAAGGTATATCATTTGGTACAATTATGTTTTCTTCTATGTGATTTTCCATGCCTTGGGGAGTCGTATTTTGTACAAAGGTCTCTAACAAAAAGTCGTCTTCATCCAAAGTATAATCTGTCGAAAAATAAACTTTTATGCTATAATTTTCGGCAGACATCACTCCTAAATTGTAGAGCTTAAAATCAATAGGAAAAGTCTCCTCCCTTTGCAACAAAGAAGGCGTTGCACCTAAGCTATCAATGGCCAAATCAGCCTTGGGTGTATAAGTATTTCCGCAATCTATTTCTACGATATAGTGCATTTCTTGGGCTTCGGTGTAAGCCCAAGCATCGTTTGAAAAATCAATAATGGTATAATCATATTGGTCATCGTTGGCAATACAAACATTGTTGAAGCCACAGCTATCCCAATTGGTGTAGGTCAGGGCTTCGCCATTGTCCCAAAGTGGTATGCCTTCGGTTTGAGCGTCCGTTAATCCAAGCCAAATTGCACCGCCATAAATTTTATTAGAAATATAGTTTTGTTCTTGTTGCGAGTTAAGGGTCAAGAGGTAGCCGCCATTGCCTTCGGCAATGGCTTGGGCTTCGGTACGTGTGGCTGCATTTTTTGAAATAAAATATTGATGTTCATCATAAGTTCCATAATAGTATAGCTCTTCGGAAGTATTTAGGCATTGACCTGCCAAATTTTCTTTTAATAAAAAAGGATTCGTAACATTATCCACACTATAAATATTAAAATCAAAATTTCGGTACTGACCTGTTGTTACAAAACCTTCGTCGCCATCAACTATAATATCTGAAATTTGATATGGATTGGAAAATAAACTAGCGTTTCCATTGATTGGAATGACCGTACCTTGTGCTTGCTGATACAATTTGGTTTGGACTATATTGGCAATAAAATTACCATCGTAAGTCGTGTCAGGTGATGGACTTTCGGCAAGTTGATAAATCGCCAAACCTGTGTTGTAAAAAGGTGCAGGGCCAGCCTCGCCCCCTGAGTCATATTTGTCATCTACGACCCACCAGGCAGTGCCATCGGCACGAGCAGCCACGGCATGAGTTTGAGAAGATGTGCCATTGTAGCCAATGCGTGTTTTTGTCCATAAAATATTAGCATCAGCATCCCATTTTTGGATATGTGCATACACATATCCAGCCGTCCCAAAACGTGTAGTATAGCCAACTATCATTGTTCCATCCGCAGCAATATCAATGTCATTGGTCACATAAGGCCCGTAATTTGTAGAAGGAATAGTTCTTCCGATTTTCCCTTGTGCCGTAAAGTTGACTCGATTCCACAAGACTTTCCCATAAGCATCTAAACGAATAAAATTATCTTGATAGCTATTCGAATGCCCCGAATCATATCCTTTTGAGTTATTGATTAAAAAACCATCTTGGATGGTTTGAAAGGATTTGATTTGAGGTGCTTTGAATATAAAATTCCCTCCTGAATAGCCATCGCCATATATATATCCAAGTCCTTCGTCATGATAAGTGATACTTTTTGAAATGGTATTTTTCCATAGCACTTGCCCATCGGCATTTAGTTTGATGATTTGAATACGGTATAAAGAGTCTCCTGCTACTTGTGTTACTCCCGCTACTGCCATTCCTCCGTCGGCAGTCGCTACGATTTTTACGCCGTAATTGTCTAGTGCTTGATAGATTGGTGTTTCGATAAGAATTATCCCATTGTTGTCTCTTTTGCGCACTAGAACATCTCTATTGGGTTCTTCGCCAATGCTTTCTGTTTCATAAAAAAAGCCATCGGCAAAAGTCATATTGGCACTACCTTCAAAATAAACTTTATTGGATAAAAAATTGCCGTCGGGGTCAGTATCTATTTCAACCAATGCCTGATTGGTCGTATCCCTACTATAAATGGTATAACCATCAGAAGTAGCTAAAATTTTTTCTCCTTGAACAAGGCCAAGGTTGTCGTACGTCTGAAGGATAGTTTGTGCATTGGTAAAAGAAAAAAAGAAAAGTGCGTAAAGAAGGATAAAATTTCTCATAGCAAGACTAAATTGAAGATGTATGTAATAGTTTATAATAGCTTTGTGTACAAAAAACAATAAAGCAATGTAGAACTGCTTTACTCGTAATATATTTTGTGTATCTTAGCTGTCAAGATACACAAAATACAAACAAATAAATAGGGAATTTTATGATAAAGGCTTTAATCATTGATGATGAGCAGTCGGCTCATGATGCTCTAACACATTATTTGCCTAGTGGACAAGTTGAAATATCAGGCAATGCCTACAATGTCGAAGAAGGCTTAAATGCCATCAAAAACTTAACTCCTGACCTCGTTTTTTTGGATATTGATATGCCCGATGGTACAGGTTTTGACTTGCTCTCCAAAATTGGCAATCCTAATTTTATCCTCATCTTTGTAACTGCTCATAATGAGCATGCCCAAACAGCCATTCGATTGGGGGCTTTAGACTATCTGACAAAACCTGTTGCTCCTGCGGAGTTGATGTCTGCCCTACTCCGTGTTCAACTCAAACAATTTGAACGAATACAGCTCAAACAGTTGGAGATTGTACAAGAAACATTGCAATTAATCAAACAAAAGCAACTCCCTCAGCGTATTGCACTCCCTACCACCGAAGGTATTTTTTATTTGCCGACTTTAGACATACTTCGCTTTGAAGCCTTACAAAATTATACTCAAATCCATTTACTTGACGGGACAACAAAGATCGCTTCGACCAACTTAAAATCTTATGAAGATGACCTCAAACCCTACAAAGAATTTAAGCGTATTCATCGTTCGCATATGGTCAATCTACTAGAGGTGGTTAAGTGTAAGAAAGGAGATAATTCTTCTACGACTTTATCTAATGGTGAAATGTTTCCTGTCTCAAAAAAATATAGATCCAATTTTTTTGATGCACTAGATAATCTATAATGGCTTGATACGAACTGCTCCTTTTTCGTAAATGTCTGTGTATTTCAATAAGTCAATCATTGTATAAGGCATTGGCTCTTCATTTTGGCTGGCTTTAGCCCCAAAATGAGCTTTCCAATGCTTGCCATTTTCATCTTTCCAATTAAAAATAGAGTTTTTGTCATTCGCTAAAATCGTAAAAATCGTAGAAGCGATGATATAGCTTCCAACCTGTCCTAGTCTTTCTCCCTTTTCTTGGCAGCAAGCCTCCATCAATATATAAAACCATAAAGGCGAATGGTTGCAAAAATCCTCAAATGTATAGTCAGTACTACTATTCCATGTTTTTTGAAGTACTTGATAAATATCAGGACTATTTTCTTGAAAGAACTTGCTATCAACAAGTGTATAATTTAGTTTTTGAGCTATAGCTTGCCCCGCAGGAAGACCATACTCTAGTCCCCGCATCAAGTTGCGATGTACAATACTTTTGCTCGCTTGCAGTGTTGGTATGCGTTGTACCATAAAGTCGGTAACAAAAGGAAAAATAGGTCGTGCAAAATTAGCTAATTTGCCTTCTACAAATTCTTCACCTATTGGTGGAAAAAATAATCTCCAATCAAAAAAACGTCCCATTGGAGCATGCTCCAATTTTAGCCCAAACAACGAAGCCGAACCATGTTCTGACAACAAATGCACTCTATATTCACGTCTTATCATACTATGCCCAAAGCGAAAGGCTGCTACTGAAAATTCTACAGGCAATTGGAGCATTGACTCCGATTGAGCATTAGCTAATTCTCCTTTAACTGTTTTTTCCAAAAGCTCATCAAACACCTCGTTACAGCACATTTTTTTCAAAAAGTCATATACTACAATAGATTGAAAGTGTAGCACAACCTGACGTTGAGCTTGTTCAAATAGCGCATCCATTTTTTTTATAAGCGCAGGGTTTAAATCTTTGCTTGGAGTCAATCCTTCTTGCTCTATCAATTGTGCTATAACTTTGTTGTGAAAAAGGAGCAAAGCTAAGTGCATTTGTGCCAACATCAAGTGTTCATCATTGCGAGGGTCGGCAATGATGGGAATGTTATTATTCGTTTCCATTCTCGGAAAATCAAAATAATAATTATCTCTAAGGGCTATCAAAAAGCTAGTTCGACCTCCATTAGTATGTTGGTCATAAAAGGTAGGACTACCTACAGGACCTTTACCGTAAATGGAATCTAAATCTATTAAAGGAGTTCTAAGTACTTGATGATTGGGTCTTTTGTGATCGCTAAAATGTGTGGGGTCAAAACTAAGTTCATGCGCCAAAAACTGCCCTAAATAGGTATAACCCGCAGGTATAGACGAAGCTTTTAACGAAGCTCGCATCATAAATTTATTTGAAGTCTCGGTTAGGTTTTGTATAATCTTTTGTGCTTGTTCTTTTGAGCTTTTATTTTTTGATGCCGCCTGCTTGGGCAACCAAGCAGGGAGTTTGGGGAATAAACGGTTATTCATTTTTGTTTTTTGTAAAAATAAGTTTTTTCAGATAATTGCAAAAATTTAAGTCCTTGTAAAACAATAAGACTCTGCATCAAATCACCTTGTCATGCTAAATATATAATCATATAAAACAAACCATTCATACATTAAAAACAGGCATTCGTCAATTTATATGTTAAAGTAGTAATACTTTGTAGTATATTAGAATTATCAAAATTTTGATATGAATGTACGTACCCAATTGTAAAGCCAAATAAAACTACACGTACCTTCCTACTAACTTCTTTAGTATCCCACGATTAATTTTCATTTTACTATGTGCCAAAGGGTACATTCTTAAATTTCTATTTTTTTACCCAAAAAAACAGACAAATCATGTCAAACACTAAGTATTTAAATTCTTCACTTCAAAGTGTTTTTGAAGCACTTCGTTTCAATCCTGATTCTGCACTGGGCAATAGCCAACTCGACGAACAGATACAGAAAGCCAACAACGAAACCGATTTTTTTAAGTGCAGTGTATTTTCTACAGAAGCACTCGAAAAAATGAGTAGTGCTAACAAAAGTGTGGGTATCATGTTTTCACATGTACCATTTAAGTACAAAAATCGAAAATCGCTTTACTCAGTTGGAGTAGGTGTCGGTTTAGATAAACAAATGAATTATCTATTTGATGACTTACACATATCTGTGCCTTGTGAAACAGATGCTATGAGAGGGATATATGATGAGTTTTCTCTAGTTGCCGACGCAAACCAAAAGGTGGAAATGCTAGAAAAATCAACTATCTCAAAACTGTTAGAAAGTAACTCAAAAGTACGAGCTGTTATCAAGCAGCGCAATGACGCTGACCAACAAATGTTTAAAGGTGTTTTCTTTTACAAAAAATTTATAGAAGGCGTTTTAAAGTTTTGCAAGAAAAACAAATGTAATGAGGTCATCCTAATACCGCTTCTTGTACAATATCCTGATGAACCTGTTGATTCTGATTTTCCCAATGACATTGCAGATTGTGTGAGCTTTGTTTTAGCACCACTTTTGGAGGGTAAGCCATTGCCTTTGAATATAAAAAAGGCAAAGAGATCAACAAAAACAAAATCAAATGCTAAGGTAAATGCTTTTGTAATAAGTGGTCGTACTTATCCTAAAAAATGGAGAGATACTTTGACAGATGGCGAAACAGAAATAGAATTTCCATAAAGACCAATTTAATAGAAGCTAGCCCAAAGGTAGTAACTTACAGCAGAGCTGTTGTTACTACCTTTTCTTTTTTCGATAAAACAGAATCTTTCTTTTGAGATTAGCTAAAGTTAAACTAATTTTATGAGAGCTAATATATCATGTTGTACAATTACTATAGGCTAAACTGGACGGTTGTTGCAGTTTTCCTCCCGTTTTTAATATACGGACAAAATCAAGCACTCTATTTTCACCATTTGCAAAGTGAAAACGGCTTATCGCATCCTTTCAATGCTCACATTGCTATGGATTCTCATGGTTTTTTATGGGCCAGCAGCGAAAATGGAATTAATCGCTTTGATGGAAAAGAAGTCAATGTTTTTTATCCTGAATTGAATGGTAAAAAAATTGACCCTAATATCAACAGTACTATTTTTGAAGACAAAGCCAAAAACATTTGGTTTACTTCTAGTACAGCACTTCATTGTATCAACAACCAGGATGCAAAACAGCAATCTTGGCAACTCGAAAATACCGCAGCAAATAGTTATTATTATGCCTTCCATTTAGAAAATGATAGCCTACTTTGGCTAATGGTAGATGGAATGGTTTATACTTTTGATATTCATACGGAGGAACAACAGGAGCTTTTTGAGTTCAATTCTTTTATTAGCCACGTCTTAACAACTAAACAAGGTCAAGTCTCTCAAATTGTTGGCCCTTTGATAGAATCCAATACTACAAATAGTGGTTTTGAGCGCATCCATGTAAAAAACTATAACGATATTCATAGAGACAGTTTTTTTCATATCAATAATACGCTTGGCCTACCTCCACTTAGTATCATGTATTTTTATGTTGAAAATGATACTTCGTATTGGATACCTACCAAAGAAGAAGGCTTGCTTCATTTCAACCCTGATCGTCCTTTGGAATACAAAAAATATACGGATAGTTTTGACTATTATAAAAATGCCTACAAAGCGATTGCTGAATTTGATGATAACCAGCTAATTATTGGTACGTTGCAAGGAAATATTTTGTCTTTTGATACAAAAACAAAGTCATTTTCTGATTTAGGTTCTATTCCTACAAAAGCACAAACCAACCAACTTATAAATATTCATACATTCTACGTTGACCCCTTTGACAACCTTTGGGTAGCAACGTATTATGAAGGTATTTTCTATGCTTCTTTAAAGCATAGAAAAAGTTCTGTGATTTGGAATACTCCTAGTACAAGTGTTAACAGTATAAAATTTGCTGAAGATAGCCAGCAGAATATATTTACTTTAGGTCTCGATAATTCAATCAAAGTAAAAAGAAAAAGTTCATTAGAAACTTTGGATATTACAATCAATGATACCTCAAAAAGTGTTATAAACGATATTGTAATTGACCAATCAGATGTTCTTTGGCTTCTAAAGAAAAATAGTATCTGGTCTTTAGATTTGAATACCAATCGAACAAAGCACCGCTTCTCTAGTACGTCTGGTAATCTTGTGTTTTTTGAACAATTACCAAATGGTAATTTTTTAGTTTCTACCAGAGATGAAGTACATTTGGTTCGACCAGAAAAAAAACACCATACACATTCAGAAAGTAAAATTAAAGACTTGGAACACGCTGCCGCTATCTTTTACGAACCGAGCCATAATCTACTTTTTGTTGACCAAAGCGACTACTCACAATTGGTTTATTCCTATAAAGAAATTAATGGCAAGGATAGTTTAGAACTGGTCAACCACATCAAGTCTATCGGTACTTTAAATGGTGTTTTTGCAAGTAATTTATGCGATTCAACGGTATGGTTGGCTACGAGCGTTGGCTTGTTTAATTATAATCCCAACAGATTTGCACTTGACAGTATGCGTGTCATGGACAACAAAGAACTGCTCAATACCTCATTGAGTGATGTAATAGAAGACAAAAATGGTCAGCTTTGGTTAAGCTCTTATAAAGGGATATTCCGATTCAATCCTATTAATAGGGAAATAAGTCACTACACAGAAAGCGATGGTTTGCCAAGTTTAGAATTTAATCCCAATTCGAGCCTCCTTACCGAGTCTGGAATCATGTACTTTGGCAGCAATAGTGGTGTGGCAATGATTGACCCCGACAAAGTTATAGAAAATACTACTGCGCCTCTAATTCAATTGACCAGCTTGCTCGTAAACGATGAGCAAGACTCCTTGATTCAAAACCCCCTAAATTTCAATAACCGTTCTTTTCCACATGATAAAAATACCTTGTCTTTTCAGTTTTCAGCTATAGAATACAGCGATGCCAGTCAAAACCAATTTCGTTTTTATTTAGATGGCTCTAAAAAAGACACTATTTTTAAGGGAACTCAGGGTTTTATTCGTTACGGAAACTTAGACCCCAATGATTATACGCTCAATATTTTAGCTTGCAACTCTGATGGATTTTGGACACCTACGCCAAAAAAAATTCATTTTACGATAGATCCACCTTTTTGGAAAACTTGGTGGTTTCGTCTTATCCTGTTTTTGATTTTTGTTCGCTTTTTATATGAACTTTATAAAAGTAGAATTCAAAAAATACAGGCAGAAGCATTAGCATTGCGAAAAGAAGCCAAATACAAACAACAAGAAGCGGAGTTCAAGCAACAAGAAGCCGAAATTCGACAGCAAGCCGCAGAGTTTCAAAAGCAAGAAGCAGAACTCAAACAGCAAGCGGCAGAGTTTCAGCAACAAGTGGCTGAAACGCAAAACGCCGTTTTGCGTCTGCAAATGAATCCGCACTATATCTTTAATGCCATGAACTCTATCGAAAGTCTCATCATTGGCAACAAACCCGAAAAGGCCAGTCACTGTTTACATCAATTTGCTCGTTCGATGCGTATGACTTTAGATTTTTCTGATGAACGTATCATCTCGCTCGATGAAGAAATAGAGTTTACAAAACTCTATTTGGAAACCGAACAATTACGTTTTGATAATCGCTTTGCTTATGAATTTGTATTTGTAAATGACCTTGATCTCGACGAGTATCTCATTCCACCTATGCTCCTACAACCTTTTGTTGAAAATGCCATAAAACATGGCATTGCCAAAAAGAAAGAACATGGATTGATAAAAATAAGTTTTGAAGAAAAAAATAACCTTTTGTATTGTATTATTCAAGACAATGGCCAAGGTAGAGCAGCCGCAAAAAAAGAAAAACAAACGACCCACAAATCCAAAGCTATCCATATCACAAGAAAACGTTTGCAAATTTTATTTCCCGAAAAAGACCATTTTGACTTCTTCACCATTCACGATTTGACAGATGCCCAACATAAACCTTGTGGCACAGTCGTAGAACTGCGCCTACCTTTATTTGATTAAAACAGCCCTTCGTACATCCAAATCGGTCATTCATCATTTACTCCTCCTAAAGTCTTCAAAATGCCTTAACTTGAGTATAAATACCAGGGTAAAGACTAAAAAAACCATTTGAAAACTCCTTCACTATTGTAGCACTATTAGCAATAAGATAAAGGGAAAAGAAATTCACATTCGCTACTACATATTATAAAATATCCTTCTCTTGCAAACCTGCAAGAAAGTCTAACTGACATTCTTTTTCTCTTTCTTATTGTTCTATTTTTTT
>JAHDEQ010000155.1:0-3610 GCA_020628755.1 Saprospiraceae bacterium
TATCTTCGTTTTTCTTTTACAAGATTATCCACTGTCGTAGGTGTTCATGTGTTCACGTATTCACGTGTTTACGTTCAATCTTCACTTGTCGTGAATACTTATGAAACACTTATGGTTATAAAAAATATTTTAATTTCGAGTTTGCAAAAATAAGGAATTCAAATGCTGAAAAGTGTAAACTTTTCAAAAAAATTATCCGTGAATAATTCTATTTTCTATCCACAATATTATTTCGTCAAAATCTAGTTTCCCTTCAGCAATTTTGATAACAAACTCATACTTATCCGATTCTGTTGCTTTTATATCTAGCTTTGATTTCAGAAGCATCAATCTCATCAACACATAACCAGTCCTTTTATTTCCATCAGAAAAGGGATGATTCTTTACAATACTTTCAATAATTGCAGCAGCTTTATGAATTTTACTAGGATATAATTCTTGACTATCAAAAGTAGAATAGGGTCTTTGAATAGCTGATTCCAAAAGACCATTATCTCTAACTCCGTAGCTACCCCCAAATTTTTCAATGAGTAATTGGTGAATGGCAAGTACCTCCGTTTTAGTCATCATTGCGCCAATTTTTTGAGCAACTCTGCATCTTCCGTAATTATTTTTTTAAGCAAGTTTGCTGTTTCTACTTGGTTCGTAGTCATTTCTTGTACCTGTTTAAGGTAATCTAAAACGGGCTCTAATTGCTGGTCGGATAAAGTAGAAATTATTTCATTTATTTCTACTCTTAATGACTTATTCATAATTATTTTTTTTCAAATATACATCAATTTAAATTTGCTGTCCTAAAAGCATTACTTTTCCAATTCAAAACCTATCTTTGCGTGCAAATTTTTGAGAAACTCCATCATAAAATTTGCAACATGCCTAAAGATACTTCCATCAAATCAATCCTTATTATTGGTAGCGGTCCTATTATTATTGGTCAAGCCTGTGAGTTTGACTATTCGGGTTCGCAAGCCTCTCGTTCTTTACGAGAGGAGGGTATTGAAGTTACTTTGATTAACTCCAACCCTGCGACTATTATGACTGACCCTGTGACCGCAGACCATATTCATTTATTACCTTTAACAGTCGAAAGCATCGAAAAAGTTCTCCAAGAACGCCAAATTGATGCCGTGCTGCCCACGATGGGTGGACAGACTGCGCTTAACCTTGCTATTGAAGCTGGCAAACAAGGCGTTTGGGAAAAATATGGTGTCCGTATGATTGGTGTCGATTTAGACGCTATCGAAGTGACTGAGAACCGAGAGGCCTTTAAAAACCTAATGACCGAAATTGGTTTAGCTAGTGCGCCTTCTATTATTGCCAACTCTTTTTTAGAAGGTAAAGATGCCGCTCAAAAAATCGGTTTTCCTTTGGTGATTCGTCCTTCTTATACTTTGGGTGGAACAGGTGGCGGTTTTTGTCATGACCCTAAAGATTTTGACGAGGCTTTGCGTCGTGGACTGAATGCTTCGCCAACACATGAGGTTTTGATTGATAAAGCAGTTTTGGGTTGGAAAGAATTTGAGTTGGAATTGTTGCGTGATGCAAATGATAATGTCGTCATTATTTGTACGGTTGAAAATCTCGACCCCATGGGAATCCATACGGGCGATAGTATTACAGTTGCTCCTGCGATGACTTTGTCGGACACTGCACATCAAGATATGCGTAATCAAGCAATCTTGGCCATGCGTTCGCTTGGAAATTTTGCAGGTGGATGCAATATTCAATTTGCTCAAGACCCAGAAACAGAGAAACTGATTGTTATTGAAATCAATCCGAGGGTTTCTCGTTCGTCGGCTTTGGCGAGTAAAGCTACGGGTTATCCCATCGCCAAAATTGCAGCGAAACTTGCAATTGGCTATACTTTAGATGAACTTAAAAATCAAATTACTAAAAATACTTCGGCTTACTTTGAGCCAACACTTGACTATGTGATTGTCAAAATGCCACGCTGGAATTTTGATAAATTTTATGGTGCTGATCACAAATTAGGTTTGCAAATGAAATCCGTAGGAGAGGTAATGGCGATTGGTCGTAACTTCTTGGAGGCTTTACAAAAGGCTTGTCAGTCACAAGAAAATAGTCGTATGGGACTAGGTGCAGATAAAAAAGAATGGATTCGAACGGCTGATATTTTAGAACGCTTAGAGTTGGTGAGCGATGATAGAATCTATCGTTTGAAAGATGCTTTGCGTTTGGGTGTACCTGAACGAACTGTTCATAAATTGACTCGAATTGACCCTTGGTTTATTAAACAAATCAAACGTTTGGTCAAACTCGAAGAAAAACTAATGCGCTATAATGTACCTGAAGATTTAGAAATAGAATTTTTTAGAGAGTTGAAAGAGGTTGGTTATTCTGATGCACAAATCGCTTGGCTGATGCGTATCACCGAAAAAGCGGTGACACGCCACCGAAAAAAATTAGGCATTCGTCGTACATACAAAATGGTGGATACCTGTGCTGCTGAATTTGAAGCGCAAACACCTTATTTTTATTCGACTTTTGATACTGAAAACGAAAGTATTCCTTCCAAAAATAAAAAAATAGTTGTTCTAGGTTCTGGCCCAAATCGTATTGGACAAGGGATTGAGTTTGACTATTGTTGTGTACATGGATTATTGGCTTTAAAAGAAGCGGGTTATGAATCCATCATGATAAATTGTAATCCCGAAACCGTTTCAACCGACTTTGATGTTGCGGATAAACTTTATTTTGAACCCATTTTCTGGGAACACATTCAAGAGATTTTAGAGCTAGAAAAACCCGAAGGAGTTATTGTACAATTGGGAGGACAAACAGCGTTGAAACTTGCAGAGCAGTTCCATAAAACAGGAGTTAAAATTTTTGGGAGTAGCTACGAGTCTTTGGATTTGGCTGAGGACAGAGGTCGTTTTTCTGACTTGTTGAAAGAATTAGATATTCCTTATCCGAAATATGGAGTTGCTGAAGATGTAGATAAAGCCATTGATATTGCCAATCGAGTGACTTATCCAGTTTTGGTTCGACCTTCTTATGTTTTGGGTGGACAGCGCATGAGAATTGTCATCAACGATGACGAATTGGAACGTCATGTATTGAGTATTTTCAAACATATGCCTGATAATAAAGTTCTGATTGACCAATTCTTGGAGCGAGCTAAAGAAGCTGAAGTTGATGCGATTTGCGATGGTGACGAGGTTCACATCATGGGAATCATGGAACATATCGAACCTGCAGGCATTCACTCTGGCGATAGTTCGGCGGTTTTACCAACCTATAGTCTTTCGGACAATGTGTTGGAACAGATGAAAAAATACACCGAAAAATTAGCTTTCGCACTAAAAATTCAAGGACTTATCAATATCCAATTTGCTATCAAAGACGAGAAGGTTTATGTAATTGAAGCCAATCCAAGGGCTTCTCGTACAACGCCATTTATCGCAAAAGCATATGGCGTACCTTACCTCAATATTGCTACGCAAGTAATGGTTGGAGCGAAGAAATTGAAGGATTTTAAAATTGAGAAAAAATTGGAGGGTTATGCGATAAAAGTTCCAGTTTTCTCTTTCAATAAATTCCCGAATGTGGATAAGAACCTTGGCCCTGAAATGAAATCGACTGGCGAAGC
>JAHDEQ010000155.1:3710-10702 GCA_020628755.1 Saprospiraceae bacterium
GAGCAAGTCGGCGTGTGGCTCGAAGGTAGGTTCTTGGTGAGGTTTTGAAAAGCGATTCCACGGACAGACTTCTTGGCAAATATCACAGCCAAACATCCAGTTTTCAAACTTTCCTTTGTATTCTTCTGGAATTGCTTCTTTCAATTCTATTGTAAAATAGGAAATGCATTTGCTTCCATCCAAGACATAACCTTCGGGCGAAATGGCATCGGTCGGGCAAGCATCGATGCAGCGCGTGCAAGTTCCACAATAGTCTTTTATCGGATTATCATATTCTAAATCCAAATCTAAAATTAATTCGGCTAAGAAGAAATAAGAACCTTGCTTAGGATTAATCAACATTGTATTTTTTCCCATCCAGCCATTGCCTGCGCGTACTGCCCAGTCCCGTTCGAGGACTGGCGCAGAATCGACAAAACAGCGACCACTGACCTCACCAATTTTTTCTTGAATAAAATAGAGTAGGGATTTCAACTTATGTTTTATCACAAAATGATAATCTTTTCCATAAGCATATTTTGAAATTTTAGGAGCAGATTCATCTTTTTGCGTTTCTTCCGTATAATAATTATAAACCAAAGAAATAACCGATTTTGAATCAGGAACGAGTAGGGTAGGGTCAACTCTTTTTTCAAAATGATTTGCCATATAATGCATCTTTCCATGCTTATTTTGATTGAGCCACGCCTCTAGACGGCGCGCTTCTTCGTCCATTTTTTGAGCTTTGGCAAAACCGATAAAGTCGAAGCCAAGGCGTTGGGCTTCTTCTCTTATGAGTTGTGTGTGGCGAGTTATAGTTGACACTTATAGGAAAAAGTAGCTTTTTTGATTAAATTTAAATACCTTCAAAAATAAGAACAAAATAGCTTTTAATGTCGCAAAAACAATTTCCTGCTAGTCTAAAATTTAAGTTTCCTTGGCGAACGTATCAAAAAAGGGTGCTTGACCATATTGAGACGCATTTGTCGGATAACAAAATTCATGTTGTTGCACCTCCAGGTTCAGGAAAAACGGTGCTTGGACTTGAACTTGCCTTGCGACTCAATCAACCTACTTTAATTTTAGCTCCTTCTATTGCGATTTGTCAGCAGTGGACAGAGCGACTTCGTTCAGATTTTAATAATGGAGAACCTATTGATTGGTTATCGACTAATATCAAAAAACCTGCTCTTTTAACTATTGCAACGTATCAAGCTCTACACACTGCTTCGAAGGATGATTTCCCACTCAAAAGTACCTTTGAAAAAGCTGGTATAAAAACAATAGTATTGGATGAATGTCATCATTTGCAGAAAGGTTGGTGGGATAGTCTCAATCAATTAGTGGACAAGGGCAAGCATACGGTAGTCGCTCTAACGGCGACTCCTCCTTATGATGTTTCGGGTTTGGAGTGGAGTCGTTACCACGATTTGTGTGGAGCAATTGATGAAGAAATCAATGTGCCTGAGCTAGTCGCCGAACATAATCTTTGTCCGCATCAAGATTATATTTACTTTTCTACACCTACGAGTAATGAAGCTGTAGAATTGAATAGTTTTAGAGAAAAACTGGATGATTTTTTAGAGTTTTTACAACTTAATTTAGCGTTTAAAGATATTCTAAAACAGCATCCTTTTTTGCATAAACCTGAACAGAACTTAGAAGCGATTTATGAAAATCCTTCTTACTTTTCTTCGATAATGGTTTTGCTCAATTTTTTGGGTCGAGTAATTCCTGCTTCGGCGATTGGAATTATCGGTGCTGACGAAACCGATATTCCTAAAATAAATTTGTCTTGGTTAGAGATTTTTTGGAATGGCGCATTGCAGGATGCTTATTTTATAAATCAACAGGAGAATCCAGATTACAAAAAGGTTATTCAACATTTAAAAAAGATTGGAGGTATTAATCGTGGTAAAATTCAACTTTCTAATCCTGAAAAAATTAATACAAATCTTCGTTCTAGTACCGAAAAAATGAGCAGCATACTCGATATTATCAATATCGAATATACTAGCCTAAAGGAAGATTTGCGGATGGTTATTTTAACCGATTATATTCGCAAAGAAGCACTTCCTAAAAATAAATTAGATGTTGAACCGAGTAATCTTATTGGTGTCGTTCCTATTTTTGAAAATATTAGAAAGAAATATCCAATTGAAATTGAGTTAGGTGTTTTGACGGGTTCTTTGGTTATCATTCCAAAATATTCAGAAAAGTTATTTGATTCCATTGTAAAAAGCAAAAGGCTAGACCCAACACTTTTTCGCAAAAAAGTGTTGCCGCACGACGACGATTATATTCTAATTGAAGCCAAAGAGTCAACTAAAAATTATTTGGTTCAGATTATAACAGAGCTTTTTCACCAAGGAGGAATTACCGTTTTGGTTGGAACAAAATCACTTTTGGGCGAAGGTTGGGATGCACCTGTAATCAATTCTTTGGTACTAGCGACGGTAGTTGGTTCGTATGTTTACTCGAACCAAATGCGAGGGCGAGCTATTCGGACGCTTCAAAATGATAAAAATAAGACTTCCAATATTTGGCATTTGGTCTGTATTGATGATACCGATTTGAATGGAGGACACGATTATAAAATACTAAAAAGGCGATTTCGTTCTTTTCATGGTTTGTCTTTTCATCCTTCGCCAACTATCAAAAACGGAATAAATCGTTTCAATTTGCCATCATTTCCACTTTCACCTGAAAAGGTAAAACAGATGAATAGCGAAATGGTCATTCATGCTCAAAATCGGAAACGCTTGTTAAGTGAATGGACAGAAGCTTTAAAATCAGGTGTTCGAATGACTGAGGAAATAAAAATTCCTTTTACCAAAACCAAAAGATACAAACGAGAACATAAATTGTTGAAAGAGAAAACGCATTATGATTTGGATTATGACTTTGGTAGTATGACCAATTCCTTGTATTACACGCTCTTTATTGCGGTCATGATTTTATTATTTTTCTCGTCTTTTCCCATGATTTTTTTCAAAGGTGCCCTTTATATGTGTCTTTTTTCTTTGCTGTGTTTTATCGTTGCTTTCCGAGAAAAACTTCCAAGACTTGCTTCTATCATCAAAATTATACGTTCATTTAAACATAAATTCAAGTTCAAGCAACTCATCATTTTGTTTTTCTTGGTATTGATTGTTGGCACTTGTTTCTATATTTTGAAGGGTTTATTTTCTGTTTTCTCTCTTACTTCAATTATGCTAATGGGATTTATTTTTTGGTTGGGAACGCATAAATTTCACATCTTCAAATCCTGGAATTTGTACCAAATTCATGGCAATACTATTGTCTTTTTTAAGAAAATAAGTACTGTTCTACTCGATAGTCTTTACCAATCAGGATTGATTAATACAAAGATTGAGGATTTAGATTTAGAAATTCAGACCGATATGGCTGGAAATATTCAATGTGTTTTGAATAATGGAACACCACACGAAGAGCAACTTTTTATGGACAGTCTTCAAGAATTGATGAATCCAGTTGATAATGCTCGTTATCTTATTGCAATGGAAAGCAAAAGTAAAGATGCCGAACACAAGGTTTATTATGCGCTTCCTACCAAATTGGGGAGGAACAAAAAGGGAGCTAGTTTTTTTTACAAAAATTGGAAAGAAGAATTAGGTGATGCCGAGTTAATTTTCACCCGCGACATAGACGGAAGACTTGAATTGCTGAAAGCGCGCGGGCAATCCTTTTCTTTAGAAACAGCACCTGAAATTATGCGAACTAGTAAGTGGCTATGACAATATCTGCAACTTGGCAAATTTTAACATGATACGACGTTGTGGGTTATCAATTTTATTAAAAAAGATAGTAGCTACCTTATTTTTTTCACTTCCGTCAATACTTAAAACTTTCCCTTCCCCAAATTTGAGATGTAAGACTTTCATTCCTGCTTGGATTTGGCTACTCGGACTAGGTTTGAAGGTTGCTGGGTCAGCCATCAAAGTTGTGTTGGGTGTAACGCGTTTGAAATTTCCTTTGACTCCTGAACGACTTGGCATTGCGGAAATTCCTGTAGAATTGAGGGCTGATTGCCGCATTGCTGTATTGCTTTCGATGTGTCGAATATCAATTTCATTAAGAAAACGACTCGGTTCATTATAGCGCATTTGTCCGTAACGATAACGACTGTTGGCATAAGAAAGCGTCAAAAATTGCTCGGCACGAGTAATTGCTACGTAAAACAAACGGCGTTCTTCATCAATACCTTCAATCGTATCCAAAGACATAAAAGAAGGGAAAAGTTTTTCTTCTAATCCAACAACAAAAACAGATTTGAATTCCAAACCTTTGGCGGAATGTACCGACATGAGTGTTACAAAATCATCAATATCTTTTTTCTCATCTAAGTCGGTATGTAAAGCGATATTTTGAAGATATGTTGCTAAAGATTTATCCTCATTTTCTTCTTCAGTTACTTCGTCGTTTTCGACAAATTCTTTGATACCATCTAACAAGCCGACGATATTTTCCAATCGTCCCATGCCTTCGATGGTATTATCGGCTTTGAGTGTATCTAATATTTTCGATTTTTTGGCAATGATAGTTGCCAATTCGTAGGCGTTGAGAGAGTCTTTTTTTGATTGAAAAGATTGAATGATTTGCTTAAAGGCCAATAAAGAATTTTTGGCCCGCGCTCCCAAATTCACTTGTTCTACACTGTCCCATAAGCTTTGGTCTGTTTGCACAGCTACTGCTGTCAATTTTTCAACTGAAGCCTTGCCAATACCACGCTTTGGGTAATTGACTACCCTGCGAAAAGCTTCTTCGTCGCTAGGGTTGACAACCAATCGAAAATAGGCCACCAAATCTTTTACTTCTTTCCTTTGATAAAAGGAAAGTCCGCCATAAACTTTGTAGAGTATATTATAGCGTCGAAGGTATTCTTCAAAAACTCTTGACTGAGCATTAGTACGATACAAAATAGCAATTTCTTTGTTAGAAAGGTGATGTCTATTTTTTTGTTCAACTATCGTATCAGCTATACGTTTTCCTTCTTCGTTATCTGTTTGTGCCTTAATAACTTTTATCTTCGAGCCATCGCCTTTATTTGACCAAATCTCTTTTTTGATTTGTCTCTTGTTAAAAGTTATGACCTCATTGGCAGCTTTGACAATATGCTCAGTAGAACGGTAATTTTGTTCTAGTTTAAATACTTGAATATTATGTTGTTTGAAGTCTTTTTCAAAATCTAAAATATTTTCGATGGTTGCACCACGAAAACCATAGATACTCTGGGCATCATCACCAACCACACAAACATTGCGCATACTATTTTTGAAATTAGTCAATTTCAACACTATTTGATACTGCAAATGGTTGGTATCTTGAAACTCATCCACCAAAAGATACTTGAATCTGTTTTGGTATTTTTCGAGTACATTATCTGGATTTTTGTATAAAAGTGCATAGAGTTGGTACAACAAATCATCAAAATCCATTGCGCCAGCCTTTTTGCAGCGCGCCATATACGCTGTGTATATGTCAACTGTATAAGGACGTTTTGCAAAACGGTCTTGCTCCATCAATTCTGCATTTTCCCGATAAGCTTTTGGAGGAATGATATTACTTTTTGCAGAGGAAATTCTAGCCCGAATAGCATTTACATTATAAATTTCAGGATTGAGATTTTTTTCCTTGATGATATTTTTAATCAAACTTTTAGAATCATCAGAATCATAAATGGTGAAATTAGAAGGGTAGCCCAATTTTTCTGCTTCTACTCGAAGTATTCTTGCAAAAATGGAGTGAAAAGTACCTGCCCAAACCTGATTGGCTTTATCGCCAACTACTTTGGCGATTCTTTCCTTCATTTCGCGAGCAGCTTTATTGGTAAAAGTCAAAGCCAAAATTTCCCAAGGCTTTGTACCTTTCTGAATGATATGAGCAATGCGATAGGTGAGTACCCTTGTTTTTCCAGAACCAGGCCCTGCTACTACCAAGACTGGGCCATCTGTTGTGGTAACAGCTTTGCGCTGAATTTCATTAAGATCGAGTAGATATGGTTTCATCAATGAGTAGTTTGTTGTTCTGTAAAATTATGCTTCACTTTCTAAGGCTTCCCAATATTCGACTGCTCGTCGAGTATGCGGAATACAAATTGAGCCACCTACCAAATTTGCAATCGCAAACACTTCGTAAACTTCATCTTTTGTGACTCCCAATTCAAAACAAGTACCCAAATGATAAGCAATACAATCATCACAACGCAAAACCATCGAGGCTACTAAGCCCAATAGTTCTTTCGTTTTGGTTGGCAAGGCTCCATCTTGGTAAGCATTCGTATCTAAATTGAAAAAACGCTTCAAGACTTTATTGTCTTGAGATAGAATTTTTTCATTCATTTTTTTTCGGTAAGTATTAAATTCCTGAACTTTTGACATTTGTATCGTTTTTAAAAATTTAAGCAGTTCCTTTATTACGATTTCTCCAAACTGATATGATAAGTCTAAATGGTAGAATTATTGATATAATTACACTTCCTACTCCAAAAAATAGCATTTCACTACGGATATAACTATTCAAACTTTGCTGTTTTTGTAATGATTTTCCTACCATCAAATTCTCTAAGCCTATTTCATCGAAATAAGTTTGAAACCCATTAATTTCTCCTACCAGATAAAATATAAATGGAACTATTACTAATACAATTATTGCTTTTAAGATTTGATTTTGGGCTATAAAAGTGTGTTTCAATAAAAACACATAACGTGTAAATGTAATAAATATAATTACAAAAACAGCATTTATAAGCAAAAAAGGATAATCGGGAATTTCTCTAAGGATAGGAAAAAGTACTCCTCCTAGAACTATTGCAGTAAAAAGCCACCAGAGTAGTTCTAATCGAACAGCTAAATTGGATTGTTGCGTCATTTTATATGTGTAGTTTAAAATGGGCAACAAAAATACATATAATAATATTGTTGGAAGGTCAATTCTAAGCATAAAAAAAAGCCTTTACAGATGTAAAGGCTTTTTTGGTTTTTAGAAAACTC
>JAHDEQ010000156.1 GCA_020628755.1 Saprospiraceae bacterium
TAATTTACAACGTAACCGTTCGTGTTGACCACGACATAAAAGAAGATTGGCTCAAGTGGATGCGTGAAACTCACATACCCGATGTGATGAAGACAGGACGTTTTGTTGACCAAAAATTGTTTAGAATTATTGGTGACGAAACCGAAGGAGTCTCTTATGCCATTCAATATTCTTGTGCTGATATGAAAACTTTGCATCAATATACCATACACGATGCGCCAGCTTTGCAAGCTGACCACATCAAACGCTACGGCGAAAAAGCTGTGGCATTTAGGACTCTACTTGAAGTTTTAGACTAATAAAAAAGCCCGAATAGAATATTCTATTCGGGCTTTTTTCATTTATGACAATTTGTTACTCCACAATCAATTTTATTACTGCTTCTTGATTTACTCGGATAAAATACATTCCACTTTCCCAAGAAGAAACATCTAAATATTTTCGTCCGCCTGAAGCCTCAAATTGAGTGATTTGTTGTCCAATTAAATTAAAAATTTCAATATCAACCATACGACCTGCTTCCCATTCAATCGTAATTCTGTCAGATGAAGGATTCGGGAAAACCTCCAATTTATAATCCGCAATAGCGGCTTCGACAGATGACAAAATTTGGTCACAAAAATCTTCGTCAGGTTCGAGTTCCAAAAATCCTTTTGCACTCAAATCTCTCCCTTCAAAAGCTGGATGATCAGATGGAAAACGATCCATACGGAAAGTCAAATTATTATTAATAGCCAAAGTATCACCTTGTGTAGCTGCTGCTCCACCGATAATGGGAGTTACATATTCCCAAACAATCTCATCATCAGGAGTTGTCTCAAAGGAATAGCCAAAACGCCCAACGCAAATCAAAGTATTGCCATTGGGCAATATTTGAACGCTCGACAAACCCGTTGACCACATTCGAGTCGGTTCAGGATGCAAATAGGTCCAATCAAAATCTGCAGGAGCATGCGTATTTCCCATCAAAGGGTAAGTCCATTTATACATATCAAATCCTGGATTAAAAATATTGACCGTCGAAAAATCCGCACCTACTCTATTATTATACACAGCAATTTTTCCAAAGTTGACATTAGGGAATATCTCAGGATCATCAATCCAATGTGCGTCGTGTTGGTAAAAAAGTTGTTGGTCTGCCTCCGTTCCTCTATCATAAGTCATCGGATTGCCCCAGCGATACATGATATCGCCTCCCATATTGCTTCTTCCTCCAAAATGACCTGCGGCCTGCTCAGTCGTCGTACTGTTATCAATAATCCACACCTCATGAAACTGCGGAACACTCAACAAAATCTGCTCATTCTCTGCACTATAATCAATAGAGTTCGAGTGCATCCAATCCGCTTTGGCATCATTAGTATCCCAATTAAGGTCAATCAATTCGGGATGTTCGGCAACTACGCCATAATTATCTTTAGTCGCATCATAATCCTGAATCAGATGATCCCAAACGTGCCATTCCCAAACAATTTCGTCCGTAGAAGGATTAACCTCTATAATATAGTCTGGCCAAAGTGCATCTTGCGCCAGCAAAGCCGTATCACGCCCTGCCTGAATCGCCTCTGCCTCCGATTTATATTCCCAAACAATCATCAAAATATTTCCATTGGGCTTTACTGCAATATCGTGATGCAAACGCTGCAAAGAATCATTGAGCGTAAATGACCACTCTAAGTTGTTCTCCCAATCACGAATCTCAACCGTAGCACCGCCGCCGCCTGCCCATATCGGATTGCCTGCTACCGATGCAGGTCGTTTGCATTTGACAATGCGGCCATCTTCCATCAAGTAAGCCGTGTTGCCAGGGCGCACATCGGCTTCGTCCTCCCAAGTATGTACAATCTCTCCACAATTGTCTAACAAATAAACATTGGGCTGATTGTGCGGATAAATTAAGTTATACCCTTCATAAACTTTGGATGGCACATAGGAAAGTAAACCAACGGTATTTTCTTGTGCCTGTAAAAAAGGAGCAACACAGCAGAGAATAATTATAAAAAGTAAATTTCTTATCATAGTTTAATAATTTTTTGTGTGGCAAATTTAGTCAAATTGTCCTTATAAAAATGAACAATGTACATTCCTTTTTGCCAAGTGTGAGTATCAATAACTAAATTAGATGTTGTAATTTCGGTTTCAAAAACAGCGTGCCCGACCGCATCAAAAACGTTCATACGGCAATGTACCATTGCCGTATTTGCGATGCTCAAGCGTTCCGAAAATGGATTATTTTGAACTCTAATACCTTCCAACAAAGTCAAGTCTTGTATCGCAGTTGAGGTATCTTCTTCATAAATCGTACATTCATAGTCCAGGGGTTCTAACTCTAGTGGCCCCATTGGAGTCAAGTCTCTTCCTTCAAAAGCGGGATAATCGCTTGCATAACGAGTTACCCGAAAAACACTGTTTTGAGAAGGCATAACGCCTTGCGTCATAGGTGCGCCAGAACGAATGGGACAGATATATTGCCATACAATATCGCCGTCATAGTTGACCTCAAAAAAATTGCCCGAATCTCCCTCGCATACAATGGTATTACCATTGGGCAAACGCTCTGCCCCAGAAATTCTTGCAGAATAAAAATCTTCTGGATTATCCGCTACGTACTGCCAAGTCAGAGCTGTAGGCTCAAAAGCCAAATCTCCATCCAGGGTATAATTTCCATCCGATTGGAGTGGTGGATTCACCACTTCAACTGAAGATATTTGAGGTTCATTTGGTCCTCTGTTACCATTATTAAAAACCATAATTTGTCCCTCATCTGGATAACCCTTTGGAATCCAATTGGCGTGATGCTGTCCAAAGAATTTTTGGTCTAAAACATCACCTCGATTATACGTTGCGGGATTGCCCCAACGATAGAGTATATCGCCACCTTTACCACTATTGCCGCCCGTATGGCCTGCTGCTTCTTGGCTTGTTGTACTATGGTCTATTATCCAAAATTCATTTAAATTTCGAGAATTGATAATAATTTGGTCAAGCTCTTCATTATAATCAATTCCATTGGCATGAATCCAATCAATATTCATTGGATTGCCAAAATTGAAATTAACCAATTCAGGATGTTCTTTGACATTGCCATAATTGGGCAATTCAGAATTTATATCTTGTACCAAATGATCCCACAAAGACCAACGCCAAACTACATTTGCCACATTAGCTCCAATAAATGGCTCTAACTCTACAACCTGTGTTACCCAAATACCTTGTCCATTCGCCAACTCTGGATCAAGTCCATTTTGTATGGCCTCAATCTGGTCATGTCTCTCCCAAGCCAAAACCAAAATATTTCCGTTAGGAAGTGGCTCTACATCATGATGCTGATGAAAATCAGGCGAAGAATAGTTATAGCCCCAAAGCAATTCGCCTTCCCAACTAAACAATTCTATTCGGCCTCCGCTACCTCCTTGATTAAACATATTACTAATACGAGCTGTCCGCAACAAATTTCCATTTTCGAGCAAATACACCGATAAACCTGGCCGATATTCACTATCCCAAGTTTTGACAAGTTCTCCACAATTGTCTATCAAAAAAGTACGGTTTGAAGTTGATGGACTAAAAAGTGTATAGCCGTTAAACGAGGTAGAATCATTCTGAAACAAACCCATCGTTTGGGCATCTTGTGCAAAAGAAACATTTGCCCCAAACAGACAAATGAAAAGCGAAAAAGAAATCAATTTTTGCAAGGTCATTATTTTTTTGAAGTAAAATTAATCTAATCTCAATAGATAAATATAAAATATGGTACAAATTAATTGTAATGAAATTAGCGAAAAGCAAAAAAGATAACTATTGAATAGTTATCTTTGCGGCCTATTTTCTAAAATTATTTGACTTTAAGGCACTCTATTTTTAGTTTTTTTGTTGAAATCAGAATAAAAAGTAGTCTTAACAGTTCAAAATATCTCAATATGCATACTTCATTAAATTGGCTCAAACAATACACCGATATAAATCTTGATCCTGCAAAAGTTGGAGAAGTTCTTACCGACATTGGTCTCGAAGTAGAAGGCGAAGAAGTTGTTGAAAGTGTCAAAGGCGGATTAGAAGGGATCGTGGTCGGTTACGTAAAAGAATGTGGCAAACATCCCAATGCCGATAAACTTTCATTGACTAAAGTAGATGTTGGTGGCGAAGAAGACCTCTCCATTGTCTGCGGCGCACCCAATGTAGCGCAAGGCCAAAAAGTCCTTGTAGCAACTATTGGTACAAGCCTCTACACACCTGAAGGCGAGGCTTGGAAAATCAAAAAAGGAAAAATCAGAGGCGAGGTTTCCGAAGGCATGATTTGTGCCGAAGACGAACTTGGGCTTGGCTCTAGCCACGACGGTATCATCGTCCTTCCCGAAGATGTTGCTGTTGGTACTTTAGCTAAAGATTATTACCAAATCGAAAATGACTATGTTTATGAGATTGGTTTAACGCCCAACCGTTCTGATGCAACTTGCCACATCGGAGTAGCCAAAGATTTGGCTGCTGCACTCAAAGTCAATTACGAACATTCGGGCGAAGTACGCATCCCTTCTATTGATAATTTTAAAATTGATAATAACAATAGTTCGATTGAAGTGAGTGTCGAAAATAACGAGGCTTGCCCTCGTTATACAGGTGTTGTCATCAAAGGTGTGACCATCAAAGAATCACCCGACTGGCTCAAACAACGTTTGTCCGCAATTGGAGTTCGACCAATTAGCAATATTGTTGATATTACTAACTTCATTTTACACGAATTGGGGCAGCCGCTTCATGCCTTTGACTTAGACCAAATCAAAGGAGGAAAAGTTGTTGTCAAAACCCTTCCTGAAGGTTCAAAATTTTTATCGCTTGACGAAGTTGAGCGCAATCTTTCTGCCAACGATTTGATGATTTGCGATGGCGAATCTAATGGTATGTGTATTGGTGGAGTTTTTGGTGGTATCAATTCTGGAGTAAGCGATAACACTAAAAATATTTTTTTAGAATCTGCACATTTCAATCCTGAATGGATACGCAAATCAAGTACCAAGCACAACTTGCGTACCGATGCAGCTAAAGTATTTGAAAAAGGTAGCGACCCCAATATTTGTGTCTATGCACTCAAACGTGCCGCTATGCTAATCAAAGAATTGGCAGGTGGCGAGATTGCTTCCGAAATTGTTGATATTTATCCAAACAAGATTGAGCCAAAACACGTTTCGGCTTCTTACCAAAACATCAATCGCCTCATTGGTGTAGAAATCGCGCCTAAAAAAATCAAGCAAATACTAACTGACCTCGAAATGAAAATCGTTTCTGAAACAGCCGAAGGCTTAACCCTTGCTGTTCCGACGAATAAATTTGATGTTCTGCGTGAAGCAGATATTATTGAAGAAGTATTACGTATTTATGGTTTAAATAAAGTTCCTACTTCTAGCCAAATCAAAAGTGCAATCTCTTATGCACAAAAACCCAACCCTAGCAAAGTTCGCAACCAAATTTCAGATTATTTGGCCAATAATGGCTTTCATGAAATGATGGCCGTTTCTTTGTCAAGGTCCAATTATTACAAAGACATTTTACCAATTGATGAAGCTCAATTGGTTTATGTAAATAATACTTCTAATCGAGATTTGGACATCATGCGCCCCGAAATGCTCATGAGTGGTTTGGAAGCAATTTTACACAATCAAAATCGTCAAAATACAGATGTTAATCTTTTTGAATTTGGAAAATCGTATCAAAAAGGTGAAGAAAAATACAAAGAACGCTGGCACTTGAGCCTGTTTTCAACAGGTCAACGCTTGTCCGAAAGTTGGTTAAATTCGGATAAGAACAAAGTTTCTTATTTTACGTTAAAGAGCTACGTGAGCAATATCTTGATTCGACTCGGATTTTCGGGCTATCAAGAAACCGCACTTAGCAACGATGTGTTGACTTATGGTATGCGTTTTCACAGAGGCCAACAAGTCTTGGTCGAGTTTGGTAAAGTCCAGTCCAAGTTGCTTCGCAAAATGGACATCAAGCAAGAAGTTTTTTATGCCAACTTTGAGTGGGATAATCTTTTGAAAGGATTGAAAAAACATAAAATCCAATACCAAGAACTCAATAAATACCCTACTGCACGTAGAGATTTGGCTTTGGTCATTGAAAAAGACGTAAAATTTAGTGATATTGTGGCCATTGCCAAAAAGACCGAGAAAAAGTTACTTAGCAACATCAACTTATTTGATGTTTATGAAAATGAGGAACAACTCGGAAAAGGCAAAAAATCGTATGCTGTCAGCTTCTTGTTTGAGGACAAAACCAAAACCCTCAAAGACAAGGAAATAGACAAAGTAATGAATAAACTCATTGCTGAATACGAAAATAAACTAAGTGCAACTATCAGGAGATAGTTGCTGTTCAATAATTACCGATTTATAAAAGATACTAACGAACGCTAAAAAATGGAAAATCTTTCCAATAAACTAGACCAAATTGACCTTAAAATTCGCCAATTGGCTCTCAAAATAGAGCGATTGGAAAAGGAAAATGCTAGTTTGCAGAAAGAAAATCAACAAATGAAAACCGCTCTTCAACAAGGCAATTCAAAAGTAAATGCCTTAGAGCAACGATTGAAAAAGACACAAGCAGTGTTAGCGTCGAGGCAGCAAGGTGAACCAGAGAGTGTGCAGAAAGTACGCAAAGAGTTGGAGCGATACATCAAAGAAATTGATAAATGTATCGAATGGCTTAGCAATGAACAAGAAGCGGATTCGCTTCTAAAAGTAGAATCCTAATCATTGCATTTTTTAAGTTTTAAGTGGTTTTATATTATAAAACCTCTATAATAAAATAAATGGACGCACAAGAAACGACCAATATAACGGTTATCATTGCAGGTCGTTCTTATCCTTTAAAAATAAAGGTTGGGGACGAATCCAATGTTCGTGCGATTGTCAAAGAAGTCAACGAGAAAATAAACCGATTTCAAATGACATATTCCAATAAAGACAAACAAGATTGTTTGTCAATGGCCTTGTTTACCTACGCCATTGACTTGCACAAATCTCGCCAAGCCACCAACCACAAAGAACTTTCTACCAAAATCACGGACATTGACCAATTTCTCGATCAACTGCTTTAGCTAAAAATATTGAATATTAAACTGAGAATATCGAATAATGAATGTATTTAATGTTAATGCACTATTCATTACTCCTTATCATATTTTTTACTAAACATAAATTGAACATAAAATGGAATTTGGATTATTTGGAATAATAGCCGCAGTTATCGGACTGTTAGTCGGAGGCGGAATTGGCTTTTTTTCCTTGAAAACATTGATGAAAGGGCAAGTAGATGAAGTCAATAAAAAAGCTGATTTGGCACTGAAAGAAGCCAACCTAAATGCTCAACGCAAATTGGATGAAGCCGAACTCAAAGCTGACAAAATTGTCAACAAAGCTGAATCTAAAAATGAGCAAATCAAACAAAGAAAAATACAAGAAGCTAAAGATAGATACAATAAGCTACGCTCTGATTTTGACAAAGAAAGAAACAAACACCAACTCAAGATGAAAGATCGTGAGATGGATATTAAAAATAAAGAAAACGAACTCAAGTCAGAACAATCCAAGTATCAATCTAAAGTTGATAAACTTGACCATCGCAAATCGGATATTGAACACAAAGAAGTTGAACTCAAAACCATCCGAGAAAACTTAGAAAAACAACTCAAAGTCGTTGCTAAGAAAAAAGAAGAACTCGACCGAGCCAACGAAACCCATATCAAAGCACTCGAAAAAGTTGCACAGTTGAGCGAAGAAGAAGCTAAAGAGCAACTCTTAGAAGCCGTAAAAGCCAAGGCCGAAACAGATGCGATGTCTTTGGTAAAAGACACGATTGCCAGTGCCAAAATCACTGCCAATAAAGAAGCTAAAAAAATTGTTATCCAGTCTATCCAACGTATGTGTGCTGAATATACAATTGAAAATACCGTTTCTGTTTTCAATCTCGAATCCGATGACCTTAAAGGTCAAATCATTGGTCGTGAAGGACGAAATATTCGTGCCCTCGAAGCCGCAACTGGAGCCGAAATCGTAGTAGATGATACGCCAGAAGCAATTGTTATTTCTAGTTTTGACCCTATTCGTAGAGAAGTTTGTCGTTTATCACTCAAAAAATTAGTTGCTGATGGGCGTATTCACCCTGCCCGCATCGAAGAAGTAGTTACTAAAACAAAAAAACAACTCAACGAACAAATCATCGAAATCGGTGAACGTACCGTTATCGAACTCAATATTCACGGACTCGACCCTTACCTTGTCAAAATGGTAGGTCGTATGCGTTTTCGTTCTTCTTATGGTCAGAACTTACTCAAACACTCCATCGAAACCGCACACCTTTGTGCCATCATGGGAGCTGAGTTAGGACTAAGTCCTAAGCAAATCAAAATTGCCAAACGTGCAGGTCTCTTACACGATATTGGTAAAGTTGCCGAAGAAGAATCTGAATTATCACACGCCATTTTAGGTATGAAATTGTGTGAAAAATACAAAGAACACCCCGTTGTTTGCAATGCTGTTGGAGCACACCACGACGAAGTCGAAATGAATAATATCATCTCGCCTGTCGTACAAGCCTGCGATGCCATTTCTGGTGCTCGCCCTGGTGCGAGACGTGAAATTCTCGAAAGCTACTTAAAGCGTATTGGCGAACTCGAAGAGTTGGCAATGGCACACGAAGGTGTTCAGAAAGCATACGCTATGCAAGCAGGTCGTGAACTACGTGTAATCGTAGAAAGCGAAAAAGTAACCGATGCTTATGCCGACGATTTGTCTTTTATGATTTCTCAAAAAATCCAAGACGAAATGCAATATCCTGGGCAAATCAAAGTAACCGTGATTCGTGAAAAACGAGCCGTGTCCTTTGCCCGATAAATAGTAGTACAAACTTTTTTTGTACAAAAAGCTGCTAGAAAATTCTAGCAGCTTTTTTAATTTTGAATAGTTTTTTGTTAGTTTATACTTAATGAGCAAAACATTATCCATCATCATTCCTGTTTACAATGAGGAAAGAACCATTCACCTCATTTTGGACAAAATCCAAGCAGTTAGCTTGATAAATGACATCCAAAAGGAAGTCATCATGGTCAATGATTGCTCTACCGACAACACAATTGAGGCTATTGAAACCTACAAAAAAAACAATCCCAATTTCCCAATCCAATTATTTCAACACGAAGTCAACAAAGGCAAAGGCGCAGCCTTGCATACAGGTATTCGAGTAGCTTCGGGCGACTATCTTATCATACAAGATGCCGACCTCGAATACAACCCACAAGAATATAATATCTTGCTCCAGCCCATCGAGGATGACTTTGCTGACGTGGTTTATGGCTCTCGTTTTATAGGAGGCAAGCCCCATCGTATCTTGTTTTTTTGGCACTCTATTGGCAACAAATGGTTAACTGCTTTGTCCAATGCTTTTACGAATCTGAATTTGACAGATATGGAAACCTGTTACAAACTCTTTCGTTCCGAAATCATCAAAGGACTACAACTCAAAGAAAATCGCTTTGGGTTTGAACCCGAGGTTACTGCCAAAATTTCTCGAATCAAAGATATTCGTATTTATGAAGTAGGGATTTCTTACTACGGTCGTTCTTACGAAGAAGGCAAAAAAATTGGCTGGCGCGATGGTTTCAGAGCAATTTATTGTATTTTGAAGTATAATATTTTTAGCAGGAAATAAAATGCTATACTACCTGCGAGTAAGCATATAAAGGTAGAGCTAGAGTAAAGAATATATTCCCACAGAACATGACAAATTCATTTCAATTCAAGGAATTTGACCTTGAAGGTTTGCAAACGCTAGAAGCGATGGCGGCTGCGCCACGCCTCAACCAATGGATGTATGAGACCATTGGCAAACGACTTTCGGGCAATATTCTCGAAATTGGAAGTGGTATTGGCAATATTTCAGAGTGCTTTCTTCAAGACAATAAAAAAATTCAACTGACCGACCTTCGAGAAAATTACCTTTCTTTTCTTCGACATAAATTTGAAGGCAAAAAAAATATACTAGGAATTGAACACCTTGACTTAGTACATCCCAATTTTGATGAATTTTATGGGAATAAATTTGAAAAATACGATGGTCTCTTTGCCTTAAATGTCATTGAACACATCGAAAACGATGTGCAAGCCATCGCCAATTGTAAAAAATTATTGAAAAAAGGTGGTCGAATGGTGATTTTAGTGCCTGCCTATCAAAGCCTTTACAATGGCTTTGATAAAGCCTTAGAGCATTATCGTCGCTACAATAAAAAGACCCTTGCACAACTTTTTGAAACCAACCATCTAAAAATCACGCATCAGCAATACTTCAATTTTATTGGAGTATTTGGATGGTTTTTTTCAGGGACAGTCCTTCAAAAAGAAATCATTCCCAAAGGGCAAATGCAAGTATTCAATAAACTTGTTCCCCTTTTCAAAATTATAGACAAAGTGATTTTTAATTCCCTTGGCCTCTCTGTGATTGTTGAAGGAATAAAGGAATAATTGTATCTTTATGGTATAACATACAATACTTAGTAACGACGAAAAAATAAGGTGAACAAGTTAGAAATAGAGATTTTGTGCCAAGA
>JAHDEQ010000157.1 GCA_020628755.1 Saprospiraceae bacterium
ATCGCACTTCCTTATTTCTTTTCATAATCTAACTCTTTTTCGTAGGGTAGAGTATGATTGCTTACAAACTGGAGACTATATTTGCGATACACCCGCCGAACCTGTTTTGATAGGACTTGTCAATTCTTTTGATTGTACTTATACTGGTACAGATACTGATTTTTTTGGTGATACTTATGTACCCGACATTGGCAATATAATGTCTTATGCAACGGGAGTCTGTCGTACCTACTTTACGACAGAGCAATATGCCGAAATCCGATTTACATTTGAGAACTATCGCTATAATTTGACTTGTGGGGGGTGTACCGTTTACAATACGAGGACGGTGACCAACACCAATAATGATGGTGTTGGTTCTTTGCGTTGGGCGATGGATTGTGCTAATTCTACAACAGGTAATAATCTTATTGATTTTAATATACCAGGTGCTCCCCCTCATACCATCAATCTTTCAACACCACTACCATATTTATACGATAGTGGTACAGTTATAGATGCTACAACGCAACCCGGTTGGTACAAAGGGGCGATTGTATTAGATGGTTCTGCTTTAGCTGCTACGACGAATGACGGTATCGTCATTACGGGAAGTGCTTGTGAAATTTATGGCTTACACATCACTCAATTTCCCAGAGAAGGCATAGGTGTCTATGCCGACGATGCTAAAATTGGTGCAATTGGAAAAGGCAATATAATTAATGGCAATGGTAGATTGGATAGCAATGGGACAGGAATTTGGGTTTCGGGCTGTCTCAATGCAGAAATCATTGCCAATGATTTGAATAATAATTTTGCAGGCGTTTATACTTCAAATGCTTCAGCAGTAACAATCGGTATTGCAGGCGGCGGCAATTGGATGAGTGGAAATACTGGCAATGGCTTAACCATTGCCAATAATAGCTTTGATATTAATATCGTCAATAATTTTATTGGTACAAACCAAACTGCTACCGCAGCTTCTCAAAACGATTTTAATGGAATCACAATTTTAGATTCATACGATGTTACAATTGGAGGTTCGAGTGCTACACAAGGAAATATCATTTCTGGAAATGAGACTCGAGGTGTATTGGTTTTAGATGCTTCTGATATAGACATTTTTAATAATCACATTGGGATGGATGCCAACGGAACGTCGGCAATAGCAAATGGAGAACAAGGTGTTTTAATTACAAATTCTAATAATGTTCAAGTTGGAACAGATATTACAACAGGCAATCTTATTTCAGGTAATACTTTGAATGGTATTTATCTTGCAGGAACATCTTCTGGCACTTCCATCAAAGGAAATATTATAGGACTTGATATTACTGAAACGAATGAATTTCCCAACTATCATGGTATTGTTGTAGATGGCGTAGTCAATACAACAATTGGAGGTAGTGCCTTGGCTTATAATACGATTTCGGGCAATACCTATCAAGGGATTTATGTCTATAAAGATACCGATAATTGTACTATCGAAAACAATTATATTGGCACAAATAGTAGTCTTACAGGAATTGTAGGTAATAACTATGGTATCATTTCAGATAGTACCAAGAATGTTATTATTACCGAAAATAACATTCATCACAATAACCAATATGGAACTTATGTTTACGAAAAATCAACTAATGTAAGCGTCTCCGAAAATAGTTTTTATTGTAATGGTGGTGGTGGGCTTTTTGTTGATACTGACTCCAATAATAACCCTCCAATTCCGATTGTTTCAAGTGCTGATTTAGCACTTATTCAAGGGACATCTGCGCCAAATGCTTTTATAGAAATCTTCAAAGACGACCCTACTTGTAGTGATTGTCAAGGTCGAACCTTTGTTTCGACCACCATTGCCGATGTCAATGGTAATTGGAGTATTACGCCCAGTTCTACTATTTCAGTTGGAGACAATTTATTAGTTACTGCTACTTCGGGGCAAGAAACTTCTCGATTTAGTACTTGTACAGAGGTATTTTGTCCTTCGGTTTGGACGATTCCTTATGCGAATATTCCTTCAAACACCTACAATGCTACGAATGAACTCTATGCCAACACCCCAATTATTAGTGGAAGCAATGTCAGTTTCTTTGCAGGAGATTTTGTAGAAATGAATGCAGGTTTTGAAATAGGAACAGGTACAATATTTTGTGCCGATATTCAAACTTGCCCGACTTCATTTAACAGTCCAAATCCAAGCTTTCGTAAAATAGATGCTGATAAAAAGTCATTTCAATTAGTCAAAACAACTTTGGATAAAATAGGACTTGCTAAAGACAGAATAATCAATGATTGACGAAGGTTATATCAAATTCAATTCTTCTTGGGAAAAAAAGCCAATTATTCAAGACAAGGAAATCAAAGTCTTGAATAATTGGCGCAAGCGTTTGTACGATTTAAAATTATTAGGGCTTTATGATAATGGAATTGGTTATGGAAATATTAGTCAACGTTTGGATGAAAAGACTTTTATTATAACAGGAACGCAAACGGGAAACTTCGCTCAATTGCAAACGCTGCACTACTCCAAAGTAGTGCAATGCAATGTGGATAACAATAGCCTAAGGTGCATAGGAATGACTGAAGCATCTTCCGAATCCATGAGTCATTTTACTGTATATCAATGTTTTAATGAAATTGAATACGTTTTCCACACTCATAATTTTCGATTGTGGAAAACTCACCTAAATCACTTGCCTACAACACACAAAAACGTCCCTTACGGTACGCCCGAAATGGCTTACGAAATCCAACGCTTGTTTAAAGAAACGGATGTTTTAGAACAAGGCATTTTTTTAACGGCAGGACACGAAGAAGGAATTTTCACCTTCGGAAAAACGGCTGATGAAGCAGGAGAACGATTGCTTAGGTGGATTGTCTAAGACTGGCTGCTTCATGTACAGCGTGAGACATTTCAATAATCAAATTCGGATCTTTTTCGATGGCATTGCCAACGACGATAGCGTTGGCACCTGCTTTAGCATTGGCAAAGGCTTTTTCGGGAGTACGAATACCGCCTCCTACAATCAAAGGAATACTCAATCCGCCACTTACTAGGTCAATCATACTTTCCGAAACAGGATTTTTTGCGCCACTCCCTGCGTCCATATACATAAGTTTGAGGCCAAGCATTTCGCCTGCCATCGCCGTACAAAGTGCCACATCATCTTTGCTACTTGGGATGGGTTGCGTATTACTCATATACGAAACAGTGGTCGGCACTCCGCCATCAATCAGCATATAACCTGTTGGTAAAATTTCGAGGGGACTAACTTTTAGATAAGGTGCTGTAATGACGTGTTTGCCAATCAATAATTCGGCATTGCGACCCGAAATAAGGGAAAGGAACAAAATACCATCTGCCCGATAACTCAACTGAAACGAATTGCCAGGAAACAAAATCATTGGAATATCACAAGATTTTTTGATGGTTTCCAAACAATGATCAAGCATATTGTTGACCACCAAGCTGCCTCCAATAAAAAAATAGTCCACCTTAGCTTGACTAGCCAAATGGAGTATCTTATCCATATTGCCCAAACGAACCTTATCGGGGTCAATAAGGACAATAAATTTTTTGCTGCCTGTATTTTTTGCTTCTTCAAATGATTGGTAAAGCGTCATTTTTTAAGTGTTCATGTGTTCATGTGTTTACGTGTTCACGTTCACACAACAAGACACAATATTATAGAGTTACATAAACATCTTAAAACAAAGATGCAAAAAAATAAGGGAATCCCGAATAATTCAAAATTCCCTTAAATAGTTTTTACGCAAAAAAATATTCTACTCTATCAAATGTACTTCGGCAGCTTGCAAAATCTCTTTAGTATCGCCACTCGAAAAATTAACAAAAGCGATGATGCTACAATCGTCTTCTTTCCAATTATTGGGTAAGGTGTAAGATAAAGATTTCGTAAAAGAAATATTTGGAAATATTTCTTCTTCGATTGGATCACCATCAAAATTAGACGTCAACACATCCCTAAAAACGTGTTTGTGTTTATAATCAGATACCGTTCCATCGGGAGTGAGTTGATAGTCTGCAATATCGTTTTCTGTAAGCATAACAGTATATCTCAAATTGGTATTATCCAAAATCTCGGCAGGCAAAAAAGTCAAATCAACGCTTATTGCTCTACTCGCATCATCAAAACTCGCATCTATACCAATACGGATTTTGGGATCTTCGGCTAGGCGAGTCGTTACATGACCATTCCAAGAGGCTTGAAAAACTTGTAGTTCATTTTCGCCATCAAAAATCGTTCTATCCACTACGGCAGTAGGAAAACCCAAAGGCTGCCCAACATAGTCCAAAATAGCATCGCCATCCGACGTTCTAAAATCAAAATTACTATCAGGAAAAGGGTCAGAGAAAAAACCCGAATGTATAGAAACAGCTATGAGTTGTCCGCCAAAGTCGCCGAGCATACTTTCTATCTGCGCACTTCCAGCAGGACAATTGACACATTGTACACCTGTAAATTCCTCAATAATGGCTTGGCGTGGTTGGTCTTGCAACTCGCTTGTATTAGGTGCAGTTCCCCCTCCTCCGCCTGGTGGACTAATATCAGGTGGAATTTCCTCACAAGCCAAAGCGCATAGCATCACAAGGCTAAGACCAAATAAAATATAGACTACTTTTTTCATGATATTTAAAGTTTATTTTTCAAAGGGAGTAAGTAACTCATTCTTGCATTGACAACATTCAATGATTTAATTTAAAACGAAGAAGTTACCGTCATTTTAACACCGCTAAATGCAGGCTCCAGTCGGCAAATGCCTCCTGTACAAACCACCCCTTCTACTTGTTTGACATAACTCAAAGAAAAGCGATTCGTTTTATTAGTATAAAAAATATCAAATCGTGGATAGTGGATAGACAATTTCTTTCCATTAGAATCAATCGGCGAATTTTTACCTGGATTGAGGTTGAACATATCCGAAATAGTAAATGTCCAGTGTGGTGCTATACTAAACTCGGCAAGTGCAAATATCCAGTCGCCATAATCACTTTTGACAGGTTCGTTGTTAATGACTTTTTCATTAACATTCATCATTTGCGCTTCGATACGCAATGATTTTTTGCGGTCAAATTTGTACAAAAACTCGGCATAAGGTGTGAGGGTTTCTACAATTGGTACGCCTGGTTTAAATTCATAAATTTCTTGATTGTAATTTTGGATTTGCAAACCTGCTATCAATTGCCACTTGCGTTTGTATTTATACGTGATTTCACCAAAATATTCTCTATACAGTAGATTATTATTTAAGTCATCAATACTTGAATAATTAAAATTCAATAAGAGTTTGCGAATGGGCGAATAACTGATGTCAAATTGATAGGCTTGCTCCCCCATAAATTGGGTCGCCGCATTGTAGCGAGCCGTCAAACGATAGGTGTTGACCCGTGTCATAGGAGGTAAAAAATTGACCAAACCTCGATTCAATTGCTCTTGCGGACGTGTGCGAAAAACGAAATTTTCATTTCGTTTAAACTCTGCTGTTATACCCAATCCTTTTTGAGCATAACTCAAACTCGTATAAATAGCCGTTCCATCACCATTGGAAAAACTAATTCCTTCAGGCAAGGTTGATTCTTGTTCTCTTGCTAAAGCCTCTTCCGTTTTGTAAGCCCCTTCTACATACCAACTAAATCGTCCAAAAGTTAATGTATTGTACAATGAAAATGCAAATACATTATATTTTGGTTCAAAAACGAATGTACTGTCAACATTATAATAAGTACGAATATCGGCCGCTAACAAATTCATTGTTGCATCGTCTAAGGTTCGGTTCACCACTCCAAAGCCAGGAGCAAGCGTGAGCTTGCTCGAATCAGGTGCTATAAAACCTTCGATAGCTGCACCTTTTATAACAGAGTCATACAAATTGAATTGTTGTTTTTGCTTCCCTACAAATCCTTTGATTTCCCAATCGGGCGCAATGTCATAAGTTAGCTTTCCTCCAAACAAGGCATTGTCAATTGCAAGTGGTCGTTCTTCAAAGGCTCTATAGATAATACCCGAACCGATTTGGTCGTACAAATAGCCTGCAGCAATACCCAATTTGCCAGCATCTTTTTTGATATACCAACGCCCTACTCCTTGTCCGTTAAACGAACCTTGTGGATTGATGATATTGGAGTTATTAAAAAAGTCAAATCGAATACCCATATCAAAACCCCAATTGCTATAATTGAGGTTGAGCCATGACTCGCCGCCAAACAATTGGCGGTCGTACTGAGGTGTGTTAGCCGCACCAATCAAGCTATCGCGTTGAAAAAAATTGGCATTCAGCTCTAAATTGCCCGTTAGGCTGCCGCCTCTATTTATGCCTTCTTGTGCAAAAGATGGATGCAAAAAAATCAATGCAAAGGCAAAGAAAAAAAACTTATATCGTAAATTCATAGAGTAATTAAAGTTGATTGTTCGTTTTTAGTAAAAAATTAAAAATAGTTATTTTGGGTTAAAAATTAGTTAAACCAAAAGGTCAGACGGGCAGCAGGACTAAAAAATACTTACCTTGAACTCAATTATTATTCAAAACTAATAGGATTAATTATTTTTTTGAATGATTCCGAAGAATTAATTTTGTCGTATAAACTTAATACTAATAATAAAAAAAGAAATAGAATGAATAATCTTTTGAAATGCTTTGCACTTTTGGCTGGTTTGGCTATCTCCACTTCTCTTTTTGCACAACGTGAAGTGCCTAGCGTAGAAATCAAAACACTCGACGGAAAAACTGTAAATATTCAAGATTATGCCGAGAATGGTAAAATAACCGTCTTGAGTTTTTGGGCAACTTGGTGTTCGCCTTGCAAAAAAGAATTGGATGCTATTGCTGATATTTATCCTGATTGGCAAGAAGATTATGATATGGAGTTGGTCGCCATTACCATTGATACTCGTCGTGCCTTAGCAAAAGTACCTGCAATGGTAGAGGCCAAAGGTTGGGAGTACGAAGTCTTGTCGGATGCCAACCAAGAATTGCAAAAAGCATTGAACTTTCAAACTGTACCACAAACTTTTGTGATTGACCAAAATGGTCAAATCGTTTATGCACACTCTGGTTATGTACCTGGTGACGAGTACGAATTGGAAGATACTATAAAAGAATTAGTTGAAAAATAAGCATTTTGTGTCACAGACTAAAGTCAGTGATGCTTGACTTACTCACACACAAAAAAATGCTGGTGTGCTTCGCACACCAGCATTTTTTTGTGTGAATAGCTTTTTACTTGCTACTATTCAAAATCAATTGTCGGTAAAAATTGATGGCTCTGTGGTAGTGTTCGATACCAATATTTTCGTTGATACCGTGTATTCCTTTTAGGTCACTACGACTCAATTGTATGGGTTGAAAACGATATACATCTTTGGCGACATTCTGAAAATACCGACTATCGGTGGCGGCAATTACCAAAGAAGGACTAATGACCGCATCAGGAAAAATTTCTTGAATACTACGTTGCAATATCCGAAATCCAAAACTACTCGTGCTCGAAAGTGGTGCTGGCTCACTCGAAAATTCAGTATTGGCTTGTACAATTATACGTTCGTCGTCAACAATGGAGCGAACATGGTCGGCCACTGAAGCAACCGTTTCTCCTGGAATAATTCTAAAATTCACTTTAGCTGAAGCAGTAGTTGGGAGTACATTGTCTTTAATGCCTCCCCTCAACATCGTTGGTGCAGTGGTGGTACGTAGCAAGGCACTTGCTGCGGGGTCTTTGCTGAGTTGACTGACCAACAAACCCTCTGTTATCCACAAATTGGCAAACAACATTTTATAAAAAAAAGACATTTCGGCACCTGCATATTCAAATAATTGTCCTGTTGCTCCTTCAATTTTTATCGGAAAAGGATTTTCTTGCAAACGATAAATGGCTTTACTCAACACTCCAACAGCCGTTTCGGCTGGCGGCATAGAGGAATGTCCACCGTTTTGGAGCTTGGCCGTAAGCGTGAGGGTGGTATAACCTTTTTCGGCAATTCCAATCATTGCCAATGGTTGTTCTAAACCATTGAGTGCGTCGTTGACGACCATTTGCCCTTCATCCAGCACATATTCAAATTGTATCTTTTTTTCTTCAAAATATTTGGCAATAGATTGGCCTCCATATTTGCCACTCACTTCTTCGTCGTGTCCAAAAGAAAGATAAACAGTACGAGTTGGTTGATAACCTTGGCTAAGTAGCATCTCTACGGATTCCAAAATTCCCATGACATTGAGTTTGTCATCAATCGTGCCTCGTCCCCACAATTTTTCATCTTTTAGTTCGCCACCAAAAGGTTTGACTGTCCATTGGTCAGCACTTGCCTCTTCGACAGGTACAACATCGTAATGTCCCATTAGTAAAATGGGTTCTAACTTCGGATTTTTACCTGCCCATTTGTAAATAAAAGAAAATTGATTGATGACAGTACGTTCGAGTTCTTGATGTGTTTTGGGAAAATTATTTTGAATTAAGGTATCAAATTGACTAAAAATAGAAGTATCAATTTCGGTTGGGCTAGAAACGGTTGGCAGTTGAATCGCCTGCGAAAAACGCTGTATAGCGTTTTCGCTCACCTTTTTTTGGCTTACGGCCTCAACACCTGTCAATTGTTTTGAAGAAAAAGAAAAGGTTTTGATGAGCATAATGCCCACAATTAAGATGATTGCCAATAAGAGCAATCGAAAAATAAGTCTTCGGAGTTTTCTCATTTAAAGTTAAACTATATTAATCGGCTTTCTGTGGAGCAGATTCATCTAATATATCATCAATGATATTGCCAGAAGTTTTTGTTTCTGGAACAACAGTTTCAGACGGAGTTTCCAAACTAGGCGTTTGTTCAGGTGCACTAAAAAAGCCTCTGTGAAAAAGAATGATACTAATAACTCCTGTAGTGATAGCTACATCGGCTACATTAAAAACTGGCCTAAAAAACAAAAAGGGCTTGTTGCTCCAAAATGGAAACCAATCAGGAAAATGCCCACTAAACATTGGAAAATAAAACATATCTACCACCTTGCCATACAAAAAACCTGCATAACCGCCTCCTTCAGGGAACATTTCTGCCAAGCCATGATGATGATAACCACTTGGAGAGAATATCATACCATAAAATGCACTATCTATAATATTGCCAATTGCTCCTGCAAGGATTAGCCCAAAACTACACAAAAGCCCGAGCGAAGCTCCTTCTTTTTGGAGTAGTCGGATATAATATATCAATCCGCCAACAGCCAAAATACGAAACAAGCTCAATATCAATTTTCCGAAAGGTTCAGGCAATTCTAGCCCAAAAGCCATACCTGGATTTTCGGTAAAATGAAGCCTTGCCCACTCACCAATCAGCATAATTTCTTGTCCATAGCCCATATTGGTTTTTACCCATATCTTTAGCCATTGGTCAAGAATCAACACAAAAATAACCAGCAATGTAACTTTTAATCCTTTGCTCAAAACAAATGTATTTATGATAAAACCTCCCTATACAAAGAGATTCATTTTTTATCCAAAAGGTTGTTCAAATTCTTTTATCTAACGCAAAAACAGCTCAAGTGATTTGAAAAATCAACACAAAATAGCAGATTGCATCAAAAATCAAGCCCTTCCATTTAGGATTTTTATTTTTCTAAGCGTTTTTTTATAAAAGGGTAACTAAATACCGCTATCAAAATCATTGCGCCGCCGATATAAAAACCTGTGTTTAACTCTTCATTTTCTTTCAGAATAATCCATGCTAAAATGATTCCATAAACGGGTTCTAAATTAACGGTCAAGTTGGCCGCAAATGCCGAAATGTGTTTCAGCGAAACTAAACCCAAATAATAAGCAAATGTAGTACACAACAAAGCCAAAATAGTCAAATAAACCCAGTCCATACCAACTGGCCAAAAAGCCATTTCGGAATTGCCCTGCCAAAAGAAGGGCAATAGACAACTAATAAACAGCCACGCACTACCCAACTCCAAAAAAGTTATAGCAAAAGGTTCGGCTTCGTTTACCAATTTTTTATTTAAAGTCACAAAAAGAGCCGCCAAAAATGCCGATGCCAATCCAACCCCGACCCCAAGCATCATGTCTAGTTCAATATTATTTACAACGAGCATCATACCTGGAATAACCAATAAACTCAATAAAATTTCGTAGGGTTTTATTCTTTGTTTTAGTATAAAGGGTTCTAGGAAAGCACTAAAAAACGAAGTTGTTGCCATACAAACCAGACAGATAGATGCATTGCTCAATTTGATAGCTCCAAAAAAACAAATCCAATGCAAACCCACCAAAACCCCAATCCCCATGTATTGCAACATGAGTTTTCTCGGTATTCCTACCAAAGCCTTACCAAAACGAATGATAAAAAACAGGCTTACGCTGGTAATAAGCACCCGCCACCATACCAAAATAAGTGCATTGAGGCTAATCAAATCACCCAAAATTGCTGTAAATCCATACAACAAAACGGCAAGGTGCAATTGTAGATATGCTTTTTTGACTGAATCCAATGGCTTTGTGTGTTTTTTACCCTAAAAAAGACCCCAAATGTACACAGGATTTCTTAACTTTAGGGTTT
>JAHDEQ010000158.1 GCA_020628755.1 Saprospiraceae bacterium
CAAGACGAGTTCTGAGACCATTAGCTTCAGTGTTGAGATTTTCCCATTTCACTTTGAAGCCTTCGAGTTCGGTATTAGTATTTTCCCACTTGGTTTTAAACCCTTCGTACTCACCAAGGCGAGTACGGAGACCATTAGCTTCGGTATTGAGGTTTTCCCATTTCATTTTGAAGCCTTGCAAATCAGTAATCTGAGCATTCAAGGCATTTGTGTTTGCACTTGCTGCTTTTGCTTTAGCTTCGTTGTCTTCTTGCAAACGCAAAAGACTATCGTATTTGAGTTGCAATTCACTTTTAGAGCTTTCTAAATTGGCATATTTAGAATTAGCAGCAGTTAAATTTTGGCGTTCAGTTTCTAATGCAGCATTGATGTTGACTGCTTTTTGATTGGCAGCTTCTAATTCGTTGCGTAAAGCTTGAAGGTCAGCTTTGGCTGCTTCGGTTTCTTTTTTGTGAAGGCTGATTTGGTCGGTATAACCAGCGACTTTTCCGATGGTTGTCTCGTATTTGGCCTTGAGTGTATTTCGCTCTAAATTGGCATCTTCATATTTATCTTTGTACTCTTTGACCTTGGGCATCATGGCATCTTTTTCTTTGCGAGCCGTTTCGAGTGCTGCTCTAAGGCTCTTCAATTCGCTATCAATGCCATTGTATTTTTTAGACCAATCGGCAATAATTCCATCTTTTTCAGAAATAGTGCCTTGCAAGGTACTCGTGTCTTTTCGCAATATTTCGAGGCGATCATTCAGTCCTGTTTTTTCATTTTTCAATGAAGAAATATCCGACTCATAACCATTTATTTTTAGGTTGAGGTCGGACAAACTCGTATTGAGTTTGTTGCGTTCGCCAATGAGGTTTTGTTTTTCTGTACCCCATTTATTTGATTTACTCAAAAGCGCATTGTACTCGCCATCAAGTTTGGAATAAGCAGAATCTTTGTTTTCATATTCGCTTTTCCACCAATTGAGTTTAGAACCTCGAAGTAGCCAAGCAATCAAGAATCCAAGAATTGCAGCTACTGTAAACCATAAAAGCCAATTGCATAATATTGAAACGTCCATTTTTTATTTGTGTTTATGTGTTTACATGTCTATGTGTTTATGTTATCGATACTCAAACACATAGATACATAAATACTATTTAAGAATAATTTCTACTCGTCTGTTTTTAGCACGACCTTCGTCCGTTGCATTGTCTGCAATGGGTTGATTAGGCCCTTCCGAAGAGGTGTTGATTTGATTGAGTTTAAAACCTTGGCGTGCCATATAGTCGGCCATAAATTTAGCTCGGCTGGCACCTAATCTAGTGTTGGCAGCAGGATTACCGACATTGTCGGTATGTCCTGTTACCTGAATCATAGCATCAGGGGTATTATCTATATAATATTTTAAATCTTGGAAGTATTTACGCAAGTCGTCATCAAAAAGAATACGAGATTCGCCTGTAGCAAAGTAAACATTGAGTGGTTTGGCACGCAATGTAGTGGCAAGTTTGTTTAAAGCAGCAGCAGATTTGCCTCGGAAAGCAAAATTAACTCCATTGAAAAGAAGGTTATTTCTGAATTTGATGTTGTTTTCTTCCAAACCATTGGTTGAAATATTGGCTGCTGGCGCACCCATTTTTACCAAACGACTCTTTATGTCTTCGGCTCGTGCTATTCCTAAATTGCCAAAAGAAGAAGTGTTCTTCTCGGTAGCGTCATAGCGTCCAGTAAGTACCAACAATCGGTTGCTATTCTTCTTGAGATGAGTTGCAACAGACTGAAATGCCGTTTTAGTGGGTGCGGGTACATTTGCTCCAAAATTGGAGGTCGGAAATGTGAAATGCTCGGTAGATGAGGCTTTAAATTTGTTGTCGGTTACTGTCCATACCGCTTTCTTTGCTGGCGCAACAGGAGCAGCCGTAGCTGCTTTGGCTTCTTTTGGTGGCGGAGCTGCGGCAGGAGTGCAAGGACTCGTAGCCATATACCATGCACCCAGCACAATCCATCCGATGGTTAGTGGTATCAGCAACCATGCTAATTTATTCATATTGAATTAGTTGGTTTTAGTGAATAAAAATATTGTCTTTTTAGGGTAAATGTCTATTCTGTAGGAAAGAAGGAAAATAGAACTTTATGTACATTTCTTTAGTCGAAAAAAGAAAGTGAAAGTCACACACAGAGAAAGAATAAATTAAAAAAATCTTAATAATATAATTGCACTTATAAAGTCGGCTCTTTACCTACCCTGTAATAGTACTTTTATAGCAGCTAATTTGTTTCACTAAATTTTTTTGAAAAAAACTTTTCCAAAAATTTGCGATTTAGGAGAAAAAATGAATACATTTGTAGTGTACTATTTAAGTAATACACTAGAACAATAAAGCAATTGAATTATAAAGCTGTGAAAACTTAACTATTTTTTAGAATTGAAAACTATTACTATTTATCCATCAAAAAATCATTCAATATGATTTCAATTAAAAAACTTTCATTCAACTACGGCAAGGCTAGACCCTTGTTTTCGGACTTGGATTTGACTATAGACAAAGGCAATATCTATGGTCTATTGGGTAAGAACGGGGCAGGTAAGAGTACTTTGCTCAAACTCATGGCAGGTTTATTATTTCCGAAGGAGGGGACTTGTGAGGTGTTGCGCTACAAGCCCCAAAACCGCCATCCCGATTTTTTGTCTCAATTGTATTTCGTGCCAGAGGAGTTGTATATTCCTGATATTGCTATTGCGGCTTATCAAAAAATGTATGCTCCTTTTTATCCACTTTTTGACCATAGTCAATTTGAGAACTATCTCCGAGAGTTTGATATTGATGCGAGCCAGCATATGACGGCTTTGTCGCATGGCCAAAAGAAAAAAGTCGTTTTGAGTTTTGGCTTGGCAAGCAATTGTCCACTTTTAATTTTAGATGAACCTACCAATGGGTTGGATATTCCTTCCAAAAGTCAGTTTCGCCGACTGTTGGCGGGAGCCATAACAGACGAGCGCACCTTTATCGTTTCGACGCATCAGGTACGAGATTTGGCTAATTTGATTGACCCTATTATTATTTTAGAAAATAGCAAAATCATTTTTCAAGAAAGTGTGTGGGATATTACTCAAAAGTTGTCGTTCAAATTGTTGTATGAAAACCATATCCCCGACAATGCCCTTTTCTCCGAACGGGCACCAGGCGGCTACCAAGTAGTTGTACCCAACATGAATGGCGACGAAACGGAAGTGGAGTTGGAGGCTTTGTTCAATGCTGTGGTTTCCAATAAACAACGGATTCAAGAAATTTTTAAACAAGAAAAAATATATAGCTAATGAAAAATCTAGTATTTAATCCTAGTCGTTTTGGCTACTTGCTCCGAAACGACATTGAACTCAATTATAAAAGAGTCTTGCTTGCGGCTTTGGCCTTTTTTGCCTTTTTGGCGGTTTTTATGGCATCAGTAGCATTTGATTCGAGTGGCAATGACCTCGATTTTCACTCATGGGTTTATCCCAATACCATGATATTTTTTGGCTGTATTTTTACAGGCTTTGCTTTTAAGGAAATGGCCAATGTACACGAACGGCATTTTTACTTATCGTTACCTGCATCACACTTAGAAAAATTTACGGTACGTTGGTTGTTAACAGTACTTGGATTTCCATTGATTTTTACGCTCTCGTATCTATTGTTTAGTTGGATAAGTGGTATTGTTATAAAGAATTTTGGAGGAGAAGAATTGCATGTTTACAATCCGTTTTCTTTGGGAGGTTATGTCTTCTTGCGAGTTTATATCAGTGTGCAAAGTTTGTTTTTATTGGGAGCTATCTTCTTCCAAAAATATACAGTTATCAAAACGGGTGCAACTTTGTTTGTATTGACTATTCTTGGTGCGCTGCTGACAATGTTATTATTTTATTTGATGTTTTACCCTTATTTCGATGGTAGTATTTTTGATGGGCCTTCAATGGATGATGCTCAACCTAGTCAGGCTTTTCAGGACTTTGTAGAGTTCAAATTGATTTCATTAATAGAGTTTGGATTCTACTATATATTACCTGTGTTTTGTTGGATTATTAGCTATTTAAAATTAACAGAAAAAGAGATATAAGAATTATGGAATTTAGAAAAAGTCAGACCATCTATATGCAAATAGCTGATCACATTTGCGAAAATGTGCTCTCCAATAAATTGACTGAGGGGGATCGGCTACAATCGGTGAGGGAGATGGCATCAAATATTCAGGTAAACCCGAATACCGTGATGCGGACTTACTCCTACTTGCAAGAAAAAGAAATCATTTTTAACAAGCGTGGCATAGGTTATTTTATTGCGTTAGATGCCCTTCAAAAAATAAAAAGCATGAAAAAAGAAGAATTTTTAAAAAATCAATTACCCGAAATTTTTAAGATGATGGATTTACTCGAAATCACTATCGAAGATATTCAAAAACTGTATGAGGAACGAAGCCTCATTATATAGTTTAGAACAAAACAGAGAAGCACAGATATTTAATATTGTTAAACGTGGATACGTGAACACTTGAACACGTGAACACAGCAAAACGTAGTTATGAAAACAAGTAATAAAATATTATTAGCCGTCATGAGTCTAGGTGTATTTGGCTTATTCTCATTTATGATTGCTTTGAGAACGAGTTTGGTAGAGCATAAAGTTATCAAAGGCAACGGCAACATTACGACAGTTGAAAAAAAGATAAACCCTTATCAAAATCTACGCATTACCAAAACGATTCAGGTTACATTAGTGCCTTCGGAGCAAGTTTATATGAAAGTGACGACCGATGAAAATCTTCAAAATGCTTTTACTTATGGTGGAGATGACGGAAATTTGCACCTCTCTATCATTGATACCATCAAAGCCAAGCCCAGCAACAAAATCTTGGTTGAGTTGGGTGTGCAATCCTTAGAACAATTGAGTCTTGCGGGTGCAAGTGGCGTATTTTTGGATAGTGTGTTGCAGGTTGATTTTCTGAATGTTCGTAGTACAGGAGCTTGTGCTATACACTTGAATCTTGAAGCCGATCAAGTAAATGTTAGTATGGACGGTGCAAGTGATTTGGAGTTGAAGGGAAATGCGGATTTTTTGGATATTCGTAGCACAGGGGCAAGTGCTATTCGTGCGTCAGAGATGGAGTCCAAACGAGTACACCTCAATTTGATGGGAGCGAGTGAGGCAGGTGTACACGCCAGCAAATACTTAAAAGTAAGTGGAGCAGGTGCGAGTGCTGTTCGCTACAAAGGCGAACCCGAACAGATTGAGAAAAACCTTATGGGGGCTTCGAGTTTGAGTAAAATGTGATAGCTCAACATAGCGAGAGTTATTGTATAGGTTTTGACATCAAGAGTATATGGCATCGCAGTTGAAAACTGCGACGAATATCAGCTTTCAAACAGACTAAAGGCTGTGATATAAATCTTTTACCAATCATTTTAAACTTGGTAGTTTTTTACATCAAACTATTTCAGCACTACAATTTTTTCTATCCATCGCCATTCTCCTTGATGGACACTCACATAATATGTGCCTGTGGGCAAATTTCCTAAAAGCAATTCTTGATTCAAGGATTGCTTTTTTGTAAGTACAACTTGTCCTAAAGTATTAAAAATCTGAATAAAAGCGTCTTGTAAAACAGCTTGAGTAGCTTTGAAAAATAATTTTTCTGCTGTGGGATTGGGATATACTTCGAGCCATTTTTTAGAAGATACATTTTGCGTAGCGACCATATTTTCTAGCACAACTGAATCCATCAGAATGCAATTGTTGGCATCCATAATTGTATAAGAATAAACATCGGCAGCAAGGTTTTCAATATCAGTTCCAACAAGTCCATTTGACCAAGTGATATTGTAAGGAGAAGTTCCGCCTTGTACATCTATTGCTACAGCACCGTTGGCCTCGTTGTTTTGAGGATGAAAAATGTCTATTGTAGTCGTAATATTATCAGGTTGGATGATTTGAAAAATAGTATCATGTGGACAATTATTGGCATCTAATACTGACAAAGCATATTCACCTGCGGGCAAATCATTGAGCGAGTACTGGCTATTGCCAGTGCTCCAGGCTATAGTATAGTCGCTAGTCCCTCCAAAAACAGTCAAATAAATATTTGCAGTAGAATCACCAAAACAAGCAATCGGATCTATCTCTATTTCAGTTCTCAAAGGAAAAGGTTCTACAATACTTTGGCTGGTCATTTGGCTACAATCATTATTGTCTGTTACTGTTAAAGTATAAACGCCCAGACCCAAATTTTCAATTGTTGGGGCATTTGAACCATTGCTCCATTCGTAAATGTATGGAGGACTTCCGCCACTTGCGGAGGAGTTGAGTACGCCATTGGCATTGCTATGGCAATCTATGTTTTGAGTAGCAATATCTATGTTTATTGCAGTTGCTTCTTCAAGTTCTACAAAAAAAGAAGTGTTGCAATCGTTCATATCAGATAAGGTCAGTTCATAATTTCCTGCCGCCAAACTGTCTAAAGTAGCACTTGTAGCACCCGTACTCCATTGGTAGGTATATGGTGGATTTCCTCCATTGACTGTTGGAACAATTTGACCTGTAGAAGCACCAAAACAATTTACAGCAGTTGTAGAAAAGTCAACGTCAAAAGGAGTTGCTTGTTCAATTGCGATAGCTTGTACGGCCGTACAAGCATTGGCATCGGTCAAGGTCAATTCATAGCTACCTGCAGCCAAATTGTCAATAAAAGATTGGTTCGTATTATTGTTCCAATTATAAGTATAAGGAGGTGTTCCACCATCAATCATTGTAGAAATACTACCTGTAGATTGTCCCGAACAATTGATGTCTTGGGTTTCAAAAGTTATTTGTAGTTGTTCGGGAGCATTGATTTGAGTCGTAGAAGTAATAGAACAATTGTTGGTGTCCGTTACCGTTAAGCTATAATTTCCGATACCTAGATTTTCAAGACTCGAAGTCGTCTGTCCATTGCTCCATGCATAAGCAAAAGGCGGCGTTCCGCCTTGTACAATAGATGAAACAATCCCATCCGATGTCCCAAAACAGGATAAATTTTGTCCTTGTAATTGTACATCAATTGCAATGGGTTCTTCTAATGTGGTTGTTTGTATAGCTGTACAATTATTGGCATCTGTTATCGTAAGAGTATAAGTTCCACTCCCCAAATCATAAAGATTGGGCGCATTGCTTCCATTGCTCCAAGCAAAGGTATAAGGAAAATTACCTCCTTGGATTTGACTATTTATTTGTCCTGTGGAGAAACCAAAACAAGCGATTTGGTCAACATTAAAACTCAGTTGTATATCTGAAGATTCTGTGATTTCTACAGCTTGAGAAACTGTGCAACCCGTATCGTCTGTTAATGTCAACATATAGATTCCTGCTGCAAGATTATTGGGATTTTGGTTGTTACTTCCATTGCTCCAAGCAAAATTATAAGGAGCATTTCCGTTAGTAATAGTTGTATTGATCGTGCCTGTGGGTTGGCCATTGCAAGCTACATTTTGTACATCAAAACTAAGCAAAATATTGTTTGACTGACTAATGACGGCCGTTTCAACGGCCGTACAATTATTGGCATCGGTCAGGGTGAGGGTATAAGTTCCAGCAGTCAAATTATTGATATTTGTTCCTGTACTACCATTGCTCCACAAGTAAGTATAAGGGGCAGTTCCGCCTTGCGGAACACTATTAATGCTTCCTGTGGAAGCTCCAAAGCAATCAATATTTTGTGTTTGAAAACTTAAATTTGGAGCTGAAAACCCTTGAACAATAATATTGTCTAAACTACTACAACCTGCACTATCAGAAATCGTAACAAGGTAGTTGCCAACCTCTAAGTTTTGCAGCGAGTTGCCACTCGCTCCATTGTTCCAAGTGTAGGTAAATGGTTGTAGGCCAGTTTCAGGAGTTAGTACAATAGCACCAGAATTGCTTGTACCACAAGCGACATTAGTCGTTTGTACTGAAACCGTCGGTAGCGGATTGACATTGATACCAATGGCGTCACTAGCAGAAAATCCATCAGCCGTAGTAACGGTAACTGCATAACTCGCATTTTGACTTGGAGCTACAGTTATGGAAGCATTATTAGAACCATCGCTCCACACAAAAGAGCAATCATCACAACTGTTTGGAAAAGGAATAATCGTTACCGACTCGCCTTGACAAATGCTTTGGTCTGCTCCTAAGCTAACTGCAAAAACAAATTCGCCTTCGATTTTTGTCAAAACAATATCTTCCGAACCTTTATTATTATTCAAATTTCCATTGTCAGAATAAGTTGTTCCTAATACAAAATAATTGCCATCAGCCGTTTGCAAAACGGCTCTTGCCTCATCTTGTGCCGTACCACCAATATTGTGTCGCCAAGTCATATTGCCCGAAGCATCGAGTTTGGCTACCCAAATATCTTTTTTACCTTTTGGGCTAGAAATATCACCATCAAAAGACAGGCTTGTACCAGCCACTAACAAACCACCGTCAGTAGTAGTACCAATAGCATCACCATCATCAATAGCCGAACCACCTAAATTTTGAGATAATTGAACTTGACCATTAGCATTAATCTGTTGCAACCAAATATCTTGTTCATATTTTCCTTGAATACCGCTAACTGTCGTATTTTGGATGCCTTCATAACCAAGCATCGCAATTGTTCCATTGCTTGTAGTAGTGATTGCATTGAAACCATCAGGTGTATCCGTACCATATTGTTGCCCCCACAAAAGATTGCCGTCCGCATCAAGTTTTAGCACAAAACCATCATTCATAAAAGTAGTATTCGACTGAAAGTTTCCATCTTTAGAAAAAGTAGAACCCGTCAAATAAATATCGCCAGCAGAATCAATCGTTAAATCCTCTAAAAGGTCAGAACGGCTGCCGCCAAAAGTTTTTTCCCAAATGATATTACCATCGGCATCAATATTTAGAATCCAAATATCGCCTTGACCCGATGCTTGATTGGGAGCGTTTTCGCTAGAATTAGTTGTGCCAGCCACCAAAAAACTTTGGTTGGCTGTAGCTCTGATTTTTTGGAAACCGTCAAATTTTTCTCCACCAAAAGTTTTTTCCCAAATTACATTGCCATCAATATCAATTTTTAATAAATAAGCATCTCCTTTGCCATTACCCGAAGCATGAGTCGTACCAGCAATGATGTATTCATCATTGCTGGTCTTGGCTATTCCATGCGCCATTTCATTTGCAGTTGTACCAAAGGTTTTTGACCATTGAATTGTACCATCAAGATCGGTTTTTAAAACCCATACATCTGCACCACCATTATTGTTAGAAATATCTTGATTATTGGACAAGGTATGTCCAACTATCAACAAAGCATTGTCGCTAGTTGTTATAAAATCGTTGGCAATATCGCTGGCATTACCACCAAAATTTTTGGTCCATTGTATCGTTCCTTCTTGTGCTTGGAGAGATAAAAATATTAGGCAAAAAAAGAAAATTGCTAAGGTTCGCTTCAATATGTTCACTGGTACTTGATTCTTTAAGTTTAGAGTTATAGTTTTGGTATTTGGAGCGAATAATAGTTTAAGGAATGCAAAAGTAAGGGTTTTTATAACAAGATGCTCAAAATTATGTGTTCACGTATTCATGTATCCACGTGTTCACGTGCTATAAAAAACGTAGATACATGGATACGTGAACACGTACATACGTTTAATTATGAAAAGAAGAAAATTTATAAAAGATTCGGCAATTGTAGGTTTATCTGTCACCAATCCGATGTTGATAAATGCCAATTCGGGTATCGAAAATGGTGGAAAAGTTCGTAAAATTCATCGTGTGATGAGTGCCGACCGAACCATGGTCGGAACATTGCCGATATTGAGAGCTTTTGCAGGGAATCATTTGGATTATGTATCGCCTTTTGTTTTGTTTGATGAATTTGGCCCAATCGAAACAGCGCAAGGTGCAGAACCACTTCGTGTGGACGCACACCCGCATGCGGGTGTGATACCAACGACTTATTTTCTGGAAGGTAGCGGACACCACAAAGACAGTTTGAATTATGATTTTCAAATTGGAAAGGGTGATTTTATGGTGTTTAGTTCGGGGAGAGGCGCAATTCACATGGAAGAGTCAGGTCAACAAAATAAAGACGAAGGTGGTTTGTATCATGGTTTTCAAATATGGCTCAATATGCCCGCCAAGCACAAATGGGATGCTCCAACGACCAACGTGTTCAAAGATGAACACATGGGAATCATCAATGAAAAAAACTACTCTGCTAAAGTTGTATTAGGAGAATTGAATGGTGTAAAATCAAAAATTGAGACGCTTTCTCCTGCTTTTTATTTTCATTTAAAAATGTCGGGCGATTGTCGCCTTGACATTCCTACAGACCCAACACACAATGCCTTTGTATATATGATTAACGGAAAAGTGGAACTGGAAGGTCAGCGTCAAATCAAAGAAAATCAAGTCGTTTTTTATGAAAGAGGCGAGTCAATTATCAATATGTATAGCGAATGTGGTGCAGAATGCTTAATTTTGGGCGGCCAACCCCTCAATGAAACGGTTTTTTCTTATGGTCC
>JAHDEQ010000159.1:0-3478 GCA_020628755.1 Saprospiraceae bacterium
GTTTATAGGAGTGCGATAAGTAAAATATAGGTTAGTCGCAGTTTGCAACTGCGATGAAATATGCTTTTTATTTCCAAATCACAAATCGTTCTACAGGTGAATAAACTTACCTCAGTTCAAATGTCATTTTTTGAATAGTACTATCTCCAAATATATATTCTGGTAATTGCTGCTTGCCATGATTCTTAAAGGTCACAAACTCGTGTCCTAAAGATTGTAAGCTATCCAATTCATTAGATTTAGGATACCATTGATAGGCATTGATGTTTTTATAAAACATCAATTCTATATCCTCAAATTGTTTTACGTTTAATATTGTTTTGTTTGATAGTTTTGCTTCATCAAGTGATTTATAAATTTTTGTATTATGAATTTTTACATTTCGACTTTCATTATTGATGGATCTGTGATTCGCAATATCCCAAGGTTTTAGACAGTATATACTTATCAGAAAGTATAAAAAAACAATTCTGTAAACTATTTTAACTTCAAAATAATTGCTTTTAATAACAGCTTGAACAATAAAATTTAAGCCCATTGCCAAAAAAATAAATAGTATGGACACCACTGGATAGGTAAAAGCTCCCATTTTTGTTGCTACAATCAGTGAGAAAAAACCAAAGATAACAACTAACATCGCTAGGAAAGAAATGCTCAGTTTTTTATTGATTTTATTATCCACAAAAGAAGCTATGATGCCTATTAAAAGGAAAGGCAGCAAAAAATTACCATAAGAAGTTCGCATGAAAAGTATATGATAAAATACGCCACCGACCTGCCCATCTAAGGCTTCAAATATATGTTTTCTATTTAGTTCATATGTCCAAGAACTTTCCAACGGAAAAGTATTGATGATATATACTTGCCAGGGTATAAACACCATACAGGCCACAATAAAAGCCCCAAAAACATGTATATAGTACTTCGGAGTAGTTCTAAATTCCTTATGCTGCAAAATATAAAGACCCCATCCTCCAAAAATCAATAGCGCTGTTAACCATTTGATTAAGATGGCACATCCAACCAAAAATCCTGTAAAAATCACCCATTTTATTGAATTTAGATTGCTATTTAAATACTTAGTAAATGCCCATATACTTGCTGTTACATAAAATGAAAAAGCTAAGTCATTATGGTCTAAAGAAAACCTGCCTGACATTAACTCTAATTGGTAATATGAAAAGGCCATCAATAAAGCTGCAGTATATGCAATAGGAGTATTTTTAGTCCAAAAATTCCCCATATGATAAGTGAAAAAAACCATCATTGTACCCATCAGAGCAGAAGGCAAACGTAAGGCTACTTCATTGACTCCAAAAATTTTCATAGATAGAGCCATCTGCCACAAAAACAAAGGTTGTTTATGAACCCAGATATGATTACAACACCATGCTTTATAATCATAACTAAAGATAGGGTTTACCCTAAGCATAGGATAAAATGGAGCATCCATCATGTTTTTTGCGACTAAAGCATGGAATCGCTCGTCCCATTCTTGTAAAAATGGATCGAGCGAAATAATAGTAAATCGCAATAAAAAAGCTCCAAATAGTAGTAGAAATAGAGCTGATTTTTGCTTGTCCAAGACAAAGAAAGAGTAGATGCTTATCAACAAAGGTAAGCTCGCTAACAAGATGACTAGATAAGTCTCTTGGGTGTAGAATTCTAGCATTATTACAAGGGTCTTTAGTTTTAGCTCATCTTCCAAATATGAGTAGTGTACTTTTTTGAGCAGAAAACCCTTGCAATAGGAATGTACTAAAACACAGAGTCATCCACCTTGTCGAGCCATTGCTCTACAGCACCCACTACAGATGCTACACAACCATCTTCAAAAGGTGATTTTAATTTGGCCAAATTTACCAAATCTAAAAATGATTGACTGCCGCCCACTTTGCACAAACGCAAATAGTCATTCCAAGCGGCTGCATGATTTTCTTGGTCTTTTTTCCAAAACTGAAAAGCACAGATTTGCGCCAAAGTATAATCAATATAATAAAATGGCGATGCAAAAATATGAGACTGCCGCTGCCAAAACGTTCCTTTTTCAAGGAATGAATGTCCATCATAATCCCGATGTGGCAAGTACTTCTGCTCTATTGTACGCCACGCTTGGTTACGTTCCGCAATACTCATGGTCGGATTTTCATAGACTACGTGCTGAAACTCGTCAACTGCTACACCATAAGGCAAAAAGCAAACAGCACTCGAAAGATGAGCAAATTTGTACTTATCTACATCCTCTTCAAAAAAGAGGTGCATCCAAGGCCAGGTAAAAAACTCCATACTCATCGAATGAATTTCGCAAGCCTCATAAGTAGGCCAGTTATATTCAGACAAACCAATATCTCGACTCGAATAAACCTGAAAAGCATGACCTGCTTCGTGGGTCAGCACATCAATATCGCCACTCGTACCATTGAAATTAGAAAAAATATAAGGAGCTTTGTGTTGGTCAATAAAAGTACAATAGCCACCCGTTGCCTTACCATTTTTGTTTTCCAAATCCATGAGATTGTTATCATTCATGAAATCAAAAAAATCTTTGGTTTCAGGAGATAAATCAGCGTACATGGTCTTGGCATGATTTACAATCCAAGAAGGCGAGCCTTTGGGTTTGGGGTTGCCCGATGCAAAACTAAAATTCTCATCATAAAACTTCAATTTATCAACACCAATTCGTTTGGCCTGGCGTTGGTACAATTTGCTGGCCAAGGGAACGATTTGTTCTTGGATTTGCTTTCTAAAATTGGCTACCATTTTGGCATCGTAATCGGAGCGTTGCATACGAGCATAGCCCAATTCTACAAAATTTTGATAACCTAATTTTTGGGCAATTTGATGACGAACTTGTACTTGTTTGTGAAAAATTTCTTCAATTTTTGGAGCATTTTCCTCAAAGAAAGCCCATTTGGCAAGCGAAGCCGCTTGCCGAGTCGTTCTATTTTCAGCAGTTTCCATTGGAATAATCGAAGACAGATTATACTCTTTACCTTCAAATTCAATCTTTGCTCCAGCTTTTATTTTAGAATAATCGCTACTTAGCTTATTTTCAGTTTTTAGGTCTTCCAAAATCGTTGGCTTAAACGATTTTTGGCTCAACTCCGCAATAACAAATAATTGTTTTCCCCACTTTTGCTCCAGCTCATTCCGATAAGGTGTTTTCAATAAAAGTTTATAAAACTGATTGGATAAATCCGTTATCGTAGGCGAATTTTGGTCAAAAAAATTATTCTCTGCTTCATAAAATTCATCCTTGGTATTGATGCTATGACGAATGTAGCAAATGTTGTACATCGTCGAAAATTCTTGTCGTAGGGCATAAATTTTTTCAAAGGCTGTATTAGCAACTTCGAGTGATGCTGCTTGTTGAAAATCTTGTAACAAAGTAGCAAAATCACTTTTTAGAGTGTCCATTTGAGGACGAGTATATTGGTATTCTTCAAATTTCATATAGAGGGAGATTATGACTTTTTAA
>JAHDEQ010000159.1:3578-7005 GCA_020628755.1 Saprospiraceae bacterium
GTATAAGATGCTTTAACCTGAGCCAAATCCTCTGGTGTTCCTTGGAACACCAGATGGCCACCCTTTTTGCCACCTTCTGGCCCAAGGTCAATCAGCCAGTCTGCAGATTTGATGACTTCCATGTTGTGTTCTACTACGATGACGGTATGTCCTTTTTCAACAAGCGCATTGAGTGCATCGAGCAACTTGCGAATGTCGTGAAAATGCAAGCCCGTTGTAGGTTCATCAAAGATAAAGAGTATGCGTTCATTGGTACGGTCTTTTGTTAAGAAAGATGCCAATTTGACGCGTTGAGCTTCGCCGCCCGATAAGGTACTCGACGATTGTCCCAGTTTGATATAACCCAAACCAACATCATGCAAAGGTTTGAGTTTTCTGACAATATCTTTGGCATCTTCAAAGAAAGTCAAGGCTTCTTCGATAGACAAGTCTAATATTTCAAAAATATTTTTCCCTTTGTATTGTACATCCAAAACTTCTTGTTTGAAGCGTTTGCCTTTGCACTCTTCGCAGATCAATTTGATGTCGGCTAGGAATTGCATTTCAACCACTTGTTCGCCATCGCCTTTGCAGGTTTCGCAGCGACCACCTTCGACATTGAAGGAAAAATGTTTGGGTTTGAAACCTCGAATCTTGGACAATTGTTGGTTGCACATCAAGTTTCGTATCGTATCATAAGCCTTTACATAAGTGACGGGATTGGAGCGAGAAGATTTTCCAATCGGATTTTGGTTGACCATCTCAATCGCAGTGATGCGTTTGAGGTCGCCTTCGAGAGACTCATGAAAACCTGGAGCCATGGTTGTTGGTTCATTCAAATATTTCTTCAAAGCAGGATGCAAAATCTGCTTGACCAAAGTCGTTTTGCCTGAACCCGAAACACCTGTCACAACAGTAAGTGTATTGAGTGGAAATTGGACATCAATATTTTTAAGATTGTGTTGTCTTGCACCTTTGATATAAATATTGTCTGTGATTTTTCGGCGAGCAGCAGGCACAGGGATTTCCATGCGGTTGCTCATATATTTGGTCGTCAGACTTTCGGTGGCTTCGTCATAAATTTCTTCGTAAGGGCCAGCAAAAACCACCTTGCCTCCAAAAATTCCTGCTTTTGGGCCAATATCAATCAGATAATCTGCATTTTTGATAATGTCTTCTTCGTGTTCGACGACAATTACCGTATTTCCTAAATCTCGAAGGGATTTTAAAACCTCAACCAAGCGATTGGTATCTCTTGGATGCAGTCCCACACTTGGTTCGTCCAAAATATACATACTACTCGTCAAGTTACTTCCTAGTGTGCGAGTGAGGTTGATGCGTTGGGTTTCGCCACCACTCAAGGTGGAGGAGAGTCGGCTAAGTGTAAGGTAATTCAAACCAACATTCATCATAAACTCCAAACGATTGGTAATTTCTAAAATGAGCCGTTTTCCAATTGTCGCATCAAAATCATTGAGTTCTAAATTATTGAAAAAAACGAGTAATTCTTCGATTGGAATATCTACCAATTCGGTGATGTTTTTGCCTCCAATTTTGACATAAGTTGCTTCGGTACGGAGGCGGCCACCTTCGCAAACGTGGCAGGTCGTCCTGCCACGATAACGAGCAAGCATCACCCGATTCTGAATTTTATAGGTTTTTTCTTCCAATTCATCAAAAAAGGCTTGAATACCTTTAAAATATTTATTTCCAGTCCAAAGGAGTCGTTTATCTTCTTTCGTCAAATCTTGATAAGATGTATGGACAGGAAAATCAAATTGATGCGCCTTGTTTAAGAATTTTTGAAGCCAAAGACCATATTTTTCGCCACGCCAACAAGCAATTGCACCTTCGTAAACCGACTTGCTCGGCACAGGCACAACTTTGTGAATATCAATTCCCATGACACGGCCATAACCCTCACATTTGCGGCAAGCTCCAAAGGAATTATTATAATTGAAAAGTTGTGGAGTAGGTTCGATAAAAAGCATTCCATCCAATTCAAAGCGATTGTTGAATCGCTTTTCCTCTTTCTCCATAATGTCCACAATACATTCGCCTTCACTTTCGTAAAAAGCCGTTTGAATAGAATCGGCAATTCGTTTAAGATTTTCTTCATCGTCTTGTTTGACGACAAAGCGGTCTATCAAAATTCGGACATCATCATCTGCAAAATCCTCAACAGTTTTATCTAAATTTATCAAATTGGATTCGACCAAATCTTCGATTCGATTGAGTAAGTTTTTATACCAAATTCGAGTATAACCTTTTTGAAGGAGCAGATTAAATTCTTGCTGAATCGTTCGTTCTTTATAACGTTGTTGAAGTGGAATAAAGAGTTGCACTTTAGTTCCTTCTTCAAAAGATTGGATATAATTGGTGACATCCGCCACTTCGTGGCGTTTGACCAAATTGCCAGAAATAGGGGAATAAGTGCGACCAATACGAGCATACAACAAACGCAAAAAATCATAAACTTCGGTCAATGAACCAACAGTAGAACGAGCATTGCGAGTACTTACTTTTTGTTCTATAGCGATGGCTGGGCAAATTCCTTTGATGAAATCCACTTCGGGTTTTTTCATTCGCATCAAAAATTGCCTTGCGTAGGAAGACAAACTTTCTACATATCGGCGTTGCCCCTCGGCATAGAGTGTATCCATTGTAATGGAAGATTTGCCCGAACCCGAAACGCCCGTCACGACGACGAGTTTGTTTTTAGGAATTTTTAAATCTACATTTTTGAGATTATTTCCTTTTGCTCCCTTGATAAAAATTTCGTCTTTGAAACGCTCCAACTTTGGAGCTTCGAGAACTGTGGTTTTCTTTTTTGATGCCATTAGTATTATTTGTTAGGCAAGGCGAAACCTTGCTGGATATGTTTCTCGAAGTTAGAAACTTCGAGCATCGACTAAATAAAGAACCTGATAAAATCAAGATTCGCTATAGGCTAAAATTAAAACAAGAAAATAAAGGTATGGTTTTTACTGCGCAAGCTCATATAGCTTGAAATAAATTTGTCGAGAAAAAAAGAGATTCTATAGATTATCACGTTGCTTTTGAAAAATAAGATGTATTTTCAGCGAGTAAAAAAATAAAGCAATTATATGGCGATACTACAACTAGACAATGTTCGGAAAACCTACCAAAACCATGTGGCAGTTAATAATGTAAGTTTTGAGGTACGAGAAGGGAGTATTTTTGGATTGCTGGGGCCAAATGGGGCTGGAAAAACTTCTTTGATTCGAATCATTACGACAATTACAAGAGCGGACTCAGGTACAGTGTACCTGAATGGCGAAAAACTTCACAGTCGTCACCCCGAAGTGATTGGTTACATGCCAGAAGAACGAGGTCTTTATAAAAAAATGAAGGTGGGCGAACATCTCATTTATTTAGCTCGACTCAAAGGACTTTCCAGTTCAGAAGCAAAAAGCAAAATCAATCA
>JAHDEQ010000159.1:7105-10417 GCA_020628755.1 Saprospiraceae bacterium
CAAAATGTATTGAGTGGTTCGGTGAAAGCAGTTAAAGAGCAATTTAAAGAAAACTTGTTTGAAGTGATTTATGATGGCGAGCTGCCTTCCGCCATCAATGAAATGGCTTATGTGACAGCGCAAAAAAATGGTGCAGTTACAGTACAACTAAAGCAAGGACGCAACTCCAACGATATGCTTCAATTGTTTTTACGCAATAATAATATGGTGCATTCTTTTCAAGAAATTTTGCCTACGCTCAACGAAATTTTCATCAAAAAAGTGGGAAGTTACGAGGAAGAGGTAAAGTGAAACAATGTTGGTATAGCTTTACTAAACTAAGCAATCGCACAAGTGCATCCCGCAAGCCTGTCTCCGCAGGTAGATTTAGGAAAGCATTTAAATTGAATTCAAAAAATCAATCATGGATAAACTTTGGTTAATCATAAAACGAGAATATTTGACGCGCGTCAAAAAACGCTCTTTCATACTCGGAACAATATTGACACCTTTGGCTTTTGCCTTGTTTTTTGTAGTGGTAGGATTTATTTTTTCGTATGACAGTGGGGAGAAATTGAAAATTGCCATTTTGGACAAAGGCAATTTTTTGGAAGGTCGTGCTTTGAAAGCTGAGGAGGATGGTTCGCTTTATTTTGATAAAACGAAAAAGGATTTAGAATCCATCAAAGGCGATATAAAAGAAGGAACATACGATGGAGCTTTGGTCATTCCAGAACTCAAAAATGTCAATACAAAGAGTCACACCATATTTTATTATGCCGAAGATCAATTGAGTATTGAGGTGGCCGATAAAATTGAAGATAAGGTTCAAGCCGTTGTTCGAGATTATAAAATCGAACAACTTAATTTGGACAAAAAAGAGTTGGAGGCTCTTCAAACCAAAATCAAACTTGACCCAGAACCACTCGATGATTCAGAAGAAGATGCGACGACCATGACAAGTGCCATCGGTGCAGGAATTGGGATGATAATGGGCTTTTTTATGTATATGGCCGTTTTTATTTACGGAATGATGGTGATGCATTCGGTAAAGGAAGAAAAAACAAGTCGTATTGTTGAAGTAATGATTTCTTCGGTGAAGCCATTCCAATTGATGTTGGGTAAAATTATTGGTGTAGGAGCAGTGGGTTTGACGCAAGTAGCAATTTGGGCAATCTTGATTCCTTTGGTTTATTTCGGGGTGTTTTTAATTTTTGGCTTTGACCCCGAACAAATGCAAAATGCCCAAATGAATGCCCCCGAAATTGACCCCGACGATGTACAAGCGATGGTAACACAAGGTGTAGCTGAACTCGGTAAAATGAATTGGTGGATGATGTTTCCGATGTTTATTTTTTACTTTTTGGGAGGTTACTTTTTATATTCTTCTTTGTTTGCAGCAGTAGGTTCGGCGATGGGCGATGATTTGAGCGAAGGGCAGGCCCTTACCATTCCAATTACGATTCCTGTGATTATTGCTTTGTATATTATGATTGTGGCGGTGCGAACACCGCATAGTAATTTGGCGATTTGGTCGTCTATATTTCCCTTGTTTTCGCCGATAGTAATGCCAGCGAGGCTGGCATTTGATCCGCCGTTTTGGCAAGTGGGCTTGTCGATTTTAGTTTTGGCAGCGACCTGTATTTTCTTCGTCTGGTTATCAGCAAGAATCTATCGAGTTGGTATTTTGATGTATGGAAAGAAGGTTACTTTTAAAGAAATTGGAAAATGGATTTTTTATAAAGACTAATTTGTGTTTGTGCCTGTCTATCGACAGGTAGATGTTTGCGTGTTAATGGCACTCGTAGGCACTCAAACACGCAAACACCTCGGAACATAAATGAACACTACAAAAAAAACTTGGTACGAACGCATTCCACATCCTGTAGTAATGTTGTTTGGAATAATCGTTTTTACGGCACTATTGAGCTATATCTTGCCAGCAGGTTCGTATGAGCGAGAACTCGTTGACGGTCGTCAACGAGTAGTGTCAGGTTCATATCAGGTTATAGCTTCTACTCCATTAAGTTTTTTAGATATTTTTCGAGCAATCCCTTTAGGTTTTAAGTCGGCGGTAGAGATTATTTTTGTGGTCTTTGCAGGAGGAATTATGTTTGGCGTTTTGGAAAAATCCAAAATGGTCGAGAATACAGTCGGTACGATTGTCAAAAAAATGGGCGTCGAGCGCAAATATCTGATTGTGATTTTGATGACTTATTTATTTGGAAGTTTGGGTGTATTTGTGGGCTATGAAACGAATATCGCTATGGTACCCATAGCGGCATTTTTGAGTTTGGCTTTAGGCGGAGATTTGATATTGGCGGCAGGTATTTCGGTGGCTGCTATTACCGTAGGTTTTGGCTTATCACCTATCAATCCATACACGGTTGGTACAGGACATAAAATTGCAGAAATGCCTTTGTTTTCGGGTGCAGAGCTACGCTCCGCACTTTGTTTTTTGGGTTTGAGCTTGCTTGCTTTTTACAATATCCGATATTTAAAACGCTTAGAAAATGGAGATAAAAGTCTTGGGGCAGATTTGGATGCAAGTGGATTGCAATTGTCCAAACCTATTTCAGAATACAGTATTAGTGCTAATAATTGGCTCGTTTTGGTCATCTTTATTGTAGGACTTGGCGTAATGTTGTACGGCGTTTTTAATTGGAATTGGTTGTTTATAGAAATTGCGGCCATCTTTATTTTGATAGCAATTGCGAGTGGCTTGGCTGCTCGCATGAATGGCACGGTCTTGAGCGAAACCATATTGAAAGCAGTTGCCACCGTTGCGCCTGGTGCATTTATGGTAGGTTTTGCAACCTCCATAAAAGTCGTTATGGAAATGGGAAATATTAGCGATACCATCGCACATAATTTATCGCAAATGTTGATGGGATTGCCGACGTATGTTTCGGCGGTTTTTATGTCTTTGTCGCAATCTGTGATTAATTTATTTATCCCTTCAGGGAGTGGGCAAGCTTTAGCGACTTTGCCGATTATGATACCTTTGGGCGAGTTGCTTGGTCTGACACGTCAGACCACGATTTTTGCCTTTCAAATTGGTGATGGCTTGACCAATCTATTCAATCCTGCGCTTGGTGGCTTGATAGCAATGTTGAGCTTTTGTAGAGTACCATTTGACCGTTGGTTGCGTTTTATTTTACCAATAACCTTGTGGTTATTATTGTGCGCTTGGTTGGTGCTACTTTTTAGTGTAGCCATCAATTGGGGACCTATATAATAATGCACGAATAAAAACAAATAGAAGTTGTCGAAGTTTAAAACTTCGATGCTTTACGCTCATTAAGTTTTGATACTTCTAATTTTGTCTTTATA
>JAHDEQ010000160.1:0-2196 GCA_020628755.1 Saprospiraceae bacterium
TGAGGCGCTTTAATTTCAGCAAAACGAGCAAGATTATTTACTATCTAAAGTTTGCTTCACTTCTACAATCTCGTAGGCTTCTATGACATCGCCTACTTTTATATCATTGAAATTTTTGATTGCGATACCACATTCCATGTTGTTTTTGACTTCTTTAGCATCGTCTTTGAAGCGTTTTAAGGAAGCCAACTCGCCTTTGACACCTTCTTTGGTAGGGTAAATAACAATACCGTTTCGAATAAGGCGAACATGGTCATTGCGACTTATTTTACCATCTTGTACATAACATCCTGCAATAGTACCTATGCGGCTAATTTTATACACTTCTCGTACATCAACTTGTGCGGTAATTTTTTCTTCCTTGGTTGGTTCAAGCATACCCTCAATAGCCGAGCGAATTTCTTCAATGGCTTCGTAAATGATAGAGTACATTTTGATTTCAACGCCTTCTCGCTCTGCCAATTTACGAGCACCAATAGATGGTCGAACTTGGAAACCAATAATAATCGCATCAGAAGCAGAAGCCAACAAGACATCGGACTCGATGATTTGTCCTACGGCTTTGTGTATAACATTGACCTGAACCGTCTCGATAGATTGTTTGATTAATGAATCTGAAAGGGCCTCGATAGAACCATCCACATCACCTTTTACAATCAAATTGAGTTCTTTAAATGTACCCAAGGCCAAACGTCTTCCGATTTCATCTAAGCTGATACGCTTACTTGCTCTGTTGGTTTGTTCTCTGGTAATTTGTGCTCTACGAGCAGCAATTTGGCGTGCTTCTGGTTCGTTTTCAACAACTTTAAACTTTTCGCCTGCCTGAGGTGCACCACTCAATCCGAGTACAAGTACTGGGGTGGAGGGACCTGCTTCCTTGATTTTTTTGCCTCGTTCATTGAACATGGCTTTGATTTTGCCCGAGTGTTCACCCGATACAACAGGGTCTCCGATTTTGAGTGTACCTGTTTGTACCAAAATCTTAGTAGCATAACCACGACCTTTTTCTAAAGAAGCCTCGATAACAGTGCCTACGGCCTCTCGGTCGGGATTAGCTTTGAGTTCTAACATATCTGCTTCGAGCAATACTTTTTCGAGCAATTCGTCAATGTTAGTACCTTGCTTGGCAGAAATATCTTGTGATTGGTATTGACCTCCCCACTCTTCAACTTGTAGATTCATAGCAGCCAACTCACCTTTGATGCGTTCGGGCTGTGCGCCGTCTTTGTCTATCTTATTAATGGCAAAAACCATTGGTACACCAGCCGCTTGTGCGTGGCTAATCGCCTCTTTGGTTTGTGGCATGATACTATCATCAGCAGAAATAATAATGATGGCAATATCTGTTACTTTAGCACCTCTAGCACGCATAGCCGTAAAGGCTTCGTGACCAGGTGTATCAAGGAAAGTAATTTTTCGTTTATCTTCTCCGACCAATACCTCGTAAGCTCCAATATGCTGCGTGATACCTCCAGCCTCTCCGTCAGCAACGTTAGCACTACGAATATAATCAAGCAAAGAAGTTTTACCATGATCAACGTGCCCCATAACAGTAACGATAGGCGCACGAGGTTCTAAATCTTCAGGATTGTCTTCGATGATTTCTTCTTCTTCGAGGGCATCTTCAGAAGATATAAATTCTACTTCATTGCCAAATTCATCGGCTACAAGCTCTATAATTTCGGCATCAAGTCGCTGATTGATAGATACAATCACGCCAAGATTCATACAAGTAGTAATAACTTCCGTTACAGAAACATTCATCAAACTTGCCAACTCCGATACATTGACAAACTCTGTTAATTGTAACTTCGTTGATACATTTTCGAGTTCTCTTTGTTCTTGTTTTTCTCGTATATTTTCACGGTGTTCACGACGCAAACGCTGACGCTTTTTCTTGTTACCTCCTTGGAGGCGCGCCATTGTTGCTTTGATTTTTTCATCAATTTCTTTTTGAGAAACTTCTTTTACTTCGTTGCGATTGCCTCTATTGCCTGTTTTACCTCTTCCTCTATTGTTAGAGCCTCTTTGGTTACTATTTTCAGGTCTATTGCCAACAGGACGCACCACTTTTCTGCGTTTGCGTTTGCGGTTTTTATTTTCATTGGCTTTAGAGTCTGTCTTCTTCTCTCCAGCTTTTTTATTATTGCTCGTTTTATTTTTTGCAGGGTTTGGTTTTGGCGAAGATTTTTTCTT
>JAHDEQ010000160.1:2296-10325 GCA_020628755.1 Saprospiraceae bacterium
TATTATTGCTCGTTTTATTTTTTGCAGGGTTTGGTTTTGGCGAAGATTTTTTCTTGGGTTTAATGTCAATTTTACCCAAAATCTTGAGTCCCCTTAGTTCAGGAGTTTCTGCACGAACCATTTCTTTTTTTGCAGGAGTTTCTGGTTTTTGGGGTTCATTATCTGAAACCGCTTCTTCTTCGGAAGAAGGAGGTGTTTCTAATGTACTTTCTTCAGGAGAAGATACCGTTTCTTCTTTTGCAACTTCACCTTTTTCTTCAATGGGAGGTGTTTCTTCGACAATAGGTTGCTCTTTTTTAGGCTTCGGTTTGTCCAACTCAATTTTGCCGACCACTTTAAGCCCTATATGGGACTTCTCTTCTTCTTGAACTTCCTCGACTATAGGTTCAATAATAGCTATTATTTCCTCTTGAATTTCTTCTTCGGCAACAGGTATTATTTCCTCTTGAACTTTCTCGATTATAGGTTCAACTATTGGGGGAGGAGGTGGTGGTAGCGGAGGTGGTGGTGGAGATGTTTCCTCTGGTTCTGCTTCCTTTTTAGTTGCTGGGCGGGTTCCAATAATCAATTGGTCAGCTTGCTCTTTGATAGCAATTGAACGTTGAAATTCTTTCAACAGCTCATTGTACATCTCATCGGTGATTTTAGCCGTTGGCTTATTATCTATCTCAAAGCCATTATTGTTGAGATGATCTACGATGGTAGATGTACCTACATTTAATTCTTTTGCTACCTTTACTAAACGTTTAGCCATTCTGCTGTTTTACTTTTTGATTTTGCTTATTAGAATAAACCAAAAAGTGGTTAAAAGTAAATAATGAGCAAAAGCCTTGGCATTTTTAAATGTCCTTACTTCACATATATTTTATTAAGATTTAGTGATAAAATAATTAAACATATTCTCGTAAGCGTTTTAATGGCCTGGGTTTTGTGGAACACAAAACCTTGACCACTTTACCAAAACTTTTGCATTTTTGAAAATAACTATTCTAACAAAGAACAAGGTATTTTCAAAGTGCTCACAAAGTTAACTTAAAAGTCCCTATTTAAAAGTATGATCTTGATAAAAAATCCTGAAAAAGAGCGTATTAAGTTAAATTTTGTACTATTTTAATTCAAATCGCAATCAAATCAACAACAAGCAATGGTCTAAAAGTTCCATTGCTTGCTGTTTAATAATATTAATTTTCGTCAAATTCTGATTCTAAAATCTTCAACACATCTGATACTGTTTCTTCTTCGAGGTCGGTACGACGTACCAACTCCTCTTTGCTCAAGTCCAAAACACTGCGTGCCGAATCGCAACCAATGCGCTTCAACTCGTCAATGATCCAATCTTCGATTTCATCAATAAATTCATCTAAATCAACATCGTCAATCGTATCAAATTCGTCATTATTACGGAAAACATCTATCTCAAAGCCTGTCAAACGACTCGCTAGTTTGATGTTTGTACCTCCCTTACCAATAGCTAGAGATACTTGGTCTGGGTCGAGGTAAACGGCTGCTCTGTTTTGCTCTTCGTCTAGGTCAATATTAGTGACTTTTGCTGGAGTTAACGAACGTTGTATAAATAGTGTCTGATTATTGGTATAATTGACAATATCAATATTTTCATTGCGCAACTCACGAACAATGCCGTGAATACGTGACCCTTTCATACCTACACAAGCTCCTACAGGATCAATACGATCATCGTAAGATTCTACAGCTACTTTGGCTCGTTCGCCTGGCATACGAACAATATTTTTGACGGTAATCAGTCCATCTTCAATTTCTGGAACTTCTTGCTCCAATAATTTTTCGAGGAATAATTGGTCAGTACGAGATAAAATAACAATTGGATTGTTATTTCGCATCTCTACTTTCTTAATAACTCCTTTTATCATATCACCTTTGCGGAAAAAATCTCCACGAATCATTTCATTGCGAGGGAGAACCAACTCATTGCCTGTAGAATCGTCTAGTACAAGAATTTCACGTTTCAAGATTTGGTGTGCTTCGCCTAATACGATGTCTCCAACACGTTCAACATAACGCTTGTAGATTTCGTCTTTTTCGAGCTCCATGATACGAGAAATGAGCGTTTGGCGAGCCGCCATAATCGCTCGACGACCAAAGTCTTCGAGGTGCAGTTGCTCGTAACATTCTTCGCCAATTTCATAATCTTCATCAATAGACAAAGCCTCAGAAATAGAGATTTGGCTACGGTCATCCGTTACCTCGCCATCGGGTACAATCTCACGTACACGCCACAACTCCAAGTCACCTTTGGTGGTATTAACGATGACATCGAAGTTTTCGTCAGAACCATATTTCTTCTTAATAAGGGTACGAAATACGTCTTCCAAGACACGTACCATCGTAGGTCGGTCAATATTTTTTCCCGTTTTAAAATCGGAAAAAGTATCTACTAAATTCATTTTTTATGTGTTTAAGTGTTTGTGTGCCTGCGTATTGATGTATTTCCTCGACACGTAGATACACAAAGCACATCATTATTTAAATGATATTTTCACTATTGCCTTAGTTATCTCTTGGTATGGGATTTCAGTTTGGACTACTTCGGTACGTTTTTTCTTTCCTTCTTTGATTCGTACTTTCTTTTCAAGAGTAATACTTTCGTCGGTTGCTGTGATAAGCGTTCCTTCATCCTTTTCGCCATTGGATAGTTTGACTTCCATTTTGCGACCAATATTTTTTTTGTATTGTCGGGCAAATTTCAAAGGACGAGTGATGCCTGGAGAAGAAACCTCTAAAACATATTTTTCGCCGAGCCAGCCTTCTTCATCAATAAAACTTTCGAGGTAACGACTTAGGCGGCGACATTTTGTAAAATTCATAGAACTATCACTATCCACAAATACATCAAGTTTTTTGTGTTCGTGCAGTTTGACTTCTACCAAAAAACAATCGGCAAATTCTTCTTCTTTAAACTTTTCGTCTAGGAGTTCTTCTATCTTTTTTTCTAGCACTAGATTGTAATATGTAGTTAAAAAAAAGAGGAAACGCTTTGTGCATTTCCTCTTTTCAGAGCTTCACTCACTACAAATATAGGGCTTTTTTATGAAAATGTAAAACTTTATCAATGGTAAGTAGTAAGATAGAAAAATTAGTATGAAAAACTTCTTTTCAATTTTAGCGAGATGAAGTTTTCATATCCACCTGTCGGTAAACAGGCAAGTAATTTTGTCTGACAGCTTAGGTTCTTTTTTCTTTGAAAGAAAAATCTCTTTTTAAAAATTGCTACTCGACGATTTCGACATAACGTACTTTCCAGAATTCTGCCAATGAAGATTTAGGCTTTTGGCAAAGCCAAACGCTGGTTTCATATTCGCGTGCATGAGGATTTTGAATTGCTCCAACTTTTTCCACTTTTCCGAAAAACTCAATTACATCATCACCAATTTCATCATTGACATAGATAAAAATATTGCTTTGAGAAGGGATGTTTTTAGGCGACCAAATTCGATAAGAATCGGCAAAACTTAGAACGGTAGGCAAATCATATTTCTTACCATAATAACTGATCGCACCTGCTTGTCCAAAGTTCTCGCAGTAGATAGCACAGTTCTCTTTTTGTGGAATGGATTGATAGGTTTTTCCAACAATCTCACCTAACTCTTCCCAGCCCAACATATCCGCAAAATCTTGTGGTAAATGATGTACTTCGCCATCCTCCCAACGGAGCAAACCATGATAAATGGTTTGTTGACTAGCCTTTTGGCAATGATGTATCATTTTTTCTAAACTCAAATAAGGAATCGAAAAAGGTAAAACAAAAAGAAAGATTGAAGTACTCAATAAAATTGTTCCGCTTCGAAAAATGGATTTCTGTAAAGATGTTTTTCCTAGTTTTTCGATACCAACTGCTCCTGCGCTTATCAACATTGGGAAAATCCCCAATGTGTAATAGCTCTTGCCTCGCAATATAAATAAGCACGTTAAAACGATAAGAAAGATAAATGCTAATATTCGATAATCACGTAATTCTTTGTTCACAATTAAAAATATCAATCCTGCTATCCAAACATGAACGACACTTATATTGAACAAAATTTGGTCGGTCAAAAAATGGATTGGATTAACATTTACCAATTGAGTTGCTGCCAATTCTTCCATATGCTGAAAAACGACAAAATCATGCTGCCATTGCCATAAAACATTGGGCAAACAAACTGCAATTGCTAGCGCAATTGCTCCATAAAAATGCTTGTCAAAAAATAATTTTCGGTGTTTTGTTAGTAATAAACCTCCCAAAACTGCTAAGACATAAAAAATGACAGAGTATTTATTTAAAAAGCCCAACCCAATTGCTAAACCAAAAAGGTAGAGATAATTATAGCTTTCCGTTCTGATATAGCGAACTATCAAAAAGCCAAATAGCGTCCAATAAAACACATCGAAAGGCACAGGATTGTACATCAAAAAAACTCTCGGAAAAGCTGTAGCTACAATAATGCTAAACCCTGCTAAAAACTGTGCAAATAAATTGCCGCCTAAATCTCGCGCCATCCAAGCCGACATGGCTACCGTAAACGCTCCTAGCAAATTTGGAAAAAATCGAAATGCTGTAACAGAGTCTCCAATCAAAGTTTGTGTCAGCCAACTAAAAAATCCAATAGAAGGTGGATTTGACCAATAACCCCAATCCAAATGATTTGCCATATCGAGATACAAAAACTCATCTCGATGAAATCCATAAGCAGAATTAAAACTCACTCGAAGAATCAATGAAAAAAGGAAAAGTAAGCCAATCAGAATGAGATTTTTATTCAAGTTATTAGTTTTCATCCTTTAAGTATAAGGTTTTATTTGTAAAGTTTGTATGTTTCTAGCAGTTTCACAAATAAGACGAAAAAAATAAAGCAATCCCCTTATTTTGAGTTATGATTTTATCAGATTTTTCTATTAAAACGGCTAGTCAACTTGCCACTAATTACTTTGAAATTGATGTCCGCCAAGCCAAAACTTTGGCTGGCGATATTGATAAAAATTATTATATCAGAGATTTCGATGGTAAGGAATATATCCTCAAAATAGCCAATCCTATTTCGGACTTTGCAAGCCTCGAAATGCAAACTCAAATGATGCAGCATTTGGCAGAGCAATCGCTTGAATTAAAACTTCCAAATGTACTCACAAATAAAAATGGAGAATTTATTACCATTCTTCAAGATGAGGAAGGTCAAAATCGCTTTGTTCGATTGCTGACTTGGGTCAAAGGAAGAATGTGGTCGAATGTCAATCCCATCACAAATGAATTGCTTTATAGTTTGGGAGAGACGGCAGGAGAACTTACAAAATCCTTGAAAGGATTTGAACATCCTGCGGCACATCGAAGGGCTTTTCGTTGGGACAATTGTAATTTAGATTGGGCAAAATCTCACCTTCAATATGTCGAGTCCGATGAACAAAAAGAACTTATTCAATATTTTATTGAGCTTTTTGAAGAACAAGCAAAACCACATTTAGCAGAATTAAGACATGGAGTTATTCAAGGCGACTTGAATGATAACAATCTCATAGTTAGTTCGGATTTGGCTCATCCTAAAGTGGAAGGCTTGATTGATTTTGGCGATAGTATTTATTTGCCTGTCATCAATGAATTGGCAATTGCTTTGGCTTATGCAATAATGCATAAGCCTGACCCTTTGGCTGCTGCTCGCCCTGTCATCAAAGGTTTCCGTCAAAAATATCCTTTACAAGAAAAAGAAATTGCTGTTCTTTTTCCACTTATTACCAATCGTTTATTGATAAGTGTGGTCAATTCTTCTTTTAATAAAGTCAATGAACCCGAAAACGAATATCTCTTAATCAGTGCAAAACCTGCTTGGGAATTACTTGAAAAACTTCGAGCAATTTCTCCTCAATTGGCGCATTATCATTTTCGATTTGCTTGTGCTTGGGACGCTGTTCCAAAGCATTCAAAAATTGTTAATTATTTAAAAAACAATCAAAATGAGTTTGCTCCAATTATAGATTATGATCTAAAAAATCAATCGTTCAAATTACTGGATTTGAGTGTGGGCAGTCTCGAATTGGGTAATAATTCGGACTATGAAAAGGTAGATAATTTTCATCAAAAAGTCCTTCAACTTTTAGCCGAAGAAAATACAGCTTTTGGGATTGGAAAATACAACGAAGTCCGTCCGATTTATACGACTGACCGCTACTTGGTGCAAGGCAATGAAGGTTCTCAATGGCGAACGGTTCATTTGGGATTAGATGTTTTTGGCGAAGCTGGAACAACTGTTTTTGCTCCCTTGGATGGAGTCGTTCATAGTTTTCAAAACAATGCTTATGATTTGGATTATGGTCCGACAATTATTTTGGAACATGAAATTTCGAGTGATGAAAAATTCTATACACTTTATGGACATTTGAATGTTGAATGTTTGGAAGATTTGTCTGTAGGCAAGGTGATTCAAAAAGGTCAAGCGATTGCCAAATTTGGCAATCGCCATGTCAATGGAGGATGGTCACCCCATTTGCATTTTCAAATTATTTTGGACATGCTCGGTAAAGAAGGTGATTTTCACGGTGTCGCTTTTCCAAACGAAAGAGAACTATGGACAAACCTTTGCCCTGACCCAAATTTGATTTTGGGTTTAGATTTAGAAGAAAAAAAAGAAGCTCTTTCTAGTCAAAAAATTATTCAATCTCGTAAAAAACACCTCGGTAGAAGTTTGAGTTTATCTTACTCCAAGCCTTTGCACATGGTTCGTGGCTACAAACAATATTTGTATGCTGCCGATGGTCGTCGCTATCTCGATACGGTCAATAATGTGCCGCACGTCGGACATCAACACCCCAAAGTTGTGCGAGCTGCACAGCGTCAAATGGCTTTACTCAATACCAATACGCGCTATTTGCACGAAGAAATTGTACAATTTGCCGAAGAATTATCTGCTACGCTACCACCTGAACTTTCGGTTTGTCATTTTGTCAATTCTGGGAGCGAGGCAAACGAATTGGCCATTCGTATGGCAAGAGCCTTTTCGGGTCAAAAAGATTTACTCGTTTCAGAAGTCGGTTATCATGGCAATACCAATGCTTGTGTAAATGTAAGTTCCTACAAGTTTGATGGCAAAGGCGGACAAGGTGCGCCCGATTGGGTTCATGTTTTTCCGATGCCCGACGGTTATCGAGGGTCTTATAAAAATAGCGATGCCGATGCTGGTAAAAAATATGCACAACACGTTCTTAATTTGATTCAAAAAGTTCAAAACGAAGGAAGAAATATTTCTGGATTTTTATGTGAATCTATTTTGAGTTGTGGAGGACAAGTTGTGCCGCCAGCAGGCTTCTTTCAGGAAGCCTACTCGATGATTCGTGCGGCAGGCGGCCTTTGTATTTCGGATGAGGTGCAAGTTGGTTTTGGGCGTGTAGGCAAGCAATTTTGGGGCTTTGAATTGCACGATGTAGTACCTGATATTGTAGTTATGGGAAAACCAATTGGCAATGGTCATCCGCTTGGTGCAGTTGTCTGTACAGAAGCAGTTGCTGATGCCTTTAATAATGGGATGGAATACTTTAATACATTTGGCGGCAATCCTGTTTCGTGTGCGATTGGACGAGCAGTTTTGCAAGTAATTGAGGAAGAAGGTTTACAAAAAAATGCTTTTGAAGTTGGAGAATATTTAAAAACGGGTTTGTGTCAATTGCAAACGCAATTTCCTATCATCGGGGATGTACGAGGCGAAGGATTTTTCTTAGGATTTGAATTGATTCGGAATCGAGAAACGCTTGAGCCAGCCGACAAAGAAACTTCGTATCTTGCTAATCGAATGCGCCAACATGGTATTTTGAATAGTACCGATGGTTTGCATCATAATGTAATTAAAATCAAACCACCGATGTGCTTTGACAAAGCAAATGCAGACTTTTTATTGACTAAATTTGAAGAAATTTTTAAGGAAGATTTTATGCAAATAAAATCGTCTGCCAAGATTTAATTCTTAATTTTAGAATCTAAAAAAAATCATAATATAAAACTCAACCAAATGTCAAATAAACCTTACTTTTT
>JAHDEQ010000161.1:0-8189 GCA_020628755.1 Saprospiraceae bacterium
ATAACATTTGGTAATACCTTGTAAAGGTTGGAAAGTGCATTTTTTTCTTCGGTAACTAAATCGTAAAAATTTGCTCCATCAATTTCACGAACCAGTGAATTTTGAGGACATTTTGTTCCTTTATTTTTGTCGGGAGGCGTAAATTCGGAGTTGTATCGGTTCTTTTTCTTGGGAATTATAGCGACATAATAAGCCTCAAAATCTTTGTAAATACTATTTTTGGGCATGACCAAGCTATCTAAAGAATAGTATAAATCGGCAAGTTTTCCTCCTGAAATGGTGTTATATTTATTCTTTACCTCGGCTATAATTTTTTTGTCCTTGGAAACAAGGTCAACAATATTTCCCGTTTTCATATTTTCCCAACCGTCAACAGAACCCAAAATAATCTGGTGAAATTCTCCGATATGATTTTGTAAGGTTTTTTGAGCTTGACGAGTAGATTCCGTTTTGTACCAGGTGTCATAATCAAGGTTGAATCCTGACATGACAAAGAGTGCTGAAAAAGGGTCAATTACATTTTTTCCAAATTCTTTTTTTACCTTTTCTTCGGCTTTAGCAGCTTTGGTTAGCAAATGAGTAACGGCATTGGTTAGTTTTTCGTCACTAATCCAATTGAGGTATGGCATAGTCTATTTTTTACTTATAAAGAAGCAAAATAGTAAACTATTGGGAATAAACTTGATTTAGGCATGAAATTATCGAGTAGCCGACTTCTTTAGCTAGATTGACAGGCACTGCATTCCCAATTTGTTTGTATTGTTGGGAGATAGAACCTGAAAAAATCCATTCGTCGGGAAAGGTCTGAATCCTTGCATACTCTCTTATGGTAAAGGGTCGAGTTTCGTCGGGATGGCATCGTTCGGTTTGTTTTTGAGCGGGGCTACAAGTCAAGGTAAGGCAGGGTTCGTCCCAACCGATTCTGCGAGCCATTCCTGTTTTGCCGCCTCCAAGATAAAAACTCTTTTGCATATAAGTCTTTTGAATGTCGAGTGGCAAATCTCTCCAATAGCCTTTGGGTGGCACGAGTTCTAATACTTTTCTTTTGCTTTCGGGATATTTAGAACCTTCTGAAACGGTAACATCCGAATCAAAAAGAGGCCCTTTTTTGAGGGCATCTTTTAGGTTGTAGATGGTATCGTAAGGTTGTGGATAAGAATAGTTTGCGGCAAAATCTTTCCTTATACCGACCAAAAAAATGCGTTCTCTTTTTTGAGGAACATTATAATGAATTGCTTTTAGAACTTGTACGGGCAAAACGACATTGTAACCGATTTCATCCAAAACAGAAACCATACCTTCTAGGGTTCTACCTTGGTCGTGATTGAGTAAGCCTCTAACATTTTCGCCAATACAAATATCGGGTTGGACTTTTTCTACAACGCGTGCAAATTCATAAAAAAGTGTTCCTCTTGCATCGTCAAGTCCTAGTTTTTTTCCTGCATAACTAAAGGCTTGGCAAGGAAAACCACCTGTAACAATATTTGTTTTGCCTACAAAGTCATCAAAAGAATGGTTTTTTATATCTCCTTCTATAACATTCCATTTGGGGCGATTATTTCTAAGGGTTTGGCAGGCCCATTTGTCTAATTCATTTAGTCCGATACACTTTAAACCTGCTTTTTCTAAGCCTATAGCAAGTCCACCTGCACCTGCAAACAACTCTAGCACAGTGTAGTCTTTATTGGGTAAAACCCTATTGTCCGTCTCAACTTTTGAAGATATGGCTTGAAACTCAGGAAAAATTTGCAAGTCTTCAATTCTATATCGTCTATAGTTACTGATGGGTTCTCGTACAGCCTTTAATTTGCCCGTATTATCCCATCTTCTAAGGGTCTCTTTGTTCTTATTGAGAATTTCTGATACTTCAGAAAGTGAATACAACTTCTTCATAACCTACATATACAACATTATACATGGTTACAAAGATATGATGTTTTTTTGATAAGCGAAACAGGCTTGTCAATTTTTTTTCTACATCGTCACTTTCTTCACATGGTTCATCATTTGAACGCCATAAACTAAGGTAGTGCCGCTTCGGATAGCTGCTGCAACATGTACGGCTTCCATCATTTGTTCTTCATCAGCACCTTTGGTCAGGCAAGTATTGGAATAGGCATCAATGCAATATGGACATTGTAGCGCATGGGCTACGCCCAATGCGATGAGTGCTTTTTCACGTTCGGTCAAGGCCCCTTCTTTAAAGACTTCTCCATAGTAATCAAAGAATTTTTTGCCCATCGCTTCTTGCCATTCAGTGATGTCTCCAAATTTCTTGAGATCTTCTGGATTAAAGTAAGATTTTTGGCTCATATTATTTTTTTGAAATTGATTTTGTGAATTTATAGGAAAGTTCAAAGGTAAGTTTTTGTAAGAAACGAAAAAGAAAAATCAAGTTTAATGTCTTGGTCATTAACATAATTCAAAATGAAAATTTATGTCTTGATAAAATATTTCTACCTTTGACAGATGATTCATTTTAGAAAATTTTTATTGCTCGGAGTTGTAATATTGGTCATCTGCGCTTGCAAGCAATCGCCCAAGGTGAGCGTATATGAACAAGCTACTTTTACAGAGACAGGAGGTGTACAAGTTGTAGTAGAAATTCCTGCTGGAAGTAACCACAAAATTGAGTATCGCCCAGATACTGGACAATTTGTAAATGATAAAATAGATGGAAAAGATAGAGTTATCAATTTCTTACCTTATCCTGGTAATTATGGCTTTATTCCTTCTACTTTGATGGACAAAGAACGGGGCGGCGATGGCGATGCCCTCGATATTTTGGTCATCGGAGAGGGAGTGCCGACAGGCACTACCCTAGCGACTAAACCTATAGGCGCACTGCTCTTAAAAGATAACAATGAGCTAGACTCAAAAATTATTGCTATTCCTACTGATTCGACCTTACAAGTCATCAATCCAAAAAATTATGAAGATTTTTTTATCCGATATAATGCAGCGCATCATATTATACAAGAGTGGTTTATGAACTATAAAGGGTTGGGCGCAATGGAGTTGGTGGGTTGGCGCAATGAACAATATGCGCTACAAGAAATTGAAAAATGGACAAGGACTCAAAAATAATTTTACTCAAAATCCAAAACTATCCCAAAGCCAACTACGTTATAAAAAATGGTATCAGCGATTTGACCTTATTACAACTATAATCTAATGGCTAAACAGCAAATTATCCAAAATTACATCAATTCTAATATGGCAGGAATTGATTTATCTTTAAAAAATTTCAGTTTTACGTATAGCCAATCTATCCAAGACATCAATGCCGACTGGGACATTGCTGCTCCTGACGATAATTTATTTCTCAATCGTACTTACCTCAGCTTGCTTGAAAAAAATCCGCCCGAAGGGATGCGCTTTTGCTATTTGGTTTTTTATAAAAACCAAAGACCTATTGGTATATCAGCTTGCCAAATTCAAGGCTTTAATGCAGAGCAGAGTTTGCAAAAGAAAGAGACGACTGCCGAAATGAGCAAAACCGCTTGTTTTTTTACAGCAATGGGCAATTATATGAAGTCTGTTGTTGCTAGTAAAATGGATTTTGATAGTTTGATTTGTGGTAATGTTTTATTGACGGGCGAACATGGTTTTTATTTTAACGCACAAGAAGTCAAACAAAATGAGGCTTTCAAAATTGTAGAGGAAGCACTCGAAAAAATGCGTAAAGACCTCCGCAAAAACGGAACGGATATTTCGGTGACTTTGGTCAAAGATTACTACACTTCTAGCAAAGTCAATGCAGAATGTTTGAAAGAAAAACGATACAATGAATTTACCATTCAACCAAATATGGTGATGGATATTCGTCCTGATTGGAAAACCTTTGATGACTATAAAGCCGCTATGTTTTCCAAATATCGGGTTCGGGTAAAACGTGCCGCCAAAAAAGGCCAAGATTTTGTAAAAAGAGAAATGACGGCCGAAGATATAGAAGCCAATCTGGATTTGATGTATGATTTGTACGAAGGCATCGCCATCAGTGCAGGATTTAACGTAGCAAAATTGAACAAACGTTATTTCTTAGCTCTTAAAGAAGCCTTGCAAGAGCGATTTATTTTGATGGGCTATTATTTAGATGATAAATTGGTCGGTTTTTATACTTTGATTCGGAATCATCATGAGCTAGAAGCGCACTTTTTGGGCTTTGACAAGTCCAAAAATGCCAGCCACCAGATTTACCTAAATATGTTGTATGATATGGTGCGTACTGGAATTGATGAGGGTTTTCAAAAAATCGTTTTTGCTCGTACTGCTTTAGAAATCAAATCTTCGGTAGGCGCAGTTGCACATGATATGTTTTGCTATATGCGCCATAAATACAATCTTTCTAATAAGTTTTTTACACCAATTTACGATTACCTCAAACCTGATTTGGATTGGCAGCCCCGCCATCCATTTAAAGAGGAATAGCCTCTGCGAGGCGTGTTCGTGTATTCAAGTATTCATGTGTTCACGTCATTATTAGAACATGAACACGTGAATACTTGAACACACGAACACAATCCCAAAGGGATTCTAATTTTTCATCTCCTCTTTTGGCATTTCCTTAAAGTTATAAAACATAAAGGCCAACAAATCAGCCGCTTCTTCAATACGTTTGGTGGTGGATTTTCCAGCGCCATGACCTGCACCTGTTTCGATACGAATAAATAAGGGATTTTCGCCTTTTTGCTTGGCTTGCAACTCAGCCGCAAATTTAAAGGAGTGTGCTGGCACGACTCTATCATCGTGGTCGGCCGTCGTAATCATCGTGGCAGGATATTCAATTTCTTTGACATTATGTAAAGGAGAATATTTTGATAAATAGCCAAAACCTTTCTTAGTATCACTTAATCCATAATCGGCTGCCCAAGCACGACCAATCGTAAATTCTTGGTAGCGCAACATATCCAATACGCCTACTGCAGGCAATGCAACTGCATACAAATCGGGGCGTTGTGTCATACATGCACCAACTAAAAGTCCTCCATTGGAACGACCATAAATGGCCAGTTTTTCAGAAGAAGTATATTTTTGGTCAATCAAATACTCGGCTGCTGCATGAAAATCGTCAAATACATTTTGCTTTTGGTCAAGTGTTCCTGCTTTGTGCCAATCGGCACCAAACTCTCCTCCGCCTCGAATATTGGCAACGGCAAAAACGCCATCATTTTCTATCAAAAGTGGACACATTGCCAAACGAGTCGTATTGAAACTCGGTAAAATTGAAATATCAAAACCGCCATAACCGTACAAAAGTGTTGGACGTTTTCCGTCCATCTTCAAGCCCTTTTTGTGGGTGATAAACATCGGAACTTTTGTACCGTCTTTGCTCGTGTACCAAACTTGTTTGGTCTCAAATTGGTCGGCATCAAAATCAATTTGTGGAGCTTTATAGACTTCTGATTGAAGGGTATTAACATCCAATTTGTAAATCGTTGTAGGTCGAGTAAAAGATGCAAACGAATAAAAAGCCGTATTGTCGTCTCGCTTACCGCTAAGGCCGCCAACCGTTCCAATACCAGGCAATTTCACATCACCCAGAAACTTGCCTTCCAAGTCATAAACTTTGACCAAACTCGATGCATCGTGAATGTAGCGGGCTACAATTTTTCCTCCAATTAGGCGGACACTTTCGAGTACATCTTTGCTTTCGGGTAGGAGTTCTTTCCAATTTTCAGGAGATGGATTGTCGGTAGGCACTAAGACTAAGCGTTGGTTGGGTGCGCCATCGTTGGTGCGCATCAAAAGATTGTCGCCAATATTGTCAATGACATTATAATCGTATTTAAAACCTCGTACTACATCAACAAATTCATCGCCGCCTTTTTTTAAATCTTTGAATGCCAAAGCATTGCCACTTGTGGACTCCCAAGTTTGAACCACTAAAAATCGTTCGTCATTAGTAACATTAGCAAAAAATCCATGTGTCGGTTGAGCCTTATCAAAGTAAATTCTTTTGTCCTCACTTTGTGCTGTTCCTACTTTGTGATACCAAACTTCGTGGAACTCGTTACGTGCTGATAGTTCATCACCTTCTTTGGGTTCGGGGTAGCGACAATAGTAAAATCCGTCGCCTTGCCAAGCAATACCCGAAAATTTTATCCAGTCAATTTTATCATCTAGGGTTTTGCCCGAATCCATGTTTTTAATCTTGATGGTTTGCCAATCCGAGCCGCCTTCGGACACTTGATAAGCCATGAGATTACCAGCTTTGTTAAAGCTGATCGCACCCAAAGCGGTCGTACCGTCGCTCGAAAATTTGTTGGGGTCTAAAGCAATTTTGGCTTCTCCGCCCAGTTTATCTTGTACGTACAAAACCGACTGATTTTGCAAGCCATCATTTTTAAAAAAGTAATATTTATCACCTTCTTTAAAAGGCGCAGAGTAGCGTTCATAATTCCATAGCTCTCCGAGACGTTTTTTGAAATTATCTCGAAAAGGAATTTTTTCTAAATATCCATCGGTCGTTTTATTTTGTGCTTTTACCCAAGCAAGGGTTTCTTCGGCATTGTCATCTTCGAGCCAACGAAAAGGGTCTTTGACCATTGTACCAAAATAGTCATCCACAAGATCCTGTTGTCGAGTTTTTGGGTACTCAAAGTCAATTTTTTCAAACGAAGTTGTAGTCATATTTGTAGAGGTGGTTTCTGTTGTACAAGAAGAAAAATAAAGTGCTACAAAAAGCACAAGAAGGAGACAAAGTGAACGCATATTTTTCATTTTTTTTTGGTGAAGTATATGGTATCGTAGTTGGAAAACTGCGACGAACTTTCTATTTATCTTTTTTGATTTTGATTGTCATTTTAATTTATATCTTATCTTTGAACAAAAATAGGAAAATTTTTAAGTGTCCTTTACAGTTAAGTCTTTATGTTTAAAAATATAGTTGTCTTTTTAATAGTCTCCATAAGTCTATTGCTTTCTGTCGAAAGCAATGCCCAAACTATTGAAAAAAATAAAAAAAACGAAAGTATTGTAGTTTATCCTGATGGTTCGTGGCGACACTTTGACCCCAACAACCCCGAAGATCAGCAGTTGATGCAAGATTATCTCAAAAAGCGAGGTGAAGGAAATAACAATGTTATTTCTACTACTCCTTCATCCAAATCCGACCCTATTTTCAACGAATTTGAAGAAGAAGAAACTAATATAACGAACCTTCTATTGGACGCACAAACTACTGCTTCTAAAGCAGAAGCAGCTTATTTTAAAGCAACGAGCAACAAAGACTTATTAGAATCAGAATACAAAAAACTAAAAAAAAGAAAACCTCGCAATAAAGCCACTGAGCAAAAACTAAAACAACAAATAGAGATTGCTACTCAACAAGAAAGCATTGCAAAAATAGATTTTCTGAAAGCCTCCAAACAGGTTACCAACTACCAAAAAATAGCTCTGATGAATGCTGAAAATCAAAAGAGCGCATTAGTTAAACTAGAAGTTAAGGACGAGCCTAAAGAAGAAAAAATAGACAGCCCTTCTATTGCAAAGCAGGAAAAAATTGAACCTAAAAAAGCCGCCAAACCAAAGCCTCAAAAAAAAGATATAGCCAAAACCCAAGCAAAAGGCAAAGCCAAAAAAAATCCAAAACCTAAAGCCGCCATTCCAGATACGACTCCTGTTTTTGGCAAAACAGCTTCTAGTTTTAAACAACTTCGGCCAGAAGATGACCTCATGTTGAATCCACCTCAACTAGATTGCGCTGTCGCTTTTGAAGGAGTCGATGAGTTTTCGGGTAAAAAACGAAAAGACATTGCGCCCGCACATTTTTTCTCTTATACCAATGACAATTTACGCTCTTTATTTAAGGATAAGGAAATGATTAACTGCTCAGGGCACCTGAGCAGTGTCTCTGGAGGCTTAAATTATTTGTCTTTAAAAATCACAATATTAGACGAACGAGCGCAACAAAATTATGGTTTTATTGACAAAGGTAGTTTGCTTTCTATCAAGCTCGTGGATGGTAGCAATGTACAACTCATCAATAAAAAAACAAGTCAAGGTACGCACAACCGTTTTGAGCAAAACGTTGTTTATACCGTGCAATATCTCATTGGGCCAAATCAAGAAAAAGCCTTACTAAAAACAGAAATTGACAAAGTACGTGTCGTTTGGAGTACGGGTTTTGAAGAGTATGAGGTTTATGAAACGGATTTTTTGATGAATCAGTTGAATTGTTTGCGTAA
>JAHDEQ010000161.1:8289-10188 GCA_020628755.1 Saprospiraceae bacterium
AATATCTCCCCAAAACATAAACCTGAGAGTTTTTAAGGACAGCAGATTTGTTGATTGACTCAATTTCGACTCCCTTTCGATTGAGATAGCTGGAATGTGCAAAATAGAGTTTTCCTTTTTTCTTGTAAATAAATCCTACATGAAAGTCTAAACCCACAAGGAACACTTCGTATTCCTTGGCCTGCGCTAGGTGATTTAGCATTTTATCAAAAGAATTGAATCGTTGTATAGAATTGGGATTACACAGGCTTTTGATAATATCGCTTGCTCCTTTTTGAGCAATTTTATAACGATTAATTTTTTCACCTAAATCTCGAATCGTTGTACTCACAAAATAACCACAAGCGATTTCTCCATCCAAAGGTTTTTCGGTATATCCGTTAAAATCCCATCTTGTGCCGAGCCAATACGGAAAAATAGAATCAACTAAATAGGATGCTAATTGTTGCTTGACTTTATCACTATTCATATGATTCGATTGCTTACGAAACGTAGCAATTCTATTTTTCAGAGCTTTATATTTTTCGTTGTGAAGTTCTAGTTGTTCTGGAGTTAATTCAGCTTTCGCTGAATTAACCATATCAGCATTTTCATTCTTCATTTCTCCTCCAGACATTTTACATCCCAAACAAAAAATCAATCCCAAAATAAACATCCTTTCTAGCATAATTCCTTTTATTAACCTTGAGCTTTACTAAACTCAGCTCTTCTTTTTTCTACCCTCAAGTTTAGGAAAGCAAGATTTTTAAATTTGAACTCAAGACATAAACACTCAAACACATAGACACTTCGGCACGATTTAATAAGACCACAAATCATGTTCAAAATTGAAAATCTCCTGCTTAATTTTCTCCCCTTCCAAAAGCATATCAACACCCGTATAAATATCCTCCAAACGAGCATCCAAGACATTGGACTCTTTATAAATATAGCTTGCGAAATAGCGCAGCTCAAACAAGTCTGCCCACGACATCGTAGTCGCATCATTGCCATCTATAAAGACTTTCTGCTTCGATAATGCCTCCCGTGCCGACGGATAATGTACCCAAAACATCGGCTTTTCGTAGCGAAAATTGCCATTCTCATCATATACATTTTCCATCGGAGCAATACCTAAAATTCGTACACGCATTCGAGAGGTATTTTCATCAAAGAACCAAACTTCCTTTATCCGAAATCGTTGGATATTTTCATAATTGATATGGTCAAAATATGGTACATAAGTTATTTCCCCTGTTTCGGGATCTAAAACAGCCGTCGTATCAACTTTACTCAAAAGTTCATCTACATTATCCAACTGATAGGTAAATTTATCATCGTCAGTTCGATAGGCTTGGATTTCTCCACTGCTAATTGCATCCGTCAAAACTTGAAAAAATGGAGCTTCGGGATACATAAAGGGCAGGTTCATTTTTTCTCGTGCATCAATGACACGCCACACTCTTTTTTCCCAGAAAATATCTGCTTCTCGAATCGGTGTATAGGGTAATAATCGTCGTTCGGAAAGAATAGTTTTTTCGGCTATACCATCCAAAACTTGGGCTTGTGAAGGGACGAAACAAGCGCATAATATTAATAAGAACAGAATTTTTTTTATATTATTCATAATAAATATTTTCATGACAAAAGTTATTCAAAAGTCTAGGGACAATTCGATATCCAAACTATATTATGTCCCTACGGGGTGTGACTTTTTCAGTCGAAAAAAAGTCACCAAAATTCTCGACAAAACAACTGCTAAACTCGCCGCCACTCTCCCACTCCCACCTGTTTTGTCATTCCTAACCCGCCCTATAATTATTTGATAATTTTGAATGTGTGAATGATATTCAAAATTCTAAAATCAAAACTCTTATATCTAAAATCAAAAAGAAACGGACGAACAGTTAGTAAGTACTA
>JAHDEQ010000162.1:0-2681 GCA_020628755.1 Saprospiraceae bacterium
ACTATTTTTGATTTTGACTCCAAAAGTGATTTATCTAATTGGGCAATCGTAGATGACGTTGTTATGGGAGGTCGTAGCGATGGCAATTTTAAAATCAATGAAGCTGGGAATGGTGTTTTTTTTGGAAAAGTATCGCTCGAAAATTACGGAGGCTTTTCCTCCGTCCGCCACCGTTTTGAGACAAGGGATGTTGGTGAATTTAAGGTTTGTAAAATTCGATTGAAAGGCGACGGCAAACGTTACCAATTTCGGGTAAAAACCGATGCTTATGATCGCCACTCTTATATCCAATATTTTGAAACGACTGGCGATTGGGAAACCATCTCCTTGCCCTTAAAAGAAATGTATCCTAGTTTTCGAGGAAGACGCTTGAACATTCCGAATTATCCCAAAGAACAATTGGAAGAAATTGCCGTTTTGATTGCCAATAAAAAAGCGGAAGCCTTTCAATTGGAAATGGATTGGATTCGTTTGGAGTAAAATTAATTTCTCGGTATCGTCAATATCTCTTCCATTCGACCATCTAAAAAATAGAATCCATCTTTGCCATAAACGCCATCTTCTTCGAGCATGATACGAACTATTTTTCCCCATTCTGGCACTTCCGTTGCTGCAAATAATTCTATGGAATAAGCTGTGTTTTCAAAAAGCGGATAATCTCCTTTACCTTTAACGCCGCCTTGCGAATCCCATAATCCAATAGTTGGGCCAGCGGCATGTCCATGTAAACCAATGGGATGTGTATAGACGGATGCATTCAAACCTTCGGCTTTGGCTTGTGCCAAAGCATCGGCCAAAATTTGATTGCCTGTTTTGCCTTTTTTAAAGTTTTCTACCAAAATATTCTGCATCCGATTTCCATTTTCAAATACCTTTTTGAGGTAGTCGGGTACTTCTTTTTCTCCAGGTTTGAGGACATAAAAATGTTGCTGTTGGTCGGTATTCAAACGCAAATATGTAATTCCAAAATCAACATGCAATAGGTCACCTGCTAAAATGGTTTGGTCTTTGGGACGATTGGAAAAAGAACGTAAAAATTCCTTATTTCCTTCATCCGAACGTTGTATCGAAACCGATGGATGAAACCACGTATCTAAGCCATAATCTCGAACCAATTGGCGCAAAGCCCACTCCACATCACTTGTGGTAGTGATGCCTGGATGAATGATTTTTTCAGACAATCCTTCTTGCAAAATCGTATGTCCCATTCGGCAAATCATCGGATAAATTTCCAATTCTTTTTGCGAACGCGTTTCTAACCAAGCGATGGCCAATCGTTCGGCAGAACGAATGCGACTGTGCATTTCTTGAGGTAAATTTTCCATAAATTCCTCATATTCGGTATGTACCAAACCGTCTGCCAAAGCAAAATCCTTTGAAAAATTCAAACCAATCGTATTTGGATTTTTTTCATTGATAATGTTCATCAAAGCCTCCCATTGATCAGGATAAACATCTATATTCCACTCCCCTTTCAGCAGTCGCCCGACGGAGTAACGGGCGATGGCAATTTTATCTAATTGTCCAGATTCTTTATTCCGATTAAAAACCATAATAGTGCGTCGTCTGGCCGAAAGCCATGTACTCGGCAAAATAGTTTTCATCACAGGATCTTCATTGTATTCTCTCGAAATGAGAAGCCACATATCGAGATTTTCTCGTTCCATCAATTGAGGCAAAAGATTGTCGATTCGATCTTCCAAAATTTCGTCAACGACACTTGCTCGTTCTTTTTCGGAAAGCAATTTGAATTGGTCGAATTGAGCAAAAACAAAAGATGGTAATAATAGAAGGAATGCAAATAGATTTTTCATTTGATTAAGTTTTGCCTAAAATATTTTACTACAATGTAATCAAATTTTGTCTATGCACTTACTTAACTGCTTATTATTTCAACTCAATTTCTTATCTTTATTTGTGATTCTTAGATTTCATAAATGTAAGCTCAAATTATCAAGAGATTGCCAACTTTTTAGAGATGGTCTCATTAGAGAAAACACAAAACTTGTTGTAATGCGTGTTGTAATCTGCTTTTTTATAGTATGTTTTCTGACTTATTCTATTAAGGCACAAAATGATTTTGTACCTCCTAGTGATGCTGTAATAAATGTGCAAGATTTTGGAGCAATTGGAGATGGTTTTAATGATGATACCCAAGCCATCAACGATGCCTTGCAATATGTAGCTGGCCAAGGCTACGGGGCAATTATCTATTTACCAAATGGTACTTATCGTATAACAGACATGATAAGTTGGGGAACGTCCAACAATTCAGGCAATAATGTCAAAATCATTTTACATGGCGAGAGCAAGGAGAATACGATTATTCAATTAGACGATTATGCATTTGGATATGAAGATTCTAATTATCCCAAACCCATTATTTATCAGGGTTCGATTTCTGAAAACAGTACTGGAAATAGCATTCGTAATTTAACGCTTCGTTCAGGCATGAACAATCCAGGTGCTATCGCTATACAAACTCAATCACATAATTTTGGAGGACTCAGAAATGTCAATATCATATCATCCGATGGTCTAGGCCATATTGCCATAGACTGTACTGACGAAACAAAAGTTGGTTCTCATTTGATACAACATATAAAAATATGCGGTTTTGATTATGGTATTAAAGCTAAGAATCAAATTCTTACAATAGAACACGCCGAATTTGTCAATCA
>JAHDEQ010000162.1:2781-7022 GCA_020628755.1 Saprospiraceae bacterium
CCTTCTGATAATTTGGACGATTCTAATGCCTTTCAAGAGGCATTAGATAACGGAACAACGGTTTACTTTCCTTCCTTAGATAATTTTGCCAATCCTACTACTTATCAAATAGATGCTGACATCATCACCGTTCGTCCTGAAATTAGACACATCAACTTTTTTATGAATACGATACAAGCTGTAGATGGAGATGAGGTATTGCTCTTGGAAGGCGGAAGTCTTACCGATACCTTAGTCATCGAGCAAGGTCAATTTGAACTCAATATCGTACACAATGACAGTAGAGTTTTAATCATCAAAGATATGTCGTCGGCCAAGCCATCTTATTATCAGTCTGACCAAAATGGAACAAGCGGAGATGTTTTTATTGAAAATACCAAAATGAATGCCTTTGATTTTAACCAACAAGATGTGTGGGCAAGACAGTTCAATCCCGAAGGCGATAATGATAAGGAATTAATACGCAATAATGGGGGAAATCTTTGGGTATTGGGCTTAAAATCAGAAATTTCAAATGGCCTCTTAAATACCACTAATGGTGGTAAGTCAGAACTATTTAGCACTTGGTTTTTGGGTTATCCTAGGGAGGACATATCCATTTTTAAAGCTCAAAATTCAGAACTTTCTATTGTTGGCGTTCAAGAAAAAATTGATGCCATTTCGGGTCCAGCCTATGAAACTTGGGTAAGACAGAATTTAGGAAATGATACGACAGAACTCAAAAAATATGATTTGGATGGAGCCGATGATACGGGCTACAATATGTCTGCTTACTTTGGTCATTTGAATACTTCAAACATAAATGAACCTCCTCAAATTCGCCTCGAAAGCGAAGTTTTCTCTACGCTTGTCGGGACACCAATCTCGCCTCTGGTGAGTATTTTAGATGATGGTTTGCCCAATAATACTTGTGATTTGAACCCTTTTTGGGAAATACTTAGCGGCCCTATCAATGGAAATTTTAGCTTACTTAACGAAGGCCCAAGTATCAAAACCCTTAGAATAAGTTTTGATACACCTGGAACTTATGATTTAAGATTGTCCGCTTCGGATGGCGAAGCATCAGTTAATAAAACTATCACGGTTCATGTTTATGAGAATGCTATTTCCACGGCGAGTGGCAACGGAGCCGATGCCATGATATATAATGCTACTCCTGACCAAAATTATGGAGCTTCTCCAAGTATCGTTGCGCCATTGCAATATGGAGGGTACAAAACATATTTGCGTTTTGATATTTCCAATATTGCCAAACCCATTACCGCCGCCCAATTAAATTTGAATATTGTCAACTCCATTAATGTTCCATTGAAAGGGGGAGAAATAGAAGTTTATGGTTTAAACCACAATGCGCCTAACCAATTTTGGTTAGAAGGTAGTGAAGATGGAAGTATGCCTTCTGATGCAGCCATTACTTATAATAATGCTTTGAATTATGGCAATGCTTTGGGACTACAAGAAGTTGACCCTGCTACGACAACTTATCTGGGCGAATTTGATAGTACGGAGTCGGAAGTATTCCGACTCGACCAGTTTCATCTTTTCAATGCTGCTTTAACTGCTTTTTTAAATAGTGATGATGATGGATTCGTTACACTTATTTTAGTTAGAAAATCGGGGGGCTTTGGTTCACTTATTCTAAATTATGCTACTAAAGAAAATTGTGAACATCCTGCACCTCGACTATTCATCAATTCTATCAATACAGACCCTTGTATTGGTTTTGGTATTAGCAATGTATGTCCTTCTGATTATACCGCTACCAATTATGGAAGTGCCAATCCTGTTTTGATTGGCGGCACAGCTCCTTTTACTTATGAATGGAGTAATAATTCAGCCTTTCCTAATGGACTCAATTTGATACCAGGAACTTATACCGTCACGATTACAGATGCCAATGGATGTATTGCAACAGAAACCATAGATATTGGATTTGCCAGTAATGGTTCTTGCAATGGTGATTTTATCCCTTATGAATTTCCGTACTTGTCTAATGTCGTTAATGGAGAAGGTTTACACCTTAACTATCAAGAATATATACATGCTAGAAACGGTATTTTGATGGGTGCAAATGCAACCTACACTGCTGGAAATTTCATACAATTAGATGCAGGATTTGAAGTTCAAGAAAATGTGGAGTTTCATGCTTATATTGAGCCATGTAATGACTGTCTTTATCGAGATTCATTGGCATTGCTTGCATTGTACCATGCAAGTAATGGGGCAAATTGGACAAATACTTGGGACTTAAATCAACCCATAAATTCGTGGTATGGCATTACTACAAACGCCAACGGTTGTGTTACATCCATCAATTTGACCAACAATCAGCTAAGTGGAAACCTACCAGCCGAACTAGGAAATTTAAGTGAACTAATAGAGTTAAGACTTTCGCTTAACAACCTAAGTGGTAGCATTCCTCCCGAACTCGGTAACTTATCGCAACTAACGAACTTGTGGCTCAATCGCAACTTTACATTGAGTAGCTCGATACCTCCCGAACTCGGAAATTTAACCAATCTGACACACTTAGATTTAGGAAATAATGCACTCACGGGAAGTATTCCACTTGAATTAGCCTACTTGACAAATTTGACCTATATAGAAATTGATAATAATTTGTTGAGTGGTACAATTCCCTCCGAGCTAGGAAATTTAATTCAACTCACACATTTAGAACTCGATGATAATAATCTAAGTGGCTCGCTTCCAACGACACTTGCAAATTTGACAAATTTGCAAACCCTCGACCTGTCAGGCAACAATTTAAGTGGTTGTTTTCCAACAGAATATTCAGCACTTTGTACTATTCCTATTCGCTCTTTTTTAAACAATCCAAACCTTCCTGGAGGAGGAGATTTTGACGCTTTTTGTGCCAATAATGTGGGTGCGTGTAATTAGTTTCAATTGGTAGGTTTTCGTATTCGCCAACTTTAGTTGGCAAAATCATTTATAGCATTTTACCATTCCAACTCTTGCAATACTATCTTGGCTCTTTCATTATATTCTGATGGATAAGTCAATATTTTATTCAAGGTCTCTTTAGCTTTAGCAACATCATTTTTTTGCAGATAAGCTGCTGCCAAAAACCATTGAGCATCCTCGATATAAGAATTATCATCATGCTCAATAATTTTTTCAAATGACTGAATAGCAGATTCTGTATTTCCGTTGGGCGTATTGATTTGACAAACTCCTTTAAAGAAAATCAACTCCCAATCATTGGGATATTTTTTAACCAATGGATTTAGTAGTTGTAAGGTTTCCTTGTAATTTCCTGAATTGTATTTTGCTTTTATAATGTTTTTTTCATTTTGTGTTGCCTGATTCGATAAAGAGCGTGTACCTCTGATTCCCCAAGCGACAGGTGAAAAATTAGCAGCCAATAAGGTTTTAAAAGGAGTCTTGTTATTTGAAGATTTATCTGTTTCATTAGCCATCGGCTGGTTTTGTTCAACAGGTTTTATCGTCGAATTTTCTTTTGGAAGAGGAGGTTTTTCAGTTGATTTTTTATTGGACATTGCCCAGTAAAAAACACCAAATCCTATAAATAAAAGAACTGCAATCCATCCTAGATACTTCCAATTGAATCCCGATTCATTTTTTGGAGGAGCCGTATCAGCAGCCATTACATCATCAATGATGGAATGCACCTCACGGATTTTAGCTTCAGCCTTCAAGTGTTTTTCAATATCTTGCATTTCAAATTTTTCATCGTTATTTTGCATAATTATCTATTTGAACTGAAAACTGTTATCACTTGAAAGTGAATTTATTAAATATTTTTTACAACGATTTAGTTGCACCCGAAGATATTGTTCGCTCTTATTCAGATGGTTTGCAATTTCTTTGTAATTCATCTCTTCAACTATTTTTTTCCAAAGTAAATCTTGACATCCTTTGTTCAATCCTCTAAATTGTTGCATAAAAGCAGCGTGCTTTTCCTTTCTCATCATATCCTCCAAAATCGTAGATTCAAAAGTCGTATCAGGCAATTCATCAGATGATATTTCTCTACCTTTCTGTTTACAATAGGTACGCCATTGGTTCAAACCAATAGTCGTCAAATAATTAAAAAATTTGCTATCAGGAACGGCTTTATTTTTATCCAGTATAAAATGTTCAACCACCGCTTTCAATGAAATTTGGAAATACTCTTGCCCGTCCGTATCCGTAGCACCATATTTTTTTAAGACACGGATGAATTTAGGTCTAAATTCATCCATCATTTTTTTTATCGT
>JAHDEQ010000162.1:7122-9998 GCA_020628755.1 Saprospiraceae bacterium
TTATTGGCAATAATGACGTTTTCTTTTTGCGCTCCAGAGAACAGCAAAAAAGAAAGCTCCTTTTCTTTTGAAAAGGAGCTCGCCTCCATTGAAAAACTCTCGCAAAATAAAGCCTATGAAAACGCCATTGCTAGAATTGATAGTCTTTTAGAAAAAAATCAACAGTTTACAGAAACTCAAATTTTGGTATTAAATATTAAGAAAGGAATTGCGCTTATTTCTACAAAAGAAATAGAAAAGGCAAGCCGTGTTTTGTCAGATTATCAAAATACTTTCCAATCCAAACAAGATACTCTTAATGAAGAGTATTGCCTTATCTTAGATGGATTTGCTTTGTTGGAAGAGAAAAAGAGTCGCTATAAAACAGCCAAATTATTTTATAATCGAGCCTTAAATATTAGAAAAAAAATAGCTGGTACAAAACACCTATTTTATGCCAAGTCTTTAGAAAATCTAGGCTCGCTTAACTTTAAACAAGGAAAATACGAACAAGCGGAAGACTTGTTTTTACAAGTCTTAACCATCCGAAAAAAGAAACTAGGCGAAAATCATGCAGACTACGCCAATGTACTCAGCAATTTGGCAGGCGTATATTATAAACAAGGAAAATATGAACAAGCCGAGCCTTTATTTTTGGAAACTAATGAAATTGAAAAAAAGACGCTCGGAGCAGAGCATCCCGAATATGCGACTTCACTCAATAACTTGGCTTCGCTCTACCGCAAAATGGGAAAATACGAACAAGCCGTTCCCATTTATTTGCAAGCCAAAGAAATCCGAAAAAAAGTATTTGGGAAAAAACACTCCAAATACGCCAATTCTTTGAATAGCTTAGGCTCGGTTTATTTTAATATGAATCAATTTGAGCAAGCCAAACAATTATACACAGAGGCGGCCAATTTGAGAAAGGAATTATTAGGGGCAGAACATCCAACCTATGCAACTACTTTGTACAATTTAGGTAGAGTTTATGTCAAATTAGAGGAATACGAACAAGCCAAACCTTTGTACGAAGAGGCTCTAAAAATAGGCACAAAATCCTTGGGAACAGAGCATCCAAACTATGCCATATTCTTAAATAATTTGGGCTTGCTACATCTAAAAATGGGAGATTCTAAACAAGCAGAAAATCTTTTATTGGAAGCCAAAAAAATAAGAAAAAACGTACTAGGAGAAGAGCATCTTTCTTACGCCAATAGTTTAGGTGATTTGGGTGAAATGTACCTTGACTTAGAAAAATACGAGCAAGCCACTCCCCTACTGCTACAAGAAAAACAAATCCGCAAAAGCCTTTTGACTCGGCTATTTAATTCGCTTTCGGAAAAAGAAAAAGCCAATTATCAGCAACGTATCATTGGAGAGTTTAATGCCATTAAAACGCTAGCTCTTGTTGCCCCAAAACCAGCTTTGAATACAGCTTTGTATAATTTATCCCTTTTTGAAAAGGGTTTGAAACTAAACACCTCTATCCAAACACGGCAATATATTTTTTCAAAAGAAAATGCACAAGTCGAACAACAATATCAAACACTAACTCAATATTATCAATTGCTTTCTAAAGAATATGAAAAACCCATCGGCAAAAGAAAAAAACTCGATAGTCTCGAATTAAAAATCGAGACTATTGAAAAATCTTTGGCGCGAGCATCCTCGCAATTTAGAATGGAGCAAGAACGAAACAAAATAGAAGTCCATGACATTCGTTCGGGTTTGACGAAAGACGAAATTGCAATAGAGTTTACCCATTTTAATTACCTCGGTACAGATAGTATTATTTACGCAGCAAGTGTTGTTGACCCCAACAACGATAGCATCCAATTTATACCTTTATTTTCAGAAAGTGATTTAGAAAATATTGGACTGAAAAACAAGATGACTAGAGGGAAAATAAAACGCCTTTATAGTCAAACTCCACAAATAGCTTCAAGTCACAAAAGCCTTTATGACTTGGTCTGGAAACCCTTAGAAAAAGTATTAAAAGATAAAAAACGTATTTACTATTCTTCTAGCGGATTATTGCACCGACTCAATCTCAATGCTTTTCCCATCAACGAAAACGAAGTAATGAGCAACCGCTATGAGATGTACAATCTGCTTAGTACCAAATCTATTCTTTCAACAGAAACCGTCCATCAAAACAAAAATGCACTTACCTTTGGCGATGTCAACTATGATTGGTCAGACAATACTACTTGGCTCGCCTCTGCCGAAACTACGACTGAACACAGCACTATTTTTAGCGACTATGCCAACCGTTCATTAACAGGTGAATCTTGGTCGCCCTTAGCTGCCTCACATGAAGAAGTCCTAGCTATTAATGAATATTTAGAAAAAGCAGCTTATCAAGTCAACTATTTCAGTAAAGACGAAGCTACCGAAGAAATCTTCAAAATGTTTGGCATCAAGAAAATTTCTCCTACAATTATTCATTTAGCTACACATGGATTTTTCTTTCCCGATGTTCAAAAAACTTCACCTTCCGAAAACCTTATTTTTAAAATGGCCGACCATCCCATGCTGCGTTCAGGTATTATATTGGCGCACGCCAATCATATCTGGAACGGAAATAAACCCATTGAAGGCAAAGAAGATGGCATACTCACGGCTTATGAAATAAGTCATCTAAATTTATCCAATACGAACTTGGTTGTTCTTTCGGCTTGCAAAACAGGACTTGGAGACATTCAGGGCAACGAAGGTGTTTATGGATTGCAACGTGCTTTTAAAAAAGCTGGTGTCAAACACCTAATCATGTCCTTATGGGAAGTTCCTGATTTAGAAACAGCCGAGTTTATGAAAACTTTTTATCAAAACTGGTTAGCAAAAGAAATGTCTATCCGAAAAGCATTTAATAGAACACAATTAGCTATGAAAAA
>JAHDEQ010000163.1 GCA_020628755.1 Saprospiraceae bacterium
GATGGTAATAATTTTGTGCAAACCATCATCACAACCGCCTACGACGGTTGTGGCATACCGCTTGGAGTTCCTTCGATGAATGACCGTTCAAGTGGAGAGTTTGATACTACAGAATTAGCCATTCTTCAAAAATGGATTGATGGTGGCGCACCCAACGAGTGTACAGCCTTTAATTTTGGAACACTCGACCAAGATCAAGATGGCTTTATTGCAGACGAAGACTGCGATGATAATGACCCCAATATCAATCCCGAAGCCGAAGAAATTCCCAATAATGATATTGATGAAGATTGCGACGGAAGCGATTTAACGACTTCTGTTTACGAAATTAATAATGTCAAAATAACTTTATACCCCAATCCAGTTGCTGATGTTCTTCAAATTAAAATTGAAGGCAACTGGAATTACCAAGCCCTTTTATATGACATTAACGGAAAATTGCTTTTTCAAAAAAGCAATCCAACAGAAATTTCAGTTTCTAATTTAGCCAGTGGCACTTATTTAATAGAACTAGAAGATAGCCAAACCTTAGATAAAATAACCGAACAAATCATTGTCGCTCATTAGTACGAAAATTATAGCATGAAAAAAATATACTTTTTTTCACTCTTTGCTTTCTGACTATTTTATTTCGACCCAATTACTCCTACGAGGATGCACAACCAATAATTGATTTTTTCTGATTATAACAGATTGCGTTGATAGTATAAAAAGAGACTGATTTGTTCTGTTTAGCTTCCGATCCAAACAGGTTTACGAGCCAAAGCTTCCAAGCTTTGAGTGGCTTGGCGAAGCTTGGAAGATTTTTTTTCGTAAACTTTTAAAGCTTAGAAGCTTTAAAAAACAGCTTTTTCTTAGGTTCACAGCAAAACTTTACATTCAGGATTTTTTTAAATCTTAGAAAAATCGAACAAAAAACGCGGTGTTACTCTGTGCAACTCAGTGGTTAAAAAAAGTAACACTTGTTAAAAACCCGTTAAAGCCTAAAATCCGTTTAAACGCCATTCCATTTATCAAGTCTATGCTAGTGTAATTTGAATTTCATCACTACAAAATAAATGATAATGAAAAACGCATTGGTCATTTTCCGTATTATTTTAATCGCTACACTATTTGCTACTTTTAGCTTGTCCACGACACAAGCGGCTACAATCCATACTTTAGGCAACAATCTTCATCGTTGGGAACGTTTAGGTTCTAAAAAAGTAAACTTCCGTTTAGAGAGAGATGTCCTTCGAGTCGGAATGCAAGATGGATCATTCTCCAAACTCAAATTACACGTAACGGGCGGTTCACTCAAAATACACAAAATGATTGTCGAATATGGAAACGGTCAAAAAGCAGCCATTGAAGTTCGGCACATCTTTAAGCAAGGTTCTGGTTCTCGTATTATTGATCTCAATGGAAATCGCAGAGTCATCAAAGACATTACCTTTTTCTATGATTCCGTTAATCGTCCTGGTCGCCGAGCAACTTTACACGTTTTTGGCAAACATTAAAAATTAGAGTAAAAATAGTTTTAGTTTTCATAGCTTTATATTTCATCCTCAAATCGGCGATTGTTGGTTTGAGGATTTTTTATTCCTTTCTTTTGTCCAATACAAGCCAAATTGTTGCTCCCTCCCACTCCATTTAATTCTTTAAAAATATTGTCAATCAATATCCATAAAAATCTTACTTTTGTAATCCTTGACGTATAAAGTACTAACAAGTTATATTCACTCCAAAAACACTAAGTAAATTTTCATCAAAGCATGACACCAACTACACAAAAAAGTATTTCCTTACAAGCAGCCGATAACATCCGAATTTTATCAGCAGCTATGGTCGAAAAAGCTAATTCTGGACATCCTGGTGGCCCTATGGGTGGAGCAGATTTTATGCACATTTTATACTCTGAATTTCTGCAATTTGACCCCAACGATGCCGAGTGGCGATTTAGAGACCGATTCTATTTAGATGCGGGCCACATGTCAGCCATGCTATATGGTACGCTGGCCCTCATTGGAAATTATTCGATAGAAGACTTAAAAAATTTCCGCCAATGGGGCAGCCCTACACCAGGTCATCCCGAAGTAGATTTCAAAAGAGGAGTTGAAAACACCTCTGGCCCTCTAGGTCTTGGCCACGCTTTTGGAATTGGTGCTGCCATTGCAGAACGATTTTTGGCAGCTCGATTTGGTCAAGTAGTCGAACACAAAACGTACATCTATATTTCGGATGGAGGTGTTCAAGAAGAAATTTCGCAAGGCGCAGGCCGTCTTGCAGGACATTTGGGCTTGGGCAATATCATCATGTTTTACGATGCCAATGATATTCAATTATCTTCAGAAGTAGATGATGTAACTTCTGAAGACACTGCCAAAAAATACGAAGCCTGGAACTGGCACGTCCTTACCATTGATGGCAACGACCACGAAGCTATCCGATCAGCACTAAAAGAATGTAATGCTGAAACAGAACGCCCCTCCATCATTATTGGCAAAACTATCATGGGCAAAGCAGTTCGTGATGATGCGGGCAACTTGTACGAAGGAAAAGTTGAATTGCATGGCAAACCTTTGGGTAAATCCAATGCTTCTTATCAAAAAACTATTGAAGGCATGGGAGGCGATTATGAAAACCCTTTTCAAATCCTTCCAGAAGTTGCAGCTCATTATGAAGATGTAAAAAATAAATTAAATGCTAAAGTTGCTCAACGCAAAGCAGCCTTTCAAGAATGGGCTGCTGCCAACCCACAAGCTGCCGAAAAGTTAGATTTCTTTTTTTCAAAAAAACTACCTCATATAGATTGGAGTTCCATCGAACAAAAACCCAATCAAGCTACTCGCAATGCTTCGCAGACTGTACTTTCACATTTGGCTGATACCGTCGAAAATATGATTGTAGCCTCTGCCGATTTGAGCAATAGCGACAAGACGGATGGCTTCTTGAAAAAAACAAGCATCTTCAAAAAAGGTGATTTTTCAGGAGCTTTTCTACAAGCTGGTGTTGCGGAGTTGACAATGGCTGCATTGGCTACAGGTATGGCATTGCATGGAGGTGTTATACCTGCTTGCGCAACCTTTTTTGCCTTTTCAGATTATATGAAACCAGCCATTCGAGTATGTGCTTTGATGGAGCAACAAGTCATTTTTATATGGACACATGATGCTTTTAGAGTAGGCGAAGATGGCCCAACGCACCAACCCATAGAACAAGAAGCACAACTGCGTTTACTCGAACAATTGCAAAATCATTCTGGTAAAAATAGTTTATTAGCCCTACGCCCTGCCGATAGTCAAGAGACGACGGCAGCTTGGCAATTGGCATTAGAAAATACGGATACACCAACAGGACTTATTTTTTCTCGACAAAACATTAATGACCTTCCGAGAGAAGGCACTTTTGATGTAAAAGAAACGGTAGCTCGTGGTGCTTACGAAGTACTCCCTACCAATGGTACACCCGACGTGATTTTAGTGGCTAATGGTTCAGAAGTGGCAACTTTGGTTGGTGCTGCCGAAATTTTGACTAAAGAAAATAATTTAAAAGTAAAAGTTGTATCTGCTGCCAGTGAAGGTTTATTTAGGACACAATCTAAAGCCTATCAAAATCAACTTTTACCTGATAATATACCAACTTATGGCTTAACGGCTGGACTTCCTTCTACCCTTCAAGGCTTAGTGGGCAAAAATGGTGCAATATGGGGACTCAATCATTTTGGTTATTCCGCACCTTATACCGTCTTGGACGAAAAATTTGGCTTTACACCACAACAAGCGGCAAAGAAAATTTTAGCCTTTTTAGAAAAATAAACTATTATAAATATCTATAATATGAAAAAGAGAGAATTTATCAAAACAGGAGCCGTGCTGGCTGCTGGAGCTTTAGTTGCTCCACTATCCTCCTGCAATTCGGATGCATCCAGTGCTGACGCAAAAAAATCGGAAGCCAAAAATATTACGACCACCAAGTTTGAACTACCCAAACTTCCTTATGCTTTTGATGCCCTTGCACCTAATATAGATGCCGAAACCATGCAAATTCATCATGGCAAGCATCATGCAGGTTATGTGCGAAAACTCAATGCTGCTCTCGAAGGACATCGCCTAGCAGGTAAAGATTTAAAAGAAATTATAAGTTCTCTTGGCAAAGATGATACAGGTGTTCGCAACAACGGAGGCGGTCACTTTAACCATTCTCTTTTTTGGAATATTATGAAACCTGGAGGTGGCAAAGTTCCTGCTGGTAAACTAGCTGATGCCATCAAAAGTACCTTTGGTGATTTTGATAAATTTAAAGAAGTCTTTGCAAAAGCAGCAGCCACTCGCTTTGGCTCTGGCTGGGCTTGGCTCGCAGTTGATGGTGCTGGAAAATTATTTGTTAGTTCTACACCCAACCAAGACAATCCACTGATGAAAGGTTTGGTCAAAGAAACAGGAACGCCAATTCTCGGAATTGACGTTTGGGAACACGCTTATTATCTCAATTACCAAAATCGCAGAAAAGATTATATCAATAATTTTTTCAATATCATCAATTGGGAAGCTGTTGCTAAAAATTATGATATGATTTAAAAATATAGGCTCTACGGCCAAAAGTGTGGGTTGAATGAGGTTTACTAAACTTCTTTATGTTTGAAAACTGCTATATAGCTTGATAGTGGGGCTTTATTTATACTTTTCACGGGATAAATTTCCGAATTTACCCTAAAGGGAATTTTCCCGTGAATAGTGATGCCGAAGGGGTAAAACCTTCATTTCATTTTCGGTTTTTTACCCCGTTCTCGGTATAGCAGCAAGTTTAGTAAACCTTTGAGCTTCAATATTAGTATTTTCTTTTACCCATAGTTTTTACCGTAGTGCCAAAATATATGGAGACACAGTTTTTTTCTGTGTCTCCGTGTATTTTAATTTAAAGCAGCTTTCAATGCTTCACTATTTTTAAATCCCTTAATCACTTTAAGGGTATTTAGATTTTCATCCAACACAACAAAAGAAGGATAAGACATTCTCGCTCCTACCAGTTCCACTGCCAATTTGTTGTAACCTCTTCGTCCATTCTTAACAAAATCATACGTTTTGCCCTTAAATTGAATTGGGGTTTTGGTCTCCGCATTGAATTTGACTAAGTGGTAATCTTTCTTTAGTTCTTCCATTAGTTTTTGGTCAGAGAAGGTTTTTTGGTCCATTACTTTGCACCATTTACACCAATCGGTATAAACATCAACAATGACTTTTTTAGAAGATTTTTTTTGCAAAGATTCGACATCTTGAATGGAGTACCAATCGCTTTTTTCATCAATTGGAGTAACTACATTGGTAGTTACAGCTTTCGCCTCATCGTAACAACTGGCAAAAACAAATAAACCTACAAATGCGAATAAGAGTAATGATACAATGTTTGTGATTTTCATGCTAAAAGATTTTAGTAAATAAATAAAAATATCACTCGCAAAGTATTAGCAAAAACAAGTTTTAGAAAGAAAAAAGGGTTGGAAAAACAGCGCAAAACGGGGTGGAAATGGGTTCTACACCCCTTCAAAATGGATATTTTTGGCGATTTGGATGGCTTCTTTACGGTTTTTTACCTTGATTTTGGCGTACAGCTTATTGATGTGCGATTTGACGGTACTAAGTTCAATAAAGAGTTCGGAGGCAATTTCTTTATTGCTACGACCCAATTTTATGAGTTTTAAAATTTTAATTTCTTGGGGAGTCAATTCATAGTCTTCTGCTTTGGGGACTTCCTGTTTTTGATGCTGCAATTGCTTTCGCAATTGCATGTTTTGATAAATAAAAAACAGCGTTGACAATCCAAATATCAAACTCAAAATTGGAAAGAGATACGATGGTTTCGATTCAAAATCATCATTATAATAGCGTAATTTTCGGAGATAATCTTTCGTATAAGGATGCTCAGGCAATTGTACTTTTAGCAAAGCTCCAAATTGCTCATACTGTTTTTCATAGGTATCAAAATATGCATGATAATCTGTATTATTGATTGCCGCCAATGCAACTAAGCTATTGGAACAAGTGTCGGCAAAATGAAATAAATCTTTATTGAGTTTATCTTCAGAAAATTTTAATTCCGATGGAAATTTGATTTCATAAAAACGATAACTCGGATGCAGCAAATCCCCCAAATTACTCATAATTTGGTTAGCACGATTCTTCAGTATTTGATAATCTCCAAAAGGGGCAAAAGTAGTCGTATCTGCTTGAATATTTACCTCACTACTATTATCCAATAAAAGATGTACATAGTTGTGGTCATCGCCGCCAACAAAAAGGCAAGCATTAAATTCAGAATGCTCTTCTTTGAGTAAATAAAGTTTGTAAAACTGTGAATATTCAGGCAAGTTGTCTCCTTTCAACTCAAATCGCCCATCTGCATCTATCGTCGCAACATTAATGATATACTCAGCATTGGCACTATTATAATCATCCAAACGATCAATCGTGGACATATATATTTGGTACTGCCAATCCCCTTTCATATTGAGTTTGCCCTTGATAGAATAAGCTGCCATCAAAGACGAAGCATCCATCAATAAAACCAAAATGACAAAAAAATAGAGCAGTTTTTGCATCCTACAAATCTAGAAAGTTCAAATACAAGAGTCAAGCATCAAGTTCAGGTTTTTAAACCTGAACTTGATGCAAAGTCTTCGTTATAAGTCAAACTTAATTCCCAACTCGCTTTCCTTCTTCTTCCAAACCTGTTTTACGTTTACGAGATTTAACATTATCGTTGCCGAAGCGATAGCTAAGGCTGAGTGAGATACGGCGCGAATCCCAATTGCCCGAACCAGCCGATACCAAACCATTAAAACTAGATTCGCCCTGCCAACCCGATTCATAAAACAAATCACTGGCACTTAGTTTCACATTCAATTTATCTTGTAAAAATTTGCGTTGCAAACCAATATTCAAACTCCAACTTGGGTCATACAAAAATACACCTCCCCAAACACCTGGCCCTGCAAAATAGCCAGAGATTTCGCCTTTAAACTTGGAAGGCAAATCAAAAGTATGCTGAGTATAAATATTATACGAAAAGGCTTGTACATCAACTACTGCTCCATCGCCATAATCGGCTTGATTGTCGGTATGATTTGCACCTAAATTAAAGTAAGCATTCCATTTTTTTGCAATCTGAATGGGTAAACTGGCATTAAAACTCCAAACCGTTTGTTCTGAAAGGTTTGCCCAAGTAATAAAATTTGCACGCGGGTCAATATCATCAGGAGCAATAAGACGCGTGATTTGGTCATCGGTTTTGCTGTAGGCAATTTTAAAATTATAACGATATTGCCAAGTGTAGCCTAGCTCAAAATTATTAACTATTTCAGGTTGCAAAAAAGGATTTCCTTTTTCGTAAGAAATTTCGCTCAACTGATTATTGAAGGGATTGAGGACATTATAATCGGGGCGATTGATACGACGACCATAATTAAAGGCAAAACTGTGCATTTGTTTGGGCGTATAGGTCAAACCAAAACTCGGAAACCACGAAAGATAATTGAACTCAACGGGCGGTTCTTGCAATTCAGGTACAAATGCTTGCAAATTGCCAGTTGCATCGGTTTGTTCCATACGTAGTCCGCCCGAAACATTCCATTTTTGATTGAGTGGTCTAGCAAAACTTACATAACCTGCATATACATTTTCGTCATAATCAAATTGGTTGGAGCGAAAATTATTTTGGAAAAAATCATCTCCAATTTTATTGAAAAATAAAAAAGTATTGTCGGATTGCACACGACTCAGCTTGGTTCCCAAACCAAGCTGTCCACCAAAAAGTGCTTGTTCGTAATCGAGTTTTGCCGTATAAATATCAATTTGAGTAGGCGTAGAAAGTGTATTGATATTTTCAGTCAACAATTCATTGGTTTCGGCATCATAATAGCGATTGGGTTGCAAACGCTCACTTTTAAAACCATACGAACCATAATCTAAATCTAAATTTAGACTTTGATTATTTTTAATTTCATAACGATAATTGATGTTGTATGTATTTTGTGTCCGTTCATTTTCGGCTCTATTGTCCGAAATCAAAATACTGTCAATTTGCAAGCGATTAGAAGCATCCGACAACTCAATACTGTTATTCGCAGTATTGAGCGAACTTGCATTTCGACCACCCACCAAAAAGCCAAGAATATGTTTTTTACCCAAGTAAAAATCTGTTCCAAATCTAAAATTCACCGCATCTTCATCATTATACATATCATCAAATTCGTCCAAGTAAATGCCATTTTGAACACTTTGAAAACGCATCTCATTAAAACTCTCAATATGGTTATACCCCAACGTTCCAAAAGTATTCAATAATTTATTGCGATAATTACCCGAAGCATTTACGTTGTAACGTGGATGACGACCTTGACTAACCGTTGTACTAATCGAACCATTAGAACCATGATTTTTGTCTCGTTTGAGGCGAATATCAACAATCCCTGCATTACCCTCGGCTTCATATTTTGCCCCTGGATTAGATATAATATCAATACGGTCTATCTGCTCGGCAGGTAAGTTTTCGAGATAATTGCTTAAATCGTCTCCACTCAAAGGCAAACGCTTCCCGTCCACATAAAACAGTACGCCCGTTCGTCCGAGAACAGAGACATTATTGTTGTTATCAACTACAACACCAGGAGCTTTTCGGAGCAAAGAAACGCCATTTTCGCCCACGCTATTTATCGTCCCTTCAACATTAAAAACTGTACGATCGGGCTTTACCTCAACCATAGCCCGTGAGGCCGTTACCGTCACCTCGCTCAAATCAACGCCCGAATCACCAAAAGCAAGAATCCCCAAATCTACAATTGGATTAGAATTGGCCTCTATATTGGTTTTGGTCAAATCTGCCAATCCGACCATTGTTGCTTGAAGAAAATAATTACCTTTCGGAATAGCTTGAAATTTAAAAATCCCCAATTCGTCCGTCGTTTCTACCTTGGTCATCGTACTGTCAGCACTATTATATAGTGCAACATTGGCAAATTCAACGGCTGCGCCCTCAGGGTCTTGCAAAACGCCCTGAATAGTATGTTGGGCATGAATGGTAAAAGCTAGAATAGCAAAACAGCAAGTGTAAATAATTTTCATAGATATATTTTTTTGTACACGATACGAGAAAAATAAGAAGATTGTTTTTATAAAGGTGTGAGCTTGTTTGGATACTGCAAAATTAATACAAATTGTAGATTTATATTTAAAAAAAGACAAGCCGCCAATTTTCTTCGACGAAAGAATATTACCTCTCCTAGCATTCATCGAAAATTTCTAGCACAAATCGATAAAAAGTGACTTTTGGCAAAAAGTTCAATAGCTTGTAAGTACTATTTGAAGATAGAATTGATATTGTGAACACCCAAAATAATCTACTATGTATTACCTAAAAATTGAATTGCCCGCAAACGGAAGTATCCGCCCCAATATAATTGAAGTGACCAATAGCTGGACTGGCATAGAGTCAATATTTGTTAATGGAATATTGGTTTCTAAAAAAGGAAGTTTTTTTGGTACACATCACTATTTTACCTTGACTGAGTTTGGTCGCCCTACTCGCTATACCTTAACTACAAAATTTGCCATGAATCAGTATGGAGTTGCTATTGATTTGAGTCGCAATGGTATCAAGATTAAGGAGAATATTCCTGTTCCTTATGGAAAAAAGCCTTCTAATCCTACAAGTAATATCAAAAAGGGAGCAATGAAAAAGTTGAAAGACTTTGATTTAGAAGGGGCTTTGCTCGATTTTGAATATGCTTTGGAAAAAAATTCTAGCGATGGAGAAATTTATTTTCACATGGCTTGCGCTTACTCCATTTTGGAAAGAACAGAAGAAGGTTTTTATGCTTTAGCCAAGTCTGTAGATTTGGGTTATGCTAATAATGATACTATTTTAAACCACGACATGCTGGCTTATTTACGTATGAATGAAGCTTTTGAGGATTTTTTGAATAGTGGTTTTCAAGAGTACGATGTACTCTTGGTTCGCAT
>JAHDEQ010000164.1 GCA_020628755.1 Saprospiraceae bacterium
CAAAATTCTATTCCTCCGCCTAGCGCAATATACTCTGCTCGAAAAATATGAGATTTGAGTGTAATGCCTGTAAAAAATTTACTTTCCATTTTTCCCATAGGTGGAAAATAATAACGAGAAGTGAGTTTGAAATAAACAGGAAAAGGTTCTTGTAAAGAAAAATCTCCCACATAATAACCTGCTAATAAACGAACCGTCCAATTGCCAAACAAAAATTCATTGGCAAGGCTTATCGCTAGGCGACTCGCCAAGCGATGCGCTTCGGATGGGGAATGTGCATTGAAGGTGTGCAAAGCAAATCGAAAATCCGCAGGATGATATTCATATTCTAAACCAATGGATGCTTTGTTTTTGCGATTCAGAAAATAGTTGACTGCAGCCGAAGCAATATAAACAGGATAGCGTGGCCCTCCAATAATATAAGCCTCCCGAAATGCCATCGTATAAGCCAAACTTGCTTTCCATTTTTCGATTCGTTTTTTGCTGGTGTTGTGTTGGATGTAATCTTCTTCATGTAGCGGATTTGGAAAATATCGAAATCCTAAAGTCAAAACTGGAATATTGATACCAAAATTGGGCAACTGTGCGCCACCATTTGAGAAGTGCATCAATCCACCACCAAAAGTCAACGCATATTGATTAGAAGGTTTATACGTCAATCCCCATTTGAAAAGAGTCGCATTATTGAGCCTTGAACCAATAGCATTGTTGATAGGATTATCAATAGGATGGTAATAAGTCGGCAACCAAGCGACACCCGAGCCCACATGAAAATAACCATTCCACTTTTTTTGATGCTTTAGAAAGTTGAGCATTAAGTTGGGGATAATTCCAAAAGCAGAGCCAAAAACGTCATTTTCTCCTAAATCAAAATAGATAAATGACAATCCAAACAAGGGATATTTTTGCAATTCATGCCAATCTTTTTGACCATGTGTTTGCCATTGATAATTGACTTGGATTCCAATAGAAGTTTCTTTGACTTCAAAGGAAGTTTCGTCGGTATGTGGAATGATTTTTCCTCGTAAGATAGAAGTTTCAACAGCTTGCCCTTTGGGAAATTGGGCATGGATGGAATTGATATTGAAAAGAAACCATATTAAAAGTAAACATCGAATCACCTTTTGTTTAAGAAGAAACTCACTTTTTTGTTTAAAGGAACTCAACATTTAAAGTAATGTATAACTTTACTAAACTCTTCCCATCTTCTATCAATCCCGCAAGTTTAGGAAAGTATATTTTTAAAGTATATTTTCTAAATCCAATCCTTTCAAAAATTCAACAGTTAGGTGCATATCTGTACTCAAGATACGGTCATTTTGAAGTGTCGGTACTTTTTGGCGGTAAGCCTGATAGATGTTTTCAATAGTACCTGAAGATTTCATTGGTCTTCTAAAATCTAAGGCTTGCATAGCCGTCATAAACTCGATAGCTAAAACGGACTCTACATTATTTACGACTTTCAATGCTTTGGTAGCTGCATTGGCAGCCATACTAACGTGATCTTCTTGTCCATTGCTCGAAACTATAGAATCAATCGAAGCAGGAGTACAATATTGCTTGTTTTGACTTACAATCGAAGCAGCCGTATATTGAGGAATCATGAGTCCAGAATGCAAACCTGCTTTTGGAGTCAAAAAAGCAGTAAGCCCTCGAATACCAGAAATCAATTGATACGTTCTTCGTTCCGAAATACTACCCAACTCTGCTATTGCAATCGCCAAATAATCCAAGGGCAAAGCCAATGGTTGTGCATGAAAATTACCTCCCGAAAGTATAGCATCTGTTTCTGGAAACAGATTGGGATTGTCAGTTACAGCATTAATTTCTCGTTCAAAAACAGATTCAATATAAGTCAAAGCATCATAGCTCGCTCCATGTACTTGTGGCACACAACGAAAAGCATAAGGGTCTTGAACATTTACTTTGTGATTATTTGCAATTTCACTTCCTGCTAATAAATGTCTAATCCTTTTGGCAACTTCAATTTGTCCTTGATGGTGACGAATGGTATGCAAACGTTCATCGAAAGGAGTCAAGCGACAATCAAAAGCGTCTATAGAAGTAGCTGCACTTAGATTAGCTAATTGTAGCAAGCGTTGGCTTTTGTGTAAACAAAATACGCCATAAGCTGCCGAAAACTGTGTTCCATTAAGGAGGGCTAAACCTTCTTTGGGCTTGAGCTTGAGGGGAGTCCAGCCTAATTCTTGATTGACTTTTGCTGCATCTTGTTTTTGCCCTTTGTACCAAACTTCTCCTAAACCTATCAAAGGCAAACTCAAATGTGCCAATGGAGCTAAATCACCCGATGCGCCTAGTGAACCCTGTGTATAAAGAACGGGTAAAACATCGTGGTTAAAAAAATCAATTAAACGCTGAATTGTAGTTGGTCGAATGGCTGAATGCCCGTAAGAAAGGCTTTGTATTTTTAAAAATAAAATATAGCGCACTAGCTCCAAAGGAACGGTCTCTCCCATGCCGCAGGCATGGGATTGCACCAAATTTGACTGCAACTGCTCTATTTCTTCATCCGAAATTTTAATATTACACAAAGAACCAAAACCTGTATTGATGCCATAATACAAAGCATCTCCTGCACTTAATTTTTTATCTAAAAAAGCACAGCATTGTTCTACTCTTTGCAAAGCATCATCTGAAAGTTTAAGAGAAAATCTATTTGAGACAACTTCGCCTACTTGTTTTATAGTAAGTTTTGCAGCGTTTATTTGATGGATTTGTGTCATTAATGTTCGTTGTTTTTATAGCTTTCAAAAATACAAAAAAGATAGTTATGAATAAAGGGTGAGGTGGCAATAGTTAATTTGTTTTAACGAGCCTCGTTAAACATACGTTAAACCTAAAGTAAATTTGTGCAAAATATTTAGTATAACTCGTTCATATATAAAACGTTACAAGCATTCTGAACAACTATATAGAAAAATTGTCATGCAACTTTTGAAAAAGCAGTATGGTCTAATACTATAAATTTCTAATTTTGTTAAAAATTACATTAATCAAAAATTTCTTAAACCTTAAAAATCATATACTCATGCAAAATACAAGATGCACAATGCTCACAAAAAAATTAGTTTTCTTATTTGCTATGGTAGCCTGTTTGTCGTTTGGCTCTTATGCACAACGTATTGCTTCGGTTGATGTAGCGGCCATACTCGAAAGTATGCCCGAATACAGCAAAGCCCAAAGCGACCTTGATAAAACGGCAGCAAAATGGCGACAAGAAATCGCTGTAGAGTACGACAAAATCAAAGGTATGTATAATAAATACCAAGCCGAACAAGTTTTGTTAAGCGACGACATGAGACAACAAAAGGAAGACGAAATCATGGAGGCAGAAAAGAGTGTACGAGAAATGCAAAAAAGAAAATTTGGCCCCGAAGGTTCTTTATTCAAAAAGCGTCAAGATTTGGTGCGCCCGATTCAGGAAAAAGTGTATAGTGCTATTGAAGATTATGCCGACCAAAAAGGCTATGACTTTATTTTTGATAAAGGTAGTGCTTCTGGGATGATTTTCGCCAACCCACAATACGACAAAACAGATGATATAAAATCAAAGTTAGGCTTATAAAATCCCTTATATTCCCTATCTTTGCAACCTTAAAATAAGATTGTGAACACAATCCTGTTCATATTTTATTTTATCAGAATTAATAGACTTTTTTAGAAAATTCAAAACATACTTAATATGACTAAAATTATGAAAACCTGTATCATGCTTTTTGTTTTTGTTAGCATGGTAACAGTAGCACAAGCTCAAAAATTTGGTTATGTCAATTCACAAGCCTTGCTTGCCGAAATGGCTGACGTTAAACAAGCACGAAGTGAGCTGGAAACACTTGAAAAACAATTACGGGCCAAAGGTCAAGGTATGCTAACCGAGTTGCAAACCAAATACCAAGAAGTACAAAAAAGAGTTGCAGAAGGTGCTTTGTCGCCAAAACAACAAGAAGAGGAAGCAACTAAATTGCGTACAGAAGAGGCAAAAATTGCTCAATACGAGCAAGACATGATTAAAAAAATTCAAGAGAAAGAAGCGACTCTCTTGCAACCCATTTTGGATAAAGTAAATACTGCTATCAAAAATGTGGCTGAAGAAAATGGCTATACTTTTATCTTTGACTCTAGCACTCAAATCTTGTTGTACGCTCAAGAAAGTACAGATGTGAGTAGTTTGGTAAAAACGAAGTTAGGCATCTAATTTTAAAACATCGAAAATGTTTAGCATTTTCTAATTGAATAAAATTTATAGTGCCGTGAGCGTAGCTCATGGCACTTGCTTTTTTATGACAAATCACTCCCCTCAGCAACCGATTGGCGTTTTTGATTCGGGTATTGGTGGCCTTACAGTAGTCAATGCTATCGTAAAGCACTTGCCTAAGGAAGAAATTATATACTTTGGCGATACAGCGCACCTACCTTATGGCGACAAGTCTGCCGATGCGATTCGGTATTATTGTATCCGAATTGTAAAGTTTCTTTTAGAAAAGAACTGCAAAATGATTGTATTTGCTTGCAATTCGGCTGCTTCGGCTGCATTTCGTATTTTAGTAGATTTCTTTCAAGGACAAGCCCTTTTTGTCAATGTTGTTGACCCCTTGATACAAACCGTTGCTCAACAAGATTTTAAAAAAGTTGGTATTATAGCAACCAAAGCAACCATTCGTTCCGATGTTTATCGTTTAAAATTATTGGAGAAAAAACCTGAGCTTCAAGTACATTCTTTGGCAACGCCTTTGCTAGTTCCGATGATAGAAGAAGGCTATATACAAAACAATATTAGCGATGCCATCATCGCTAATTATCTTTCACAAAAAGGTTTTCAGAATATAGATGCTTTGCTTTTAGCTTGTACGCACTATCCTTTGATTAAGAAAAATATCATTTCTTATTTTGACGAGCAAGTACAAGTATATGACTCCACCGACGTTGTCGCTTATCAAATGCGGGAGCAATTGGAACAATACCAATTGCTCAACGACCAAAAACGCCAGCCACACCAATTTTTTGTTTCTGATTATACTGACTCTTTTGAGGAAACAACAAAACTTTTTTATCAAGAAAAAATTCATCTCGAACAAAGTAATATTTGGTAGCAGGAAGATTGGTACTATTATTTGGTTCTTTGACTTTTTCCGTAAAAATATTTCCATTCAAATCTAAAATCATTCACTTCCTGCGGTCGTTCTCTCTTTTATTTTGAATGGAACATGGAATTTGTCAAAGAAGGCTATATTTTCCTAATTAAAAAATCTTCTAAAATATAGTAAGTGTATCTTTAACACAAAATTATGCGTACCTTTGAAAAAAGCCTGCAACGTGAAACTCGAAAAAGCAATAGAAAAAGTTCTCAAAGAGCGTTCAAAAATTGATATTTTTGAATGTATTGATGCGATAAAAGAACACAGTAAAAGTCGTCAGAACGACGATCTTATAGCGGATGCTATTGATGAATATTTGTTGAGTACTGGTACAACAGATATTACTATCAATTACGATAAGGAAGAGATTGTTTATCGAGAAAAATTATTTGCAGACGTATCATTTCGTATTCTCCTTACCTCCGAAGAATTTTCTACCAAACAATTGGTTATTGGCCATCGGTTTTTGCCCTTTATTCATCCGAGCACGCATCCCAAAAAAGTCATGCTTATTGACGAAGCCGACAATGAAATTGAAATCATTGAGGATTTTCGTAGCTTTTTAGACACCCAAACTTACTATTCTTTGTTGCCCCCTTATGGTTTGCAACACTATGACTTGGATGACAATAGCAATATTCAGGTTTATAGTTATGACCTAGCAGCGTGGATGAAACGCAATCAATTTAAGTCAAAAGATAATTTGCTTATTTCAGTTATTGATTACGATAAAAATGTTTTTCGACTAGAAAAAATGAGTAGTCGTGATGTCAATGCTCAAAAATTGGTCACTCAAAATATGCAGCAAAAACTTTATGCTGCTTTTTGCGACCACATGGTTTATTCTGATGCCATGTTGCCTATTGATGTACAATTGTTTCAAGCCTTTGCGATAGCAGATGCGTCCATTTTTCAACAAGCAATTTTTCCTTTAGGCCCATTTATTTCTGATCATGAGGAGTTAGAAATTTTCAATAATGGTTCTTATGCCTTTCTCAATACTCAGTCGGGTATGGAGGAAACCTTTAGCAATGCTTATGACGACGCACTTTACCCAGACATCAGCAATATGGGCAAGGCTACAGAAATGGAAGGTATTTTTGCAGAAATGGGGATTAGTTATACAGTAGAATTTGTAGAAGCTAAGATGATTGAACAAATTCATATACAAAATCAAATTGATAAAGACGAAATTTATAGATTGTTGTTTAAGAGAGGAGATGAGGCTTTTTATAATGCTGCCCAAAGAGAAAACTTTGACAAGGCATTTCAAAAGATGAGTGAAAAGGTAAATAATAATTTTAGTGAAAAACGCTTATCTCCATCCGAACAGCGTTTGTTATCGCAAACGCTTCGACTCAAAATGGATGTAATTGGACTCTTGCGTGATATTGATGCGAAATTGACCAATCCTGAAAACTTTGATTTTTCCATGCTTATGCAATTACAGCCTTTTGAAAATCTTACCGATGGTTTATTGCATGTATTGACGGCTCAGAATGATCAAAAATCACAAAATCTACTCGGCGACATCAGCAATCAAGTCAAAATGATGCATGAAGAGTTTGGTAGGGTACGAGATTTTATCCTTGATCAGGTCGATTAATGTAATAACCAACATTTTATCATTCAAAAAAGAGGTGTTTACCGAATTTTCGTCGAAAATCGTCTAAATAATTCGCTTTTCTATTATAGAATTAGCAATTTGGACTTGTTATGGCAATAGATGTAGTATTTGTATTAGCACTGCTTTATGGATTTTATCTCGGATTCTCACGAGGTATTATCAAAACCGTTTTTGCCATTATTTCTATATTATTTGGAATAATGGCTGCCTTCAAGTTTGCACCCGCTACTACCGAATTTTTACAAACAGCTTTTAATGATACCAATCCGATATGGTTTTTGGTTGGTATTATTCTCACCTTTGTTGTTGTGATGATGATGATTCGCCTTTTTTCAAGAGGCTTGGAAGGAATTTTGGAAAGTATCAACATCAACTTCATCAATCAACTCGCAGGAGGAATGCTATTGGCTGGTATTTGTGTATTGATTTACAGTCAATTGGTTTGGTTTGCTGACCAAGCTCGCTTGATAGATATGAATACCAAAAAAACTTCAATTACCTATCCTTATGTAGAGCAATTTCCTGGTATTGTTAAAGAAGCGGCAAGTAAATTTCAACCTGTAATCTATGATTTTTGGGAACAATCAATGGATATGATGGACAAACTTGAAGATATGAGCATCGAACGTGAAGAAAGCAAACCAAAGGTTTATGACATCGAAGACGAGTAGTTTTTATTGAGGTTCTAGTTTTTCCAATAATAATTTTCGCTTGCGTTCTGACACTTCAATTTTTGATTCATCTTTCATCACAATGTAGGCTTGCCTTCCTTTTATAAACTGCTCCACATAATCCAAGTTGACAAGGTGCGATTTGTGTACCCGAAAAAAGTTTTTCCGATTAAGTACTACTTCTTCGTAGTGCTTTAGTGTTTTGGTCAACAACAAAAAACTACCATCTGTAAAATATACATAAGTATAGTTGTCATGTGCCTGACAGCGTACAATAGCTGTGGGCGATACAAAGGTAAATCCATCAAAAGTAGTCAGTGCAATTTTATCGAGCTTTTCGGTTTCGATAAGATGTTTTAAAACGCCAAGTTTGGTTGTATTATTTTGTTGGTTGAGGCGAGCTTGCACCCGCCCAACTGCGGCTATCAATTCGTCAATCTGAATGGGTTTTAACAAATAATCAATGGCATCTACATGAAAAGCCTCCAAGGCATATTGCTCATAAGCCGTCGTAAAAATCACCTCACTCGGAAATGCTCCTTCCCATTCTTTTATCAAAGCCAAGCCATTTTCATGTGGCATTTCGATATCCAAAAATAAGACATCTGGTGTTTGCTCCTTGAGCAAATCACGTGTTGTTTGTACAGAATTTGTCATACCCACAATTTCCAAATTAGGGCAATACTCTTCACAAAAGGCTTTCAAAATCCGACGACTTCTTGCTTCGTCATCAACAATTACTCCAGTCATATCTTACAGGTATTATCGTTTTGAACCAATTTCAATCTTATAGAAAGGTACATCGATTGATAAGTTTTATTTTGAAAGTAAAAAAAGAAATCAGGAAAATAAAAAAACGCATAGCCAAATCAACTTGGCTATGCGTTTTTAGTATAAAAGAGTTGTATCTCAAATGCTTGTCGCAGTTGAAAACTGCGATACAATACGCTTATAAAAAGAGGGATTAAAACAATCCTTCAATTACTTTTTCTTCTGTTATACCTTCCGCTTCCGCTTTGTAATTACGAACGATACGGTGGCGTAAGACGTATTTAGCAATCGCTTGGACATCTTCGATGTCAGGCGAGTATTTGCCATTGATAGCAGCGTGGCATTTCGCACCCAAAACCAAATATTGAGAAGCACGAGGCCCCGCACCCCAAGAAATATAATTATTGACCGAGTCCGTAGCACGAGCCGTATTCGGACGAGTCATCGTTGCCAAATTTACAGCATATTCCAATACATTGTCTGCAATTGGAATTTTACGAATCAAGTTTTGATAAAACAAGATTTGCTCACCCGTGACGATATTTTTCAAATCGTGTTTTTGGATAGTCGTCGTTCCTTTTACAACGGCAACTTCCTCCTCGTACGAAGGATAATCCAACGGAATGTTAAACATAAAACGGTCTAACTGTGCCTCAGGAAGCGGATATGTACCTTCTTGCTCAATCGGATTTTGCGTAGCCAATACAAAGAAAGGCGAAGGCAATTTGTGGCGCACACCATTTACCGTCACCGAGCGTTCTTGCATGGCTTCCAGCAAAGCCGCCTGAGTTTTAGGAGGCGTACGGTTAATCTCATCCGCCAAAACGATATTAGAAAACAAAGGCCCTTTGTTGAATTGAAATTTACGGTCATCGCCCAAAATCTCCGAACCTGTAATATCCGAAGGCATCAAATCAGGCGTAAACTGAATACGCTTAAAGTCCAAGTCCAAAACTTCTGAAATGGTACTCACCAATAAGGTCTTCGCCAAACCAGGTACCCCAACCAGCAAACTATGCCCGTTGCTAAACAGCGAAATAATCACCGTTTTTACGACCTCATTTTGACCAACAATAACCTTTGCAATTTCTTTAGATAAGTCTCTGTAAGATGAAGCCAAAGCATCTACTGCTTCCACTTCCGATTTGTATGCAATTTCTGCCATTCTAAAATTTGTGTTTTCGTGTCTATGTACCGATGTGTTTATGTTCGTTCCTTAGATATGTGTTTATGGGAATCGCACGCACACAAACACATAGACACCTAGATACTTCAATAACATTCATAACGTCGCAAATGTATGCTTTGTTGCGAAAACAATATCATTACAATTCTTCTTTTTCCCAACCACGTTCTCGATGTTCCAATACAATTTTTACGCCGTATTTGTTTTTGAGGTGGCGTGCTGTTTGGTCAGCTGCATAGACCGAGCGATGCTGGCCGCCTGTACAACCAAAGTTGATCGCCAAATTGGTAAAACTCCGTTCGATATAGTTTTCCACAGATTTATCCACAATGTGGAAAATATTGTGGATAAAGGCATCCATATTGCTGTGCTGTTTCAAGAAATTAATCACAGATTCGTCTCGTCCCGTCTGCATTTTGTAGGGTTCATAGCGACCAGGATTATGTATAAAACGACAATCGAAAACAAAGCCGCC
>JAHDEQ010000165.1 GCA_020628755.1 Saprospiraceae bacterium
TATGAGTCCATTACCAATCGCAAAACCTATCGCCTCAATGATGCCGTGACCAATATCAGTACAGGTACTTTGCAACAGTTGACCAATACGTTTAAGGCTTTGATAAAAGTGAGTATTTATGTGTTGTTGTACGAATACGTGGCTTTGTATCATTTTCCAGAAAATTGGTGGACTTTTATTTTGGCAATGGTCTTGTGGGATTTTTGCTACTATTGGGAACATCGTATGGCGCATGAGGTGAGCTTGTTTTGGGGTGGGCATTCGGTGCATCACCAAAGCGAAGACTACAACCTATCGGTTGCACTACGACAGACTTCGACGGGTTTTATTTGGGGCTTTCCTTTCTTTTTGCCGATGGCACTGCTCGGCATTTCGCCGACGCAGTTTGTGTTAGTGGGTGGTTTGAATTTATTATACCAATTTTGGATTCATACCGAACATATCAAGAAATTGCCGTCTTGGTTTGAACTGGTTTTTAATACGCCTTCGCACCATCGTGTGCATCATGCCCGCAATCCAAAATATATTGATAAAAACTATGCTGGCATTCTAATTATTTGGGACAGAATGTTTGGGACATTTAAAGAGGAAGAAGAAAAACCTTACTATGGCATAACGACTCCCTTGCAAAGTTGGAATCCAGTATATGCTAATTTTGCGCACTACATCCACTTGTTTGGGCAAGCCAAACAAGCTCGCACTTGGGGCGACACTTTCCGTATTTTGTTTAAGCCGCCAGGCTGGATGCCTGACTATTTGGGTGGCTACCAAGCTGTAAAGGAAGTGGAACAAGGCTACTCGAAATATGATAAAAAAATAAATATTCGAGTCAATGCTTATATTTTGGTGCAATTTTTTGCAGCGATGGCCTTCAATGCTTTTTTCTTTTTCAAGCATAGTGCTTTTCCTTTAGATCTGAAATTTGCTTATGGATTTTGGATTGTGTGGACTTCATTGATGTTCGGCTTCTTGTTTGAATACAGCAAGTGGTGGTTAGATGGCTTGGAGATTTTGCGCTTGGCTTGCATTCCCTTGGGCATTTATTGGATGATGCAGTTGGGAGTGAGTTTGCCAAGTTCCATCTTAGTGGCAGCCATTGTTTTTGTAGGACTGAGTTTGTTGGCTTTTTTATTTTTGAGAAGGAAGTAATTGGTTGAATAAGTTAATCATTCTTGCATTCAAAAATTCTTGCATTGCAAAACTACTCTCCAAACTTGTCTTTAAGCCGTTGTTGTACTTCTTCTTTTTTGCGGCGAGCTACGGGTACTTGTTGTTTTTGAGTCATGACGAGCGTAAAGCCATCTTCGGTAATCGTCTGTATGATATGGTTGAGGTTGACTACAAAAGATTGGTGTACCTCTATAAATAAATCTTGGGGAAGCCGATTTTTGTAATGTTTAAGGTTCTTGTTACTATATATTTTTTCTTGCCCTTCTATGTGTACTACCGAAGCATTGGTATCGCTTTCGATAAGAATAATTTTATCTATAGCAATATAATGTGTTCCTTTATTGGTGATGATAGGAAACTTATTGTCACGCTTATTTTCTTCAAATAAGCGTTCAAGTTGCTGAGAAAAATCACGAAAAGGAATATTTTGAGTAGCTTTTTCGACCGCTTGTACCAAGCGGTCGGGATCTAAGGGTTTGAGCAAATAGTCAATTGCATTTTCTTCAAATGCTTTGATGGCATACTCTTCGTAGCCCGTAACAAAGATAAGTTGAAAGTTTTTATAGTCTAATTGATTGAGCAAGTCAAACGCCGATTGATTGCCTAATCGTATGTCTAAAAAGAGTAGTTGGGGTTTTAGCTGGTTGATAAGCCCTAGTGCAGCATCTAAAGAAGCTGCTTCGCCTATGATTTTTATATTTTTACAATACAACCTTAATAGCTTAACCAACACCTCCCTAGCATCTTGCTCATCATCGATGATCAGAGTTGTGGTCATAAAAAATAGTAGTTGGTTCTTTCTTAGGAAAGCTAAAGTAGCTAAATTTTTATTGCAATACTAACTTCTGTCGTATTAACTTTAGCAGCAGCATTCATTTTTTGTTGAATGCTTATACTGTCTTGGTCTTGAAAATCATTGATAAGTTTTAATCTTCTTTGTGTGATATTCATACCAACAGACCTAAACTCATGTTTGTTTTTTTGAGGGTTTCTACTTTCAATTTTATTGAGTCCATTATCTCCTACAACTATTAAAAGTATATCGTTCTTTTGGGTAAAACTAATGTCTATTTTGCCTCCTTTTTCTCGGCTTGCCATACCATGTATGATGGCATTTTCGACAAAAGGTTGTACTAAAAGTGGGGGAATTTCGATATTTTCTTTATCCAATTTAGGGTCTATTTGTATAGTATAATCAAATTGGTCTTTGAATCTCAATTTTTCGAGGGCAAGATAATCTTGCAGCAATAAAATTTCTTGTTGAATGGAGACTTTGCCTTCGATGGATAGGTTCAAAACTCTACGAGTGAGGTGAGCAAATTTTCCTAAAAATTTGACGGCGTTTTGGCTATCATTTTCTAATATGAAATTTTGAATCGAATTTAAACAATTGAATAAAAAGTGGGGATTCATTTGGGCATTCAAGGCCGCACGCTCCAACTCAATGATTTGTGCTTGCATAGCACTTTCACGTTTTTGTTGCGCTATCTTCCGCAAGGATTTTTTTCGTTCTCGATAAATCAACCAAAGCATAAAAGTCATTAAGGTTAAAACACCCAAAGTAATGGCCCACCAAGTTTGATACCAAGGCGGATTGATCGTAAATGTTTGTTCGAGGCTTTCGCTCCAAATACCATCTTCGTTCTTTGACTGTACCTCAAACTGATAAGTATTGGGAGGCAAGTCAGTAAATAAGGCTTGTTTGGATTCGGTGTAGTTCCAGGCATTACTTTTTTGCAAGCGATAACGATACGAAATACCACCTTTTTGTTTATAATCAAAGGATACATAGTCTATAACAACATTGTTGTTGATATAATCCACTTCAATATTTTCTGATGGTACATAAGGCCGGTTGCCCAACTTGATTTGGTTAAAAACAGGTGGTATAGAAAATTGGTTTTTGGAATATTCTCGAAATTTGACCAAGCCTTTGGACGTAGCCACCCACAATTGACCATTGTGGGAATTGATGTCGTTGATGTCGTTGGAAGGCAAACCACTTGATACATCAAATGTTCGGATAGAGCCTGATTGCGGAGCAATTCGGCTCAGACCATTAAACGTTCCTACCCATATAGTGTCATTATTGATGTGTATATTTTCTACCATATTAGAAACTAATCCATTGGTAGTAGAAAAATTTTGAATCAATGTATCTTTCCACAAAAAAATACCTTTGCCCTTGGTCGCTAGTACAAAAGTAGAGTCTGATAATTGCGCTATATCGTCTATTCTAGTCTGCAATTGAGGTTTATCCGTTATTTTTACTTTGCCTTTATCTCGTACAAACTCTATAAGTCCCTCCTCTGTCCCGCCTAGCAAGCGGCCTTGCTTGTCAACATAAATAGTAAATGTCTTTTGGTGTCTATCAAAGAAATCATACTTTTTGTCAAAAAGAACACCAGTTTGGGGCATAAAATAGACTACAAAATCAGAAAGCAGCCCCACAATATGATTTTCTCGCCATAGCAGCTTCTTTACTCCTAAAAGAAGTGTTGAGTTTTTTCTGAATCTATTGTCATAAGTAACAAACTCACCATCTACGATGAAGCCACTGCTTGTATATAATATGCCCTCTTGAAAAAGTAAATCGTGAGCGTACCGCCCCAATGATGCAGCATGCTCGACTACATCAAGCAACAATTGATTTTTAAAATCAATCGAATAGGTTAATCCTGATGCTGTACCAAGATACATGGTCGTATCGCTGCTAAATTCTATACAACTAATATTGTCGTCTGGAAAGCCAAAATCTTTATTAAAAATTTGTGTGGACAGATTGGGACTATAATATACTCCATCGTCACGAGTCCCTACCCACAAACCACCAGCTTTGTCTTCAAAGCTGGTATAGACGGTGCTTCCTTTAAGAAATTGTTGGTAATCATTGGCTCTAACCGCTGCTTCATTCTGAAAATAAAGGATGCCTTCGTCTTTGTCTGCTCCAAAGATAATTTCCCCCTTACTTGACTCTAAAATATGAAAGATACGTTTGGGAGCAGGTTTTTCCCATAAAATCTGCCCATCGTTTATGCTTACCAAATATCCATTATAAAATAGTAGAATATTTTTATTGCTATTTTTTAAAAGTGTTTCGGTGTGTTCGACTCTTAAAGAAAGTTCGTGCTTTTGGAGGTTTGAATATATTTTTTGGGGAGCTTCACCTTCTTTTTGACTTAATAAAAAGTAGTACTTTTCAGAAGTCGTTGAGCTATCAGATGCTATTTTCCATTCTGGCAATGGGAAATAAGAGGATCTTAATATTTTGTCATCAACCCGCATCATATAATCCAATAGTAGCTTGCTTGGAGGATAACTATAAGTAGAGGTATTGCCTAAAGTATCAATTTTTAAAAATCCATAAGTTTCTAATTCAAAGTAAGCATTATCGGATTGGTCTAAATATTTGAGTTTAGCGAGTGCGTATTGATTTTTATGTTGGAGGATTTTATCATTGTAAGGATATTCGACGATGGTATCATTTTGTACAATAAAGGTTTCGCCTCGCATAGTACTCAACCATACTCGTTTTTTGCTGTCTTCTTTGATTTCAAAAACTACATTTTGAGTGAGTCCATCAGCGGCACTAAAGGTTTTGAAGGTGCTGCCGTCAAAACGCACCGCACCATTGTCGGTACCTATCCAAATAAATCCTTTACTGTCTTGAAATATAGCATGTACTTCGGGACTAGGTAAGCCATCTTCGGTAGAAAAATTCAAAAAATAAGGCTGGGCTTTTTGCTGCGCAAAACCCTGCAAAAAAAGCAATGTTAGAAAGACAATTATGCAACATTTAACATACGCCTGTTTCGTCCGCCAACGGACAAGTATAAGTTTACCGAATTTCACGATATATGTACCGAATTTAGCATCAAATAGACCTAATCAAAGTTGTTGCTGAATTTTGATTTTGTAATACTTACATTTGCATTTCAGAACTTTCGAGGGTTTCTAAGCCAAACAAACAATGGTAACCCCAAAAATGCCATTCAATTATAAAAAATGGCGCTTTCAAAACCATCGGAGTTTGCCCAAGAACATAGGATTGTAAATGAACCATACAATCCTATTTTTTTTATTTTAAATCGTATTGCGCACCTATCTTTGGTATTTCTACCTTTTTAAATCCTTTGTCAAATAGCCACGTTCTAAATTTCTTTTGTCGGTCTATTTCTCCATGTACAAGAAATAGTTTTTTGAGTTTTTTCTTATGATTTTCAATAAAATCATAAATTTCTGAACGGTCGGCATGTGCTGAAAAGGAGTCCATGATTTCGATATTCATATTTACATCTTTCCATTCGCCAAATAGCTTGAGTGTTTCTTTGCCAGCACGTAAAATTCCTCCTGCAGTATCAGGCGAACAATAGCCAACTATTAGAAGTGTATTTAGGGGATTTTCGATACTATTATATAAATGGTGGCGTACTCGTCCCGCATTCATCATACCAGATGCACTAATGATAATACAGGCTTTTTCAGTAGCATTCAAATTTTTGGATGCTTGTACTTCTCGAACATAGGACAAGCGGTTAAAACCAAAGGGATTATCATCAATCAATAAATATTCGTGCAAATCATCGTCATAACATTCTGGATGTTGTCCAAAAATGGTGGTTGCATTGACGGCCAAAGGACTATCTACATATACAGGTATTTTGGGTAAAACGCCTTGGGTCTCCATTTGGTCGAGCATGTACACAATTTCTTGTGTACGTCCTACGCTAAATGCAGGTATGATGAGTTTTCCTTTTTTCTTGACACAAGCCTCTTTGATGATTTTGAGAAAACGCTCTTCTTCGGCTGGTTTGGCTTCATGTTCTTTGTCGCCATAAGTTGATTCGCAAATCAAATAATCCACCTCTGGCATCGGCATAGGGTCTCGCAAGATGGGTCGGTCGGGCCGACCTATATCACCTGTAAATCCTACAAGGCGTGTTTTTCGGCCTTCTTTTATACGTAAAGTCACATTGGCACTGCCTAATATGTGTCCTGCATCTCTAAAAAGGACTTCTACATTTTTATTAATTTTGAACCAACGATCATAACTATAACCGACAAACTGTTGCATGGCTTCGGATGCATCCTCGCTGGTATAAAGTGGTGTTCTAAAGGCTTGCTTTTTTTTCTTTTTCTTCTTTTTGAGGAGTTGTTTGTTGTGATACTCGGCATCACGCTCTTGTATCTTGGCACTATCTAGTAACATGATGGCACACAAACTACGAGTTGCATGGGTGCAAAAAATATTGCCTTGAAATCCATCTTTGACCAATTTGGGAATACGTCCGCAATGGTCAATATGGGAGTGAGACAAAATCATCACATCAATCTCAGATGGTTTGAACAACCATTCTTCGTTAAAATGTTCGAAATCAGGGTGATTGCCTTGGTACAAACCACAATCTAGTAGGATTTTGAATCCATTATCGAGTGTTATCAGATGCGCACTGCCCGTAACTTGTCGTGCTGCTCCGCAAAATTGTATTTTCATACGCCAATAATACTACAAAAAAGTCGCTTCGACAAATGATTGTCGAAGCGACTTTTTTGTAGTAGTGTTCAAGTGTTCAAGTATTCACGTGTTCATGTTCAATACTAACCTGAACACACTGAAGACTTTGTTAATTTTCTTCTACTTTGATGCTTCCGTAGTCGAGGCGTGCTTTGATAACACTGGCTGCCGATTTGCCACCGACATAGCCTTCGAGTTCTTCTTCGGAGCCATCTTCGATATGTTGTACGACTTGCATGGCAGAGGGATACCGAATGCCTGCATAATCGCTTTCGACATCCATGTGATAATTTGCTCCGTTTGTAACAGCAAATTTGTAATCCGTATAGCGACCTTCTACTTCAATTTCGCTAAAATCAGAGGCAACATTAGCAATAGAAGCTCCTCCGTACTCCATATCAAGGTGTGCAGACTTGGTCAGCGTACCAATTTTGTAACTTGTATATTTGCAATTTGCTTTGACCGATGCTACTTTATCAATTTTGAAGTGGTCATATTTGCCATCACAACGAAACGATTCTATATTTCCTATTTTGTAATTGTCGTATTTGGTTGTTGCCGTTATTTCTTCTGCTGTACCAATGATAACTTTTGAATATTTGGTATTGGCACTGATATCAGCAGTTCCGTCAACCTCGACAGTTGAATATTTGACTTCCATTGTCATACCTTCGGAGTTGCCGAGGGTTGCATTGCCGTAACCTAAGGTAAGGTTAACCTTGTCGTTGACATCGTCCATTTTGAGGTTGCCGTATTTGACCTCAACATTTGCTGTACCATCGAGTTCCCCTACATAAGAATTACCATATTTGTTGTGTAATTCGAGGGCATTGGATTGTGGCATTTGCACGTTGTAGTGAATTTGAAAATCGCCACCACTACTAGACGACCACCCAAACCAGGATTTGTCAGCCTCTCCTATCGTAGTGATGGCACTCACATAATCGCTGGAGTTGCTAAATTCAATATTAATTCTATCGAATGTAGCATCTGCTTTTTCTTTGGATGAGGCGTTGACTATAATTCGGATATGAAGACTAACCTTATCGGTGTTGGTTGTAGTAATGTTGACATCTCCATATTTGTTTTGGAGATGTACTTTTCCGTCATTGGCTATTGAAAATTCTTTATCTATTACTTTTTCAAATTTCTCTTTTGGGGCGGCCCATGCTAACATGGTTAGCATGCAGCAGCAAGCTAAGGTGATTATTTTTTTATAATTTAACGCTTCCATCATTGTTATTTTTAGTAGTTTTTTCGGAATAATTTAGTTGTTGTAAAACTCGGTCTAAGACTAAGATTTTTGCTTGATAATTTTGAATCAAGGCATGAATGACTTTTTCTTCATTGCCTTTTTCGACGTGTTGTAGCTCTTGTTTGAGTTCGTTCATGGCTTCATCTATCGAACCAAGGTCTTGATTTACAGCAACAGCATCGTACTGGTAGCTGGCTAATCGAACAGTTTTGTCTTGCAATTGACGTTCGTAGTAAGCCATCATGTCTGTATATTCGGCAGACATTTCAGAAGCTAGTGCTGCTTGACTCCTATTATTTCCTAAGAAAAAGCCAAGTCCGATACCTGCCAAAATCAAGACAGCGGCAGCAGCAGCGACACGCGTTTTTCGCCACCATGCTATAGCAATAGGTTTTTCTTTTTGGTCGAGTGCTTTGTCTATATTGGCCCAAACTTTGAGACTTGGAATGGCATTGTCAAAGTCAGCTCGATTGTCAGAAATAAATTGTTCTAAATTATCTTTTTTCATTGTGTTGTATTTTTGGCATTTGCTTTTAAGTTATGAAGACGAAATAAAAGCATATTGCATCGCAGTTGAAAACTGCGACGAACCTATAAGATTGTTCTTACAGTAAACCCAAGTCTTGTTTCTTCTTTTTGAGTATTGCTGCTACATCTAGTAACTCTCCTTCTTTTATCGTATTGTCCACCACAAGTAAAACGTGTTTTTTGCCTTTGGCTTTGAAAAGAATTTCTTGTCCTACTTTGAGGTCAACTCCACTTTTAGAGAAGGGTGATAAATTGGGATTCATGACTGTTGGTATGATAAGCGGTATTGACTTGGCTGTTTTATTTTGTAAAGTAAAACTGATGTATTCATTTGTTGTGCGAGGTACGGGACGTTTTGCAGAAGCGATATTCAGTGCAACTTTTGCACTTGAATTGGACGTATTTTTAAGCACTAGCTTATTCTCACGTTCGACCATTACATCAGCTTCCCCTCTTACTCCTAGTCCGAACCCTCTAACTTGTTCACTATTCTCTTTTGAAAGCACTACTACATCAATTTCTTTAAAAGATTTATTTTTGATGGTAGCTTTTGTCATATCATATTCAGCATAATCAATTTCAATCGTACTATTTTGAGGGATAACGAATACGGTTTTATTGGAAGAACAACTTCCGAATATTAATGCGATAACAACAATTGTAATTAAATTTTTCATGTCAATTTGAAATTTTTGAAATTAATAAACCTCCCGTTGTTGAATGGTCAACAAATCCCTGAGTTTACGTTTGGCACGACTGTATTGCGACTTAGAAGTTGCCTCCGAAATATCTAGAATTTGGGCAATTTCTTTGTGGTCGTAACCTTCCATAAGGTACAGAGAGAACACCACTCGGTAGCCATCGGGCAATTGAAATAAGGCTTTATTAATGTCTTTTGTTGTTATTCTTGAATCCGCTATTGGAGTATCATCATCTGTTACTGGTATAGCAAATAAACGATTTTCGAGTTCTTCAAATTGCAATTTCCTTTTGCGCATAAAGTTGATGCAATTGTTGACCACGACTCGTTTTATCCATGCTCCCACAGAAGACTGATATTGAAAGGTGTGCAGCTTGGTGAAAATGTCAACAAAGGCGTTTTGCAATACATCTTCGGCATCTTCAACACGTTTTAACATACGCAAACATACATTATACATGGCTTTAGAATAGAGCCGATACAATTCAAATTGCGCTTGCCTATCCCCTTTTTTACAGGCCTCTACAATAGATTTATGTGTGTCTTGATATTCCAATTTTGAGTATTAGTAGGTTTAGTTTTCTTAGCTTGTTTTATATTCTTTGCTATTATAGACAAAGTTAAAATAAAAGGGTTGCACAATAATTTATTATCAACAAAAAAATCCGTTGAATGGAGTCCATTCAACGGATTTTATATTTTGAGCAA
>JAHDEQ010000166.1:0-4257 GCA_020628755.1 Saprospiraceae bacterium
TAAACTAAAGTCTTAACTTTGATCGTCTTTTCTTATAAAGAATCTCAAAATTGTAAAAAGACCATAAAATAAAACGGATAATTATGAAATATCTATTTGTTATAACTATTGCAATCGTTGGTTTGTGGGCTTGTAATACAGCCAAAAACTCTTCTGATTACGATGATACTATCAATACCAAAAAGGCAGAGAAAGTTATTGTTTTTAAAAAAGGAGGTTGTTTTGGGCGTTGTCCAATTTATCAACTAACGCTTTATACCGATGGTACGGCACAATATGACGGAGAACGATTTACGGATCGTTTGGGCGTACATACTAAAAAACTTCCCTCAACAACAATAGATGCTTTACTTGGAGATTGTAAAGCTGCCAACTTTTTTGAGCTTCCTGATAAATACGAGTCACGTATTCCTGATTTGGCAAGTAGCACTTTGACTTATATGGAAGGTGAACAAAGCAAAACGATTTTTTGGAGAGAGCAGGCAGATGATGCACTCAAAGCGATTGGTAAAAAAATAGAAGCCATAGCTAATACTAAAGAAAATTGGGAAATAAATGAGCGTCAGGTTTTGCCAGTAGGGGCTATTGCCAATGAGTTCATTGTCAATTTGCACCAAGACGTAGATGCCCAAGCCTTTGCGGCTTCTTATAGTGATTATGGGCTTACTGTTGTGGAACGACTTAATCCTAGAGGCAATTATTGGAGACTACAATACGATAAAGATAGTTTGCCTCCTTACCGAATGCTTAATCAACTCAATAATGACGAACGTATCATCAATGTAGAATTTAATAAACAAGTTACGCAGCGCAATTAAAAGCTGCCTTTGATAATACAATAACCTTATGGAAAACAAAACGAAACCAACATGGCTTCAGGCACTTGAAGCCCAATCTTGGCAAGCTGAACTGATAGCTTCTGGTTTGGCGATTTACGGTTCTATTTCCTTAGGTGCATATATTGATAGCTTTGCAGAATGGGCTGCTTTGACCTTCAATGCACGGATATTAGATTTTTTACATTATGCCTTTTTCTATATCTATATTGGACACAGTATTGTTGTTGTAAGTTTTATTGTACACTTAGCATTACGAATTGTATGGGCTGGTTTTTTGGGATTGAGTTCGGTTTTTCCAGAAGGAATAAATATGAAAAGTACGGATTATGCGGCTCATTTTTTGGTAAAAGCAAAAGCCGAATTTCCAGATATTTCTAACTACTCTTTACGGTTAGACAATTTTTGTAGTGTGATTTTCTCCATTTTATGTACAATGGTAGTCATGTTTTTGGGAATTTCTGTATGGATTATCCTTTTTATCGTCTTAGCAGAGTTGTTGAGTCTTGTGGTTAGTGATACTGTAGTTGATGTGTTTTGGTATATAATAGTTGTACTATTTTTTGCATTTGGCTTCTTACAAAATCAGATTGTCACAGGTAGCTGGAAGGAAAGTTCTTTTGCAAAGAAATATGCATACACACTAAACCAATCTTCTGGAAAGATTTTGCTTTTTTTCGCCTATAAGCCGATGAATTATATTACGTACACTTTGCGAACAAATGTTACAGGCAAGCAGTTTTTGATAGGAATGTTTTCTATAATGTTTGTAGGTATGTTTGTAGCAATTCCTAAAATGGAAAGCGAATTGGACTTCTTTAGGGAACGGAATTTTTTCAGAATGAATAGCTCAAAAACATCTGCTACGAGTGAAAACTATTTGGATAAAGTCAAAAAGTCAAAAATCCTTAGACCTATTATCCAATCCGAAATTATAGAAGACAATTTTTTACAACTGTATATACCAAGGTATAAACGAGAAAAACCTTTTATAACTGAACTTTGTGGAAAATATAAGAAAGATGAGAATCTTTCAAAAGAAGAAAATAATTTAAAAAGGGATAGTTTTAATTTAGCTTGTCGTCGCCAATACTATCAAGTTTTTATTGATGATTTAGAAATACCAAATCTAAATTTTCGCTACAAACGACACGAGCATGACAAGGAAAAGGGCTATCAAACTTTTATTCCTTTAGACTCACTTTCTAATGGTGAACATGTGCTCAAAATCGTAATGGCTTACAAAAATGATGAGGGAGAAAATGCAGTTCGTTATATCCCTTTTTATAAAACCAATGATTAAACTTTAAAACAAATCTAAACGTTTGTTGTAGTTTTCAACTACGATATTACGCGCTTATTTTTTTTCTACCCAATAAAAAATCCTGCTCAAACTTTTGTTTGAGCAGGATTTTTCTTTAAATCTAAGACATGTCTTCTAATCAACTCTACGTTTCAAAAGAGCTTCACCCAAAGTACTTACTTTGTTATCTTGAATTGTAGTTGGACTGTTAGTAGGCCCAAAAGGCATACAAGGATTGATTTCTCCCAAGAACTCACCGCCCAATTCTACCTCAAAACCATTGTCCAAACAAATGATATTGGCCGAGAAGGTTACATTATCTGTATTTGCGACTACTCCCGTTGAAGCAATCGTATTGCTTGCTTGGTAGGTATCAGAGGCAATGCCACCCGAAAGGTTGTCATTGGTTGGGCAAGCAGGCGCATCATCGCACATCAAATTAGCATTGTAATCTTCATAAATCTGAATATTACTAAAATAAGAATCTCCTGTCGCTGTTGCATCATTATCACAAGTTAATACAAGATAGGTAAATGTACCCGTAAAAAATTGACCTATAGCATAAGTAAAATGTTCATAGTTACCACTGCCTGAATATTCGTTGGTTCCAACGTCAGTACCATACAAATAAATGCGCTGATTAGGAGCAAAAGCCAAATCTGTATCAAACGAAATTTCATGTATTTCTCCTTCTATATCACTTTTAAAGTCAAATTCTAAAACCGTATTTGCGGTTACGGTGTAATTAATTGGGACAGCTTTCCAGCCATTGCCTGTGATATAAACCGTAGCTCCACCGTCTTGCACGGTGGCCGTTCCATTATCTTGGTCAACATAACTCATAACTTGTCCTGTAAAGTCATAAGTCGAACAGCCTTCCACGCAAGGAGCACAATTTGTCCCACCACAATCAACGCCTACCTCATCTTGATTTAGGATGCCATCGCTACAAGTCGGACAAGCAGCGCACAGCACTCCACCACAATCTATATCGGTTTCATCGCCATTGATAATACCATCGGTACAGGTTTCGCAGCTACCGTCATCGGCCTGGGCAGCAGCGTCATAATTGTGTGCATCGGGGTCGGTACAGCCCAAAGTACAAGGTGGGCAATTCGTGCCGCCACAGTCCGTACCTGTTTCATCACCATTTTGGATGCCATCCATACAAGTAGGAGGCGTATTGTTGGTACAAGTCAAGTCACTATTATAATCTTCATAGATTTGGATATTTCTAAAATAAGAATCTCCTACCGCAAAATCATCGTCATCGCTTATCAAAACAAGGTACTGAAACGTGCCTGTAAATGATTGTCCTATTGGAATACTAAAACTTTCAAAATTGCCACTCCCACTATAAGTTGGATTGGTCAAATCGCCTGTATAACCTTGATTTCCATAAACGACGATTCTAAAATCAGGAGCAAAAGTCAAATCATTATCAAAACTGATTTCATGTATTTCGCCTTCGGTATCACTTCTAAAATCAAAAGTCAAAACAGTCGCTGGCGTTACGGTATAATTGATAGGAACAGCCTTCCAGCCATTGTCGGTTACATAAAGCGTAGCTCCACCGTCTTGGACGGTGGCGGTGCCGAAGTCAGCATTTCCAGGGTCATAATCATTTACTTGTCCTGTGAAATCATAAATCGTACAATCTTCGGGCGGACAAGCTGCACAGTTACTTCCGCCACAGTCCACACCTTGCTCGTCTCCATTTAAAATTCCATCATTACAAGTTGGGCAAGCAATACAGAGTACTCCGCCACAATCGGTATCAGTTTCGTCGCCATTTTGGATGCCATCCGTACAAGTTTCGCAGCTCCCATCATCGGTTTGTGCGCTAGGGTCGTAGTTGTGTGCATTGGGGTCAGTACAGCCTGGCGAGCAAGGAGAACAATCTGGGCCACCACAATCAATACCTATTTCGTCACCATTTTTTATACCATCGCTACAAGTAGGAACGCAAGGTTTGCAAAAGCCCCCACAATCCACACCTTGTTCAAAAGGGTCTTGTACGCCATTGCCACAACGGCCAGTCGGCAAAGCAATAGAAGCATCAGGAGTCAAAACATACAAACCTGTTTGTGTATCGGAGGCAATGATATTTCCAGAAGG
>JAHDEQ010000166.1:4357-9798 GCA_020628755.1 Saprospiraceae bacterium
GTATTGACACTTGTCAAATCATCATTAGCGGCATTGGTAATATCAATTATACCAAGTGGCACCCCAGAGGCTTCACCTGCATAAATGAGCTTTGTACCATCTTCAAAAATCCAGTTGCTATGATTAGAGCCACCTTGATTGATATTGGCCATGTACTGAGGATTGGCTGCATCTGTAAAATCCCAAATAGACAAGGCATCTACAAAAATATTGGAACAATAAGCAATGTTGTCTTGTACAAAAACATCGTGTACATAATTGCCCAAATTAGGCGAACCCAACAAAGTTGGGTTTTCGGGGCAAGCCTTCAAATCATACACCCACATTCCATTAAATCGAGAATCAGACCCTACAATATACATTCTACCATTGGGTACATCTATATACACATTATGTGCTGTCGCAAAGTCTGAATTATCCTGTAATTCCAAAGTCACTGTCCCTGAAGCAATATCTGTCATATCAAAAATAAGCAGCCCTTCATTGCCCTGGTCAGCAACAGCATAAGCATAATGTTCATAGATTTTAAAGTCTCGCCAAATAGTATTTGCTCCTGGGGTAAACTCTTGTACCAAACTCACATTGTCGGGGTCGGTGACATCAATAAAATGTACTTTTTCGGGCGAACCCATGATGGCGTACTCATTGTCATTATCATCTACGTAAGCCCAAATATCGTTGTAGAGAACACTAGCTGCTGAGTTAGCAGCAATGGTGTTTTGATCCCAATTGTCACGCAAGGTCATATTTAAAGAACCTTGTCCTGCGGCATAGAATGGCATTAGAATAGTAAAAAGAATGGAGCAAAGTAAGCCCCAAAACAGTAGATTTTTGGACTGCATTTAAGTTAAATAGTTTTGTGTGTGCTATGCTATCATAACACGAGTATTAAGAAATGTTTGGGGTAAACACTGGTCTTATAGGAGTATTAATGTTTTAGAACTCAAATTGTTTATAGTCTGACTAAACGGAGAGCGCGTTTAAGGGCATGGGAGAAAACTACGTTCCTCTATTGGAACGTAAAACTAGAAAAAAGAAACAGCTTTTTTGAAAAAAAATTTTTATTTGACAGCTTTTTGTCTTTAGACTTAACGAAATTTGGATAAGTCAGGTTTGTTGGGGCGTTTTCTGTTTACTTCATAGTCGTAAACAGCTCGTCCTAAATTAGCCAAAAACGGAATACCTACTTCATCATATTCGTAGGTATTGTCATTGTAAATTTGATTGGCATTGACATGAATTGTTGCGGTCAAAAAGAATTCAATATTCTTTTTAAAATCTACGATATAAGCACAATCCGTCAAATATCCATAAGCGTAGCCTACCTTATTGAAAATACGGATGTGTTCAGGAATTGGCTCTTTTTTATCACCAAACAAGAAAAATTTGACATAGCTATCGTAGTATTCCGTCGTATCGTATTTCGGAAATTCATGCTCGCGGGGTAGCGTGGACATCACTTTATATAAGTATTGATAATTTTCGGCTGTTAGGTCAAAACGCTCGTTTTGAGCTGTCGCATCAGGAAAAATAATGGCTTTGAGACTTCGCTCCAAATCTGCAATCGAAAATCTATTTTTTGCACCAAAATCAAATGGCTCTTCAATCTTTTCGTCATTTTTGAAATAGGCTACACCTTTAGGAATTGCCGTAATCGGATAATTCGTCTGGTCAATTTGTTCGTCTTGTTTGTACAAAATGGAATCGCCATCCACAAAACGCAAAGGATTGGTCACGGCATTGTCCAAGCTCCAAACACTCAAGCGATGCATGATTCTGGAATCCTGCATACCTTTGGCTTGCAATTGCTCGTTGATGTATTGCCGACCCAAAAATTCGTATAAACGATTGAAGGCATCGTTGTCGCTTACCGCAAAAATCTTCTTTACATAATGTGCTACATTGGGCAAGCCATTCATCGAAGTACTATCAGTACGAACTTCACTTTGTCCCGCTTGAGTCGAGTCAATTTCTATGGTACTCGATACATTCAGAAAAGGAATATTTTTTTCTTTTCGAAGTTCATTGATGCGCTCCATCGCCAAAAATGCCACAGGCATTTTGACCGAACTCGCTGGATAAAAATAAACAGATGAATCTACATTGAAATCATAAGTTTTGAAGGTGGGATTGTTGTTAGCATCTCTATCAATTTGAGTATAACGAATTTGAACTTCGTAAGTGTCCGCTTGCTCCAAGACATACTGTAGGCGACTGTCCTGAAGAATATTATCTAAAGGATTGGAGCTTTGGCAAGCCAAAACTCCCAAAAGACTAATCAATATTATTATTTTTTTGAGCAAAATGGATTTTGTTTTTTATCCGTTTCAGCAAACTTTGCAGCCTTAAGTTTTCAACTTAAGGCCAACTATCTTGAAGCTTTCAGCTTCACAGCAGCTAAAATTTTAGCACTTTTTTAGAAAACAAAGTTCCTTCATCACTAAGCAAATGTACAAAATAGACACCCTTGCCCCAATCAGCAGTATCAAACTGCCATTGGTGTCTGCCCAAAGATAAGGTACTGAAATTTTGATGGTCAGTAACTTGCCCTAATGCATTGCGGACTTCGATTTGTACCTTTTGCAAAGCTTGATTTAAGATAAAATCAAGTTGTAAATTATTTTTTACAGGATTAGGGAAAACCTTAATATTATCCACCGCAGCAGGAGCAATTTCTACATTGGTAGATTCATCCAAAACGCCTTCAACCGTCAAATCATCAAAATAAAAACCATCTCGCTCTACAAAACCATCCGAAACCATCCGAAATTGGAAATAAACTGCTTGACCCAAATAAGCCGTCAAATCAATTTCTTCTTGTACCCAATCGTCTTGGCGATCATCATAAAGCGGCTGGTTTTCGTCTTGGTTGTCACTTCCTATAACGGTATATTTACCACATTGAGGCTCAAAATTCACTCCATCGCTTGATACCATAAATTGAGCGTAATCAAAATTAGCTTCAATTTCCCACTTAGCTTGAAACTTAACTATTGCAGATTCGGCATTGGTCAAATCAATGGGTTCTTCTAGCGTCAAAATGGTTTCTGTATTAGAATCGTAATCGTCATTTGGGCTATCCGTCCAAGAGTTAGGTTCTGATACAAAATCTTCTGTAGTCAAAGCCCAATCCGTATCCGTTGACCAAGTATTTTCGATAGAGCTATCATCTACAAAGATGGGTTCAAAAACTTCATCATCATAGAATTTACTAAATTCTTGTGTCCAAGTGTGCAAACCATTGTCGAGTGTTGCTACAAAAATGATTTCTCCTGCAACCGAATCGTCTAACTGATATTGTATTGTAGCGGTACTTTCTTCAAGATGTGCTAAGTCAAAATTCTGACTTGCCGTTGAAAGCACGGACACACCTGCGCTCGTAGAAGCGAAGGTGATACTAATTGTACCATCTTGCAAACCATACTTTTTGAAATTAAAATCAATTGTGCCTGTTTGTGCCAACAAAACGTCCGAACTTTCGTCTTCTAATTCTCCATAATTATGTACTAAATGAGCCGTTACTAGATTTTGATGAACATTGGCTTTGTTAAAATTATCAATCGCATTTTGTGGTGGCCAAAACCCATAAGTTGTTCCAACTTCTGGTGTCATAGCAAAAATGGCAGGCTTGGTTTTGCTCTCGCCATACATCCAATCGTCGCTAGTGCCGTTGACGGTGTAGCCTACTGTTTCGCTACCTGTACCAGCAAAATAATCGTTCTCACGAGTCATGGCTTCGGCAAAAGAAAAGAAGGTTTCGGATTCGTTAGTGGGTTGGTCAAGATAGCCCCAGGGATAAATCAATAAGTTGCCATAAGTATGATAATTTAAACAAATCTGAAATTGATGTGCATTGCAAAAGTCACGGACTGCCTGCGTTTCGGGCTCGCTAAAAGGTTCTCTACCTCTATAGACTTGACTTTCTACATCAGTCGAAGAACCAATATCATCAAAGCCCCACTCAAAACCATAGTTTCGGTTGAGGTCAACGCCATAGACCGTTCCAGTGCTATCAGCCCACATATTTTTGCGCCAAAGACCACCACCTTCGGGGTCGTTGGTTTCATTAAAAACATAGCCATCAGGATTGACACAGGGTATAAAATACAACTCGGTATTGTCGAGCAAGTATTTGACTTCGGAGTCATTGTCATAGTTTTCTAAAAGATACCACATAAACATGATATTTTGAGACAAACTATTGGGTTCACGGGCATGATGCAGCGAAGTGTAAAGCACTTCGGGTTCTGCTTCGTCCATATCAGGATTGTCAGAAATACGTAGCCAATGAATGGGACGACCCTCATGGGTCAAAATATCTCCAATAGGAGCTTTTTCTGAAATCAGATTAGGGAACTTCGCACGCATATCGTCCAAAATAGCCAGCATTTCGCTGTAGGTATAATAACCACCCATTGTACCATAAGTATAATTTTCGGGGGTTTCATAGTCAAAACTTATGTCAGGTATAATATCACAAGGGGCTGGATCTTTGGCCTCTTGGTGTGGGTGCTCATGCGGACACGCATGAGCATGAGCATTGAGATTGCGGTAGTACTTCTGAACATCTTTTATCAATATTTCAAAAGGGATATTATTTTTTTCTAAAAGCTGAATTTCATACTCCGAAAAATCATTGATGAGATGGCGACCAGCAGCGTACTCGCCATGATCGGCTTCTAAGCCCAGTTTGGCTACTTCTTTAATAGAAGTTTCATGTAAAATGATTTTTACACGAGAATATTGGATGGGAGAGTGTTGCGCTAGTATAAAGCTACTCCAAACTAGGAGGACAAGCAAAAAGGTAGATTTTTTCATAACGATATATTATTTCATTTTGAAAGCAAATATTGCGTTTTTTTTGTCTATCAAATAGCAGTTGGCAAACAAAATTACTAATTCATTCTTGTATTTTTGAAAAGCGAATTATTTTTAAGAACTTTATGGAAACACAAAAAACAGTTTACCCCAAACGCTCTCTAATCGTCACCCTAGGTAATCACCCAAATAAATACTTTAACCATGCGAATCTTACTAATTGTTTGTTTATTACTTTTTACAAAATTTGGTTTTACACAAAAAGACCAAAATACAATACTATCCAAACAAACTATCAATACTTTTATAGAGGAAAAAATAAGAGAAACGGATGCTGTCTTTCATTGGAACTACGCCGATGACTTGATGCTGTGGAGTGCAGCGATGCACTCCGACTCGCTTTTTTCGATAGGCTATCAGCCTGTGGGTTTTCAAAATATCAATGCCAGTATGCACCAAATTGATATGGAGGCTTCCTTGTGGCAAAGCACACGAGATAATTTGATGAATCAAATTTTACAACTCACCAAAGCCAAGTATGGTTCTCGATATAGTTCTTCATATTTGATGCCTTTTGGAAAAAAACAAAATTTGCCCTATCTCAATATTCGTATTTTGGATTT
>JAHDEQ010000167.1 GCA_020628755.1 Saprospiraceae bacterium
GCCCCAAGCGACGAGAGTCGTTTGGGGTTTTAATATAATTCCATTTATGTTAAGTAAAATGTTTTATGCATAAATTACTTTGCTTTTATTAATTAATAAGTTATTTTGCATATCAAAATATGCAAAATGCTATTTCAAAACACAAATATCAAAAATGTTAAGCTAGAATTAGGAAGTTTAGTAAAACTACTTCGTAAACAAAATAAACTCTCTCAACAGGAATTAGCGGACTTGTTGGACATTTCTCGTATCACCATTCAAAATTTGGAACAAGGAAAGAACTTTACAATAGATACGCTCCTCAAAATCTTACAACATTTTGACTTATTACCTCTCCTCCACAAAGAAATTCTTCAGTATAAAGAACAACAAAGCAATATCAAATCCTTGTACTAATGGCAAAGAATAATCTCGTTAATCTCCGCTGCTTTGGTGTAGAAGTTGGACGAATTGGATTTGATGAAAATAAGATGCAATCTTATTTTCAATATCATCCTGAATTTACAGAGAATAATCAATACAATCAACTATTCCCAGCAACAGGAATTATCAAAAGAGTAAAACAAACTCAAGTCTTTAACCAATATAACTCTTCTACTTTTCGGGGACTTCCTCCTCCTATTGCTGATTCTTTGCCTGACGCTTTTGGAAATCTAATTTTCAAATTATGGTTAGAAAGTACAAATCGTACAAAGCAGCAAATAACAATATTAGAACAACTCGCTTATGTCGCCAACCGAGGTATGGGAGCTTTAGAGTTCTTTCCCATTAAAGAAATCCCAAAACATTCCACCATAAATTTAGCGGAAATTTTAAAGGTACTCAACGAAGTATTAATTCAGAAAAGGACATCGAACAAAAGTCAATTCAATACTAAAGCCCTAATCAATATTTTTAAATTAGGGACTTCGGCAGGTGGAGCACGTCCCAAGATTTTGATTGCGGAGCATAAAGAAAATGGTCAAATTGCTCCTGGCGACATCACTGTTTCAAAAGATTACAAACACTATATAGTAAAGCTACATTTAGAAAATGAGAAAATGTATAATCAATCTTTGGTAGAATATTGCTATTATAAAATTGCGACTCAGCTTGGCATTCGTATGATGCCTTCTCGTTTGATTGAAAATACGCATTTTGCCACCGAGCGATTTGACCGTCAAAACGGTCAGAAGCAACACATCTTAACAGCAACAGGATTGACAGGTTGGGATTATAAATTGCCTACTAATTCCTCTTATGAAAACTTGTTTCAATTAGCTATCTTCTTAAAAATACCGCACGCTCAAATTGAAGAATTATTCAGGCGTATGGTTTTTAATGTTGTTTTTTGTAATACGGATGACCATTTAAAAAATCATACTTTCATCTATGACGAACAGCTTGACCGTTGGTCATTGGCTCCCGCCTATGACCTGACTTTTGCCTACAATCCCTTGCTTGAATTCAAGACTATCAATCGAGCTTTATCCATCAATGGTAAAAGGTCTAACATTAACAAAAAGGATTTTTTGAAACTTGCCGATTTATTTACTATCAAAAATCCCAAAGGGGTTATCAGAGAAGTTGTAGAAGCAAGTTCTTTATGGCCTGAAATTGCAAAAACATTGGAAGTTGAACCAAAAATTATAGAAACTATTCAAACAAAGCTGAATACTTTGTAAAATAGCGAGACCAGTAAAAGCTGGTCTCGCTAAATATTAAATTGAAATACCCAAAGCCTCTAATTCTTCCGCATACCATTTTGCAATAGAATACTTAACCCAATATAGAGACTGTTCTTTTTCGTCTTTCTCAACTGTCACATGGGCAGTATATTCATTGATACGAAGTTCATTCGCTCGACTTCGAGCATCGGCTAGGTTTGCTTGGGACTCCTTACGTTTTAGCCAGTAACCTTTAATACGTTTACGTTTCATTATATTAAATTTTGACATTAAATAATCACTTCAATATGTATTACATTGAAGAATGGAAAATAATGCCCAACAATAGAGTTGGAAAATTTAATAGGATAGATCCTCGCCTAAGTTGATAGCTCGCCCTGCGGCTATCAACTCAAGCAATTCGTATTTAGAGATTGAAGAATTCATGACCAAAGGTTTTATTTAGAATACAATGTTAGTACATAAGTATTTCTAAAAAAGTTTCCATCAAGGATTAATCTTCATAGAAGATTAGATTTTATACGCAAAAAGTTTTCAAAAGCGTTAAAATCATCAAAAAAATAATGTTTTAAATCAAAATAGTTATAAAAAGTAAAATTTTTGCGTATATTTGTTTTGTGATACAAATTTTAAACTTTCTATTAAGTATCAAAAGCTAAATTTAACCAACGCAACAAAAAGTCATGAAATTAATCAAACAAACCACACTCTATTTTCAAAAAGACTCTTCTGACAAAGTCTATGAAGTGGATCTTTGTGAAGTTGGCATAAGTCAATATTTGGTTAATTTTAGATATGGGCGACGAGGTACAATTTTAAAAGAAGGAACAAAAACTGATTTACCGATTGACCTCAAAGCAGCAGAAAAAATATACGATAAACTTGTCAATGCTAAAACCAAAAAAGGCTATACAACTTCCAGTACTCCAACAACAATAATCCCAACGCTTACTATAAATGAAGAAGATGACATTGAAATTCCAACACCACAAAATACACCTTTAAATCCTGCTCGTATTGAAGGTATTTTAAATGGACTTCGAATCGCTCTAAAAGAAGAAACTACAAGTCAAAACAAATCAAGTTCAAGTCCGCAAACAGAATCCAAATCCATTTGGAAAGTCTTAAAAGAATTTGCCCAATCTGACTCTTCAAATACGCCTACTCCTGAAAAAGCAAAATCAAACCGCCCACTCAGTCGCCTACTCTGGCGAGTTGGCGAACTACGCTTGAAGGAAGCACTTCCTCTAGTCTTAGAAGTCAAAATTTCAAATGATCCTATTCAACAATATTCTTTGGCTTGGGCCTTGGGGCGAATCGGAGATTCGGCAGGTTTAGGTTTACTTCAAGAGTTATCAGTCTTAAAAAATAAGTCCAATACAGTAAGCCTCTTAGTACGTGAAGCCAAAATGGCTTTGCTTTCGGATACGGCCAAACGTGAGATGGTCATTGATATACTCACCAAATTACCCAAAGCATATTTACCACTTCTAAACCAAGAAGATGAGGGCCAAATAGTTACTACTATTGAAGAAGAATTACAAAAAGAGAAAACCATTTATTGGACAATCTCTCAATTGTATCTTATTGCACATGATTATCCAATAATTCGTCAAGCCCTGATAAAATGGATCAAAAAAGCTCCCTTACAAGGCGGCGGTTATTTTCAAGCAATTCGACAATTGTACAAGACCGCAGAATTTAGAGATGATTCAGAATTGTATGGTATAATCGCTTATCGAATCGTAACAAGTCCGCCAGCTATCAAGAATCTTTGGGGCGGTATTTACGCAAATGGAAAATACACCTATAACAGAGATGAAATAAAGAAACCAACTTCAAGCGTAGGTTTCACTCGTAAAACGAAAGAATACTTACACCGTCGTTTTTGGCGTACCTTAAAACGACGAGGAGAAATCGGGAATTTATCCTACATCAAAATGGCCGTTGGCTTTTTATTGTCTTATAAAGATTCCGACGGAACTGCTGCACACGAAAAGACTTTTTGGTCTTATGAACAAATTGATGGACGTTGGCAACGTTTAAGAAAGGATGTCTCCTACCCTTCTTTCTCCGAGCAAACAGCTCTTTGTCATATCTTATTTAAAAATAGCCCTCGATACCAATTAGGTAGCGGACGAAAGCAATATATTAGTGTTTTGGCAAAATCCCATAATACCGATTTTTCTAACACTCGTGAGGAGGCTTATCCCGAATTGTGGAATAAAATGCCACAAGGTTTGATGCACTTACTGGCAGAAAGTCAATGTCTTCTAGTACATGAATTTGCTTCCAAAGCTGCAAATGCCAATCACAAAATTATTAGTCGCCTTGCGGATGTAGATTTTATCTGCCTTTTATTAGAAAAACCCTATGAATGTACCACACGCTATGCCCTTGATTTGGCACGTGCCAAATACAAGCCACTTCAACCCGATTTTGATTTGACGACGGCACTTCTACAATCAAGTTTATCGGATGCAAGGGAGCTAGGCAAAGAATGGGTTAGTACAAATACTACAACTTATTTTCAATCAAACGATTTCATAGTCAATATTTTATTTACGCCTCATGCTGAAATTAGTGAATGGTTGGATAAAAATTTAGAAAAAACGGTTTTAAAAGATGCTCAAGCTGAAGCTATTTTGGCAAAAAGTATTGCCAAAATGCTGAACTACAAAGAAACACTTACCGAGCAAGAACAACAAGCTTTGATTCATGCAGGCGATTCTTTAAAACTACATTTTCAAACACAATTATATACGCTTGACTTAAAACTCATTCATCAATTATTAGAATATCCAATTGCTGAGGTACAGATTTTTGGAGCTAAAATTTTACTACACCATCAAACCCAAGTCAAAGATTTACCAGAAGAATTAATTCTAAAATTGATGGATGGAAAATCCGTTGGATTACGCGCTATCGGCGTACAATTATTAGGCAAATTACCAAAAGAAGAACTGTTTTATAAAGAAGATTTATTAGTCAAATTAAGTCTTTCTCCTTATCCCGAAATTCGCAAAGAAATTCAACCAATCATAACTGACTTAGCAAAAGAAAAACCCCAATTTGCTGATAAAATAGTTGTTAGATTAGCACCAATTTTATTAAAAAAAGAACCTTTTGAAGGTAGAGATAAAGACCTCTTGACCTTGCTCATCCAAGATTTGTCTAAACACTTACAACATATTGATAAAAAGACAACGCTCAATTTATTATACTCCTCCCGTCAAACGGCCAATCAGTTGGGAAGTCATCTATTGCAAAACCATATTGATGCAAAAGATTTGACCATTTCACAAATCGTTTTATTAGCAAGCAACCAGATCGTAGCGGTTCGTCGTTGGGTTTGGAAGATATATCAAGACAACTTGCCTCGTATAAAATACGAAGCAGCCAACGCTGTTAGAATTATGGATGCCAAATGGGAAGATTCCAGAGATTTTGGATTCCAGTTTTTCGATACCAACTTTGGAGATAAAGAATGGACACCCGAAATTTTAATTAGTCTTTGCGATAGTGTCAATCCGATGGTACAGCAATATGGTCGAAATAAAATCACCCAATTTTTCAGAAAAGAAGATGGCGAACAATACTTGCTCCAACTCAGCCAGCATCCTTCGGCTGACTTGCAAAGCTTTGCGACAAATTATCTCGATGACTTCGCAAAAGACAAATCCAAAAACATCAAGCAACTAAGCGAATTTTTCACTACGGTATTATCCAATATCAACAAATCAAGAGTTGCAAAAAAACGCATCTTTGAATTTCTCAAAAAAGAAGGTTTAAAAGACAATGAAACCGCAGCTATCATTGCTAAAATCATAGCTCGCCAATCGGCTACGATGGCGATTGCAGACAAAGCAAAATGCATCGAAATTATGCGAGATTTACAAGAAAGACACAAGGATTTGGATTTACCAATAGTGATAAAAACAACAGAAACATACAATAAATAGTAGAACATTAAAAATCAAAGAAAATGATTTTCAACTACAAATATAGCGGCAGTTCAAGTGTACAAAATAGCACAAGCTCTACGAGCATGTCTTTTGCGCCCGACACTTTACGTACACCCACTTTTTTTAGAGGAACTTTATCCAAAAACATTCCTTTTCGAGAAGCCATTTCTGCTTTGCACGATGTAGTTATATCTGATTTAAGATGGAAGCCCAAAGACCGAGAAGCCTATAAAGCTTGGGCGGCACAACAAGAACAACAGTACTTGCAAGAAATACTTGCCGAAAGCGTTGGCGTAAAAGCTAAGGTGGAAGAAATTAGAAGCAAACTTGATTTAGCCAACAGAGAATCGAACAAAATATTGGCTCCCTATCATAAAGCAAAGCGCAAATTTTTCGACTTTACCTATAAGAAATACCGAGACATTTGGTTTGTTTTAGACCCTGTGATTACCATTCATCCTGACGAAGTTTTCTTTGAATGTTTTAGTCAAGATGAATCTTCTTACGGGCGATTGGGTTGTGGCTATGAGGTTTTCAAAAACATTGAAGAAAAAGCCTATGGCACTACCAACATTGATTACTCTGATGCCTTATACAAGGAGTTTCAAAAAATCAGAAATTACAAAGAAACTAATTTTGTAGTTGACCCAAGCGGTTTTGAAGTAAGTACCGAAAAAGAGCAATCTTATAAAGAACTCAAAATTGATTTACCCGATAGTTGGGTCAGAGGATTTTTACAAGTAAGTTCTGCTATGACTTTGGACTCGGCGAGTTTCGATTTGCATCCAATGGATATTCACAACTTCTGTTTTATCCTAAAACGCCACAAGGAAAAAATGGGCCCTCGATCTATTCGTTTTCACCTCAAACCAGGGCAACCAGTTAAAGCAATTTTCGAGCCTTGGAACAAGGAAGTCATCTGTGCTAGAAGCATCTATCATGGAACAGAAGAAAAAGAAATTAGAATTTGGGGTCGTCGTCGCTTGTTGATTTTAGAACGTTTGATTCCGATTACAAAACGATTCAAAGTTCACTTATTAGGAACAGGACTTCCCTCCTTTTTTGTAGCTGATTTAGGTGATATGAATTTCACTTTAGGACTATCAGGCTGGACTAAAAACGATTGGTCAAGAGCAGGCAATTTTGATTTGATGGCACCTAGAGCAGAAGTAGATTTATTTACAAAAAGTAAAATATTCGAAGCACTTCAGCAAACCTGGCAAGAGTCTGCCGACTCCTTGGCCAAACGCATGAATCTCGATATAGCAGTTATCAAAGGAGCTTTGGCGGCTTATACACAAGCAGGACGAGTCATGTATGATATGGACAAAGAAGTCTATCGTATTCGTGAATTGAGTCAAGACCCACTACCTTTTGAACAATTGCGTTTTGCCAACGAACGAGAAGATACGGCCAATCAATTTATAATGCAAAACAAGGTAAAAGTCAATGTGAAAAACAATGACAATTGTACCATTTTAAATGGTACAGTAGAAGATGGGGATAAAAAATTTTATACCCGATTGATGATTGATAAAGATGAACGTTTGATTGAAGCAGATTGTCAATGTGCTTTTTACAAAAAAAATAAATTATACAAAGGGCCTTGTGAGCATATTTTGGCAACAAGGATGAAAAGTAAGTAATTCCAAAAATAATCAAACTATCAAAAGAGATAGTTTATAAAGAGTGGTAAAACCAAAGAATTTGCTTTTAGTATTTGATACTATAGAATAGTGTTTCGCTATTCATGCCTACAATCTTTGCATACTTCACTGACCGCCTCTTGATTGGGCGGTACTTTCTACTATACTATCATTACGGGTTGGCTTCCGTGAAGCCAATAATAGTATAGTAGAGTACCGCAGGGAGTTGAGTCATTCAGTGCTGAGCTTCTTCGAAAGAAACAGGTTTTACTCTCTTTAAAATATATAGAAAAGGATAGCAGTATGATTTAAAGAATTTGCTTTTTGATTGGTGTTTCGCCAATCGTGCTTACAATCTTTGCATACTTCACTGATTGCCTCTTGATTGAGCGGTCTTTAACTACTATACGTCATTACGGGTTGGCTTCCATGAAGCCAATAACGTATAGTAGTTAGACCGCAAGGAGTTGAGTCACTCAGTACCGAGCATCTACGAAAAAAACAAAATCGTACCGCTTCCTTTTCTTTTCAAAAAAACATTGAAAAGGATAGTGATGGGATAAAGAATTTGCTTTTAGTATTTGATACTATAGAATAGCGTTTCGCTATTCATGCTTACAATCTTTGCATACTTCACTGACTGACTCTTTATACTAGCAGTTAATGCCTACCCCGATAACGGGATGGCTTTCATAAAGCCAGACTCAAGTGGGGTAGGCATACTGCTTTGAGTTGAGCCACTCAGTACTGAGCTTCTTCGAAAAAAACGAATCTCATCACTTCCTTTTCTTTTTATAAAATTTACTAAAGCCACCATCATGGATCAAAATGCACAACCTAAAACAAGAGAAGAATTGTACCAACAATTACGAGAGACTTCCAGAGAAGAACTCATCTATAGCGAGATGGTGCGTTTTGGTTTTTGGGACGAAGGCGAAGAACAGCCTACCCTCCCCCAACAATTATTGAAAGATAAATTTGCTTTAGAAAAAGAACTCCGTGAACTCCTTGCTCGTGAACGCAAACTCGACAATCCTGAAAAGTTGATTGCAGAATATCGCAAACAACGCATGAAAGAATCGCGCGAAAAACAACAAGAAAATCGGGAGCAACGAGAAAAAGAACGCCAAGAAAAAGTGGCAGCTTGGAAAGCCCGCAAACAAAAAGAAATTCTATATTTGGGTGAAGAAGTTTCTGGAGGTTTACACCAAAAAGAATCTCAACCCGAAAAACTCGCCAAATATGGTTTATTGGATTATGCTGATGCCGAAGCTTTGGCAACAGCAATGGGCATTACTGTTGGGCAATTATCCTTTCTATCTTACAATCGTCGAGTTAGCAAAGTTTCCCATTACAAACGCTTTTATATGCCAAAAAAATCAGGCGGACAACGCCTGATTTCTGCGCCCATGCCACGACTCAAGGCGGCTCAATATTGGATTTTAAATAATATTTTATATAAAGTTCCCACTCATCAAGCTGCTTGTGGATTCAAACCCAACACCTCTATTTTGACCAATGCCGAACCACACCAAAATCAAGATGTCGTTGTCAATATGGATTTTAAAGATTTCTTTCCGACAGTGACTTTTAGAAGGATAAAAGGTGTTTTCAAAAACTTAGGTTATTCAGAACACATCGCTACGATTTTGGCAGCTATTTGTACCGAACCTGATGTGGACGAAGTAGTTTTGGATGGAATAACCTATTATACCGCAAAAGGCGAACGCCACTTGCCGCAAGGTGCGCCAACTAGCCCCGCTTTGACTAATATCCTTTGTTATAAATTAGATGCTCGTTTGGCAGGAATGACAAAAGTTTTGGATTTTAAATATACTCGCTATGCCGATGATTTGAGTTTTTCGGCCTCAGGTGAAGCCGTCGAGAATTTAAAGAAATTATTGTGGCGCGTTCGTGAAACAGTAAAAGACGAAGGTTTTAAATTGCATCCTGATAAAACGCGTATCATGCGTAAAGGTGCTCGACAAGAAGTGACAGGAATCGTAGTTAATAATCAACTTGGTATTCATAAAAAGACCTTGAAAAAATTTAGAGCCTTACTCCATCAAGTTCGTCTCAATGGATGGGAAGGAAAGCGTTGGGGCAACAGCAATGATGTTGTTGCTGCGGTTTGGGGTTACGCTAATTTTGTAGCAATGGTCAAACCTAAACAAGGTGAGCAATTTTTGACCGAAGTCAAAGCCTTACTAAAATTACATCAACGTAAACCTTTACAACAAAAATCAAATTCAAAAATCAATCAACAAATCAAGGAAGAGCAAACTAAAAATCAAGAAAAACCGAAGTCGAAAGACAAAGGAAAACCACGATGGAAATTGTGGTAAACTTACCTCTACATAAAAAATATGTCCTCCAAAGGAACGAAAGCCCCTCTCCTAGCGTTATGTATTTGGAAAAATTCTGAAAGCTCCATTTTGGACTTTCTCGGACATCAAAAAATTGTTATGATACTCCGCATTTTACACCAACCTTTTA
>JAHDEQ010000168.1 GCA_020628755.1 Saprospiraceae bacterium
TTGAGGCTTTTAGCTTGCATCAATTAGACAAAAAGTAAAAATATTTTTCTTTCTAACACGTTTTTAATTTCCTAAAGGCTGACAAGTTTCTTGTCAGCTTTTGTAGTATGGGGCAGTAGAGTTATTCCTGCACAAGCATATTGTCTTTCTTTTATAGCACAATAAATTCTCAAATAAGAAAATACTTTTTATATTGTGAGTAATTACTCACTTTTATGACTATAAAGAAGCAAAAAATATTAGATGCAGCACTCCAACTTTTTGCTACACATGGATATGATGCTACTCCTACTAGCAAAATTGCTAAAGAAGCTGGCGTTTCAGAAGGACTTATATTTCGACATTTTGAAAGTAAAGAAAAATTACTTGTATTCATCATGGATATGGGTATCGAAAAAAGCTTGGAGCTATCAAGAGGTGTCCTTTCAGCAGAGAATCCAAAAGAGATTTTAAAAGGTATTTTGGAGCTACCTTTTCTGATTGAAGAGGATATACATTTTTGGAAATTACACCATGCACTTAAATTGCAATCTCCGGAATATACAGATCGCTACAAGACTTTCAAAGATGAAACATTATTAGAAATTTTCTCTAAACTTGGCTATAAAAATCCTCGTTCAGAAGCTGCTTTTATGGGCGTTTTTTTAGAAGGTCTTTTTGTTTCTATTTTAAGCAAACAAGAATATGATTACGAACAATTAAAGCAAATCATTTATTCCAAATACAATCTAAACGAATGAAAAGACAACACATTTTAATGACCATATTTTTTCTATTGTTGGCATCGGTGACTTTGCTTTTAGCAAATTCTTTGACTAAGAAGGATAATTTTTTAGCAAATGAAAATACTGAAACTACAACTGCTTATGACGATCCTTTTTCCAAAATGATGAAGGTTCTCACCCACAAACGTTGCGTCAATTGCCATCCTTCGGGCAACCGTCCACGCCAAGGCGAGGACAGTCATTATCACAATTTCAATGTATTGCGTGGTGCTGATAATCATGGTGTGGCAGCACTTCGATGTGAATCTTGCCATGCGGACGAAAACAATGATTTCTCAGGTGTACCTGGTGCCCCAGAATGGAGTCTTGCTCCCCTCGAAATGGCTTGGGAAGGACTTAGTCGTGTCGAAATTGCTAAATCTATGCTCGACCCAAAAATAAACGGTGGTCGTAGTTTAGAAGAAACCGTAAAACATCTTACCGAACATGAACTTGTTCTTTGGGCATGGGAGCCTGGCGTAGATGCAGAAGGCAATCCACGAGAAAAGCCACCTGTTTCCAAAGAAGAATACATCAAAGCAGTCAAAGAATGGGCAGCCGCTGGCGCAATTATACCAGAAAAATAATTTCCCCGACGTGCCTACGTACCTATGTGTTTGCGTGTTTATGCAAATCCGTAAACACATAAACACTTCGGCACACAAACACATATTAAGATGAAAATCACATTCAATATAAACGGAAAATCGCAGTCAGTAGATGTTGATGAACACACACCACTTTTATGGGTAGTTCGAGATGTTTTAAACCTCAAAGGAACAAAATTTGGTTGCGGCAAAGCTGCCTGCGGAGCATGCACTTTGCATGTGGATGGCGAAGCAGTTCGTTCCTGTTCTTACCCAATAAAATTTGCAGAAGGAAAAGAAGTCACAACCATCGAAGGACTTGGAGAAGGCGATAATTTACATCCTGTTCAACAAGCATGGATGGAAGAAATCGTACCTCAATGCGGTTATTGCCAACCTGGTTTTATGATGGCAACGGCTGCATTATTAGAAAAAATCCCTAATCCAACAGATGAGGATATTGACAACAATATTGTTAATATTTGCCGATGTGCTACTTATTATCGTATGCGTAAAGCCATCCATCGTGCTGCTGAAATTAAAGGAACAAATTCCTAGTTTTATCATCCAAACTAAATTGGTTTGATAAACTTGCGGGAAGCAAAAAAGCAAAGTAAAGTTTGTTAAATCTAGATTAGTCATAAGTATCAAAATCAATAATGAGCAACAATACAAAACCAAAAAATAAATCCAGAAGACGATTTTTCCTAAAAGCAGGATTAGGAACAATGGGCGTACTAGCTCTAGGAACTTATGTTTTTAGAAATCCCATGCGTCGAAAAATATATGAATTGTCTGAAACGCTGGTTCCTCCATATAACGGAAGCGGAACAGAAGCCAACCTTTGGTTTGAAATGACCAAAGAAAACAAACTCATTTTTCATTCTCCAAAGGTCGAAATGGGACAAGGAACATTCACAGGATTTGCCCAAATTGTAGCAGATGAACTAGATTTAAACATCAACCAAATCATCGTCAAAGCTGCCGAAACGGATACTGGAATTATTGACGGAATGAGTACAGGAGGGAGTTTATCAATTGCTTCCATGTATCAACCCATTCGTGAAATGGCTGCTACCATGCGAGAAAAAATCAAACTTGAAGCTGCTAAAAAATTAAGTATTGATGCTAGTTCTATCAAAACGGCTGATGGCGTTTTGACGGCAGAAGGTAAAATAATGACCTATGCCGAAGCTCTTGCAGAAGTGACTGATTGGTCACTTCCTGACACGCCTGAATTACGTCCTTTTTCTTCGTATAAATATATTGGAAAACCTATTCCTAGAACAGATTTAAAAGCGAAGATAGTTGGCGAACCTATTTTTGGAATGGATGCTGAAATGCCCGATATGCTCCATGCTGCGGTCATTCGACCAGAGCATGTTGGCTCTTCACTCAAAAGTGCCGACACAAGTGTTGCCGAAAAAATGCCTGGCGTTGTAAAGGTTGTACAAATGGATGGCTGGATTGGTATCATAGCAGAAAGTTTTCCGCAAGCCCTCGCAGCCAAAAACAAGGTAAAAGTAGAGTGGGATATTCCCACTGTATGGACAGAACAAAGTCTTCGGGACTACCTCAAAATTGGTGAAGGCGATAAAATGATAACCCAAAAATCAGGTGCTGAACTCGAAGAAGGAGGCGATGGAGTAATTGATTTGGAATTTACAAGTCCGATTGGAGCACATGCCCAAATCGAACCAAACGGCGCAGTTGCTCACTATAAAGACGGAAAAGTAACAGTCAAATTATCCACACAAGTCATCGGAATTACCCAAAAACAAGTTGCTGAAGCATTGAATATTGATACCGAAAATGTCAATATCATTGGTACATATTTAGGTGGTGGATTTGGTCGGCGATTGGATACCAATCATGCGGCGCATGCTGCTTTGATGTCCAAAGAAGTGGGTAAGCCTGTCAAATACTTTTTTACTCGAAAAGAAGAGTTCCAAAACGATATGTTTCGTCCACCGACACACCATATCATACGAGGCAAGGTTGATAATAATGGACAACTAGAAGCCTTAGAACATCACTATGCCAGTGGCGATGTTGCTATCAACGCTGCTTTGTTTCCGCCAGTAGCAGGTACAGTCTTAGGAACCGACGTTGGCGCGATGCGAGGAGGCAATATTATGTATAAAAACCTCCCCAATTACCGAGCAGTACAATGGCATAGAACCTTGCCTTTTGCAACGAGTTTTTGGCGTAGTTTGGGTTTATTGGCCAACACCTTTGCTATTGAAAGTTTTATTGATGAAATGGCTTTGAAAGCTGGAAAAAATCCCGTCGAATATCGCCTTGCCATGCTAGGCGATGATGAAAACCAGCAACGTATCCGAAAAGTTATTGAAGAATGCGCTTCTAAAGCAAATTATAATGATAAAGTTTCAGGAAATAAAGCAATGGGCTTTGCCGCATCTATTGATGCTGGCTCTCCTTGCGCTCAAGTTGTCGAAGTTTCTATAATAGATAATGAAATAAAAGTCGAAAAAGTAACTTGTGTCATGGATTGTGGTTTGGCGGTCAATCCCGACCAAGTGAGGGCGCAATGCGAAGGTTCAATCATCATGGGAATCAGTGCTGCTGTACACGAAAAAATGACCATCAAAGATGGCCGCTTATTCCCCATTATTTATGGCCCATATGATATGGCTTTGATGCGAAATTCGCCTAAAGAAATTGATGTCCATTTAATTCAGGGAGTTGATGTGCCTTTGCCTGTGGGCGAGCCGCCATTGGGTCCCATTGGTGCTGCAATTGGCAATGCGATTCGTCGAATTACAGGCAAACGCTTGACTGATTTGCCCATGACTTTAGCTTAAAAAATTGCTTTCCTAAACTTGCGGGTTGCTATGTGATAGTGCTAAGTTTAGTAAAGCTAAATCCTTAGAAATAAAACGCTATTTTATGAAAAACATCCTCATCGTCGGTTCATCAGGCATGGTCGGAGGCATTGTGCTCCGCCAATGCCTCCAAGCAAATGAAGTTGAAAAAGTGACGGCTATTGTTCGTCGTCCACTTGGAATGAAACATCCCAAATTGGTTGAAGTAATTCACAAAGACTACATGGATTATTCTGCAATCGAAGCACATTTTAAAAACCAAAATGTTGCTCAATTTTGTATTGGAGCTTACACAGGTCAAGTACCTGATGATGAATTTAAAAAGATAACTTTTGACTTTGTACAAGTTTTTGCTGACTTGTTCAAAACACAGAATCCAGATGGTACTTTTTGTTTGTTAAGTGGGCAAGGCGCAGACCAAAGCGAAAAGAGTAGAGTTGCCTTTGCTCGCTACAAAGGCATGGCGGAGAATTATTTGATGGCAAAAGAATTTGGTCAGTTTTATAGTTTCCGCCCTGGTTATATTTATCCTGTCGAAAAACGAGAAGAACCAAATTTGATGTATCGTGTATCGAGAAGTTTGTATCCCGTTTTGAAACGCATTTTCCCTTCGGCGGCTATCACTTCAGAAACACTGGGCAAAGCCATGTGTAAAGCGGGCTTGCATGGTACATTCCAGACCATTCTCGAAAATGAAGATATTAAAAAAGTCTAATCACAGCAATATCCACAAAGCTATTAATTGAGCTGAAAAGCCTACAAGATAACCTCCATACAAATCTTTGGGTTCGTGCGCTTTGAGCAAAAGACGAGAAGTACCTACAATACCTGCTAGTACAATACTTGCCATGAGGAGCGTGTTCATACTACATTTAACAATACCAAAGCTATTTAGATTGATAACAAAATCGTCGTAACTATACAAAAACATACTTATCACGACCATTGCCATCAAACCGCCCATACCTACGGCATGAGCACTGATTTTTGAAAAGATATTGATAAAAAAAGCCAAAAACAAACCAATCGTTGAACCCAACACAAAAACCGTAAAAGCAGTAGGAATATTCGGATTGTCCAAAACATTGCGAAACATCCATAAGTAAAAAACACCCGTTATGATATATGGCCCCGTACGCTCCATACGGTCGTGCATCTGAATGCTACTAATAAAATCCAGTTGCTTCATCATAAAAACAGCAAAGGCAGGAATCATAAAGGTGGACAAAAACACAAACAATATCAAAGGTGCATTTCCTTTGATATTATGTACTCCAAACAGGTACGGATTTATCAATAGCAGCAATACCAACATATACGTCAGCATAAGCAAGGGGTGAAAAACCACAGAAATAATATGTGCAGCTACTCGAAGCATTTACAAAAGTAATAGTTTTTACAAACTCGGCATAAAATCTAGCTGAATCGTATCTTCTAATTTCAAATTTAACAAACTCGCCGCTTGCCCCATATTGATGGCCAACTCCAAATATCCCATCGAATTGAACAAACAAAGCGGTTCACCTACAGGTACATCTGAATAAAAACGACTAATTTTATTTAACGGATGTGTCCGTTTATAGAACAATTGAAAAGAGCGACCTTTGGCCGTCTCTTTGAATAAATCTTCAGAAATATTCGTAATAACATTCCCAAAACGGTCAATATGTATAACTGTTCCTTTGAGTTGATTGCTGCTTTTGACAGGATTATAAGTTATTCGTTCTGTAATCGAATCCAACAAAATACCAATTTCATGAAAGGGTTGTCCTTTTACAATGTGGTCAACCGCTTTACCATAAATTTCTTCAAACGGAAATGTACTTTCGTCCGAATATTCCAATTCATAAATAGCTTCTGGCAAAGTGTCAAACATCAAAGACAAAACCCCATTATCAGGAGCAATGAAAAATTGCTCCTGATACTCCAAGGCTACAAAACAAGGCTTTGAGTTATAAAAATTATTGACACTAATAATATGTATCGTCCCTTTTGGAAAGCTTGGAAACGTATTTTTTAAAATAAAGGCTGCTTGAACTATATCAAAAGGCTTTACGTTATGCGTAATGTCAACAATATTCAAATCAGAACGTACACACAAAAGTGCTCCTTTGAGTGAGCCCAAATAATAATCCTGATAACCAAAATCAGTAGTCAAACTTACAATAGGCATAGAAATTGGGTTTCTTTTACTGAATTAACTATTTTTATGCTTTCCTAAACTTGTGCATAGCAAATGTACTGCAAAGTTTAGTAAAGCTAGATTTAATTTAACGTCTTTGTCAAAGTTGAAAACTTTGACGAAATATATCAAAGAAGTTTTCAACTTCCTATAATATTTACAAATAATAAAACTAAAATAATCTCCTGTTGAGCGAAATAATATTAACCATTGAAGGAATTGACCCCGTAGCCCTTTACGGCGAAAAGAATAAAAAACTGAATTTACTCCGAAGTGCTTACCCCGAAATCACCATTACTTCTCGGGGAAATAATTTAAAACTCTCTGGCGAAAAAAAATATACGCAAAAAGCAAAGAGTACAGTCGAAAAAATGGTACGGATGCTACGTGACCAAAAAGAACTGACCGTACAAACTGTTGAGGATTTACTCAATGGTGGCAATCCGCACGAAGTACATCTGAGCAATGGCAATGGCAATACAACCCTTGTTCATGGGCCAGGCGGCAAAGTCATCAAAGCCAAAACCCGCAATCAGAAAAAACTTATCGAAGCATCAGAAGCCAATGACATTGTTTTTGCCATTGGCCCAGCAGGTACAGGAAAAACCTATACTGCCGTTGCTTTGGCAGTTCGAGCATTGAAAAATCGCTTGGTCAAAAAAATCATTATGACCCGTCCTGCCGTTGAAGCAGGCGAAAACCTAGGTTTCTTGCCAGGTGATTTAAAAGATAAAGTTGATCCTTATTTGCGTCCGCTTTATGATGCACTTGACGATATGTTGCCAGCCGACAAACTCCAGCATTTTATGGCGACACGAGTTATCGAAGTGGCGCCTTTGGCCTTTATGCGTGGCCGTACATTGGACAATGCTTTTGTCATTATGGACGAAGCACAAAATACAACCACCATGCAACTCAAGATGTTCTTGACTCGTCTTGGGCCATCAGCAAAATGTATTATTACAGGTGATTTATCCCAAATAGATTTGCCTTATCGTGTCAAATCAGGTTTGCGTCATGCGATGGAAATTTTCTCAGGCATAGATGGAATTGCTATCACACACCTTACAGCCGACGATGTCGTTCGCCATCGTTTAGTCAAGGAAATCATCAATGCTTATGCAAGAGATGACGAACGTCGAAAGCAACTAAGAGAAGCAAAGAAAAAAGAGGAGGAGGTGAAATCTGAAGAAAACAATGGAGAAACTTCTGACTAATGATTATTATTAATTGCAAATTGAATCATTCAAACTCAACAATTCTCGGATTGGAATAAAAAAATATATAATAATACTAAGGATATGAGTGTCGAAAAAAGCAATTTCCAAAATTTTGACCGCCCATAGGGAGAATTTTTTAATTTTGAGAGTAAAGCGAAAAAAATTAAAAAATCTAGATCAAAAATTTTGAGAAATATGCGATTCGACGAGCTTTTTCGTTCTTTTTTGCGGTAAAAAAGAACAAAGTTAAGTTGTCAGACAAAATTACTTGTATGAAAACTTCATTCCGTGAAACTCTGAATAATCTATAGTAAAAAAGATTAATAGAGACCCATTGATTCTACAACTTTGCAAACTAAAGTTCGCAACACTATTTATGACCTATACCATTACCAAATCCAATAAAACGATTCAAGGAGAAATCACACTCGATGGCTCCAAAAGTATAAGCAATAGAGTTTTATTGATAAAAGCTTTGTGTGAAAATGATTTTGAGATAAAAAATATTTCGACTTCAAAAGACACCACGACACTCCAAAAATTGCTCGCTCAAGTCGCAACAGGCCAAACCTTTGATGCAGGTGCGGCAGGTACGACCTACCGCTTTATGACCGCTTATTTGTCCACACAATCAGGTACACAAGTTTTGACGGGTTCGGCTCGAATGAAACAACGCCCTATTGGTATTTTGGTTGATGCACTGCGACAATTGGGAGCTAAAATAGATTACCTTGAAAACGAAGCTTATCCTCCCCTTCAAATTGGCGAAGCCACTAATTTTGGACAAAATAACCACATCCAAATAGCTGCCAATACGAGCAGTCAATATATTTCGGCCTTACTCATGCTCGCCCCGACGTTGCCCAAAGGATTAGATTTAGAATTGACAGGCAAAATCGTTTCTCGTTCTTATATCGAAATGACCCTCCAAACAATGGCCTATTTTGGTATTGAACATACTTGGAACGAACAGACGATTTCGATAAAACCTCAACCATACCAAGCCAAAGATTTTACCGTAGAAGCCGACTGGTCGGCGGCTTCCTACTATTATGCAATGGCCGCATTTGCTGACCAAGACCTTAATCTCAAACTCAATGGACTTTACGAAAATAGCCTACAAGGTGACGCTATCATTGCAGAAATGATGGAAAAATTTGGGGTTAAAACCATTTTCAAAGAAGACTTTATTTACATCAAAAAAAGTGGAGAAAAACGAAGTCCAATGTTTGAATGGGATTTTTTGCTTTGTCCTGACATCGCCCAAACGATGGCAGTCGTTTGTGCAGGCACGGGCGTACAAGGCTTATTTACGGGACTTGAAACCCTCAAAATAAAGGAAACTGACCGTATTCAAGCCCTTCAAAACGAACTCCAAAAACTGCAAGTTTTCTTATCAAAATTACCTGCCAAATTTTCAAAACGTTCACAAAAAGATTACTATATGCTCGAAGGCAAAGCCTTACTCGACGAGCCACAATTTCCGACCTACGAAGACCATCGTATGGCAATGGCATTTGCGCCACTTGCTATGCTCGGCGACATCAAGATTGAAGAACCCAAAGTCGTCGGCAAATCTTATCCTGCTTTCTGGGAAGACATTCAAAAATTAGGATTTGAGGTAAAATAGCGAAGCTATTTTGTGTTCATGTTCAAAACTCGCATAGATACTTCAATTGTTCATATTTTGCTAAAAACCATTTCATACTCTAAATTTAATACCAAAAATCCACATGAAAATTTTTAACATTTTTGCTCTCTTTTTTTTTACAGCAATTGTTGCATTCGCTCAAAATCCAAACCCCAGTCCTGCTATTGATAATTTTATTCAATCGCAAATGAATCAGGAAAATCTTCCTGGGGTTTCAACAGTTATTGTAAAAAATGGACAAGTTGTTTGGATTGAATCTTATGGTTTTGCCAATATTGCTAATAATATAGCAGTTGAAGATACAACAGTATTTTTGTTAGCATCTGTTTCAAAAGTTTTTACTGCTACTGCTGCCATGCATGCACATGAAGAGGGAGATATAAACATCAATAATGATGTCGATAATTACCTTCCGTGGGCGTTTAATATCCCTGATTATCCAAGTGTTACTAATGATTACTATGATTATCCTGACCCTACGTTAAGCCTAGCGGACTGTATGGAAGGCTATTTTTCTGTT
>JAHDEQ010000169.1 GCA_020628755.1 Saprospiraceae bacterium
GGTTTATAGGAAAGTGAGAATTACATAAAATATAATGCTCTGTCACAAAATTATAAAAATTGTGTTCGTCGTCCTATACCCTATCTGGGGTATATTCGTGACATAAATTCAAAAACTAAGTTTAAAAAGTGACTCTTCTCATCTTTTTCTTAGAAATAAGCGGAAAGCTCCTTAGATTTGTGCAAATCTATGACTTATACTTCCGTGAAAAAATTTTTATACATAAGTGCTTGCTTGTTCCTTTTATTTTGTAATAAAATGTATGCAGCCATTTCTGATACTTTAATCGTCGAACTTATCACAACGAATGTATCTTGTTACAATGGTTCTGATGGTATCATAACTGCCATCGCTTCTGGTGGCACAGCACCTTATAGCTATACTTGGAGTAATGATGCGAATACTCAAACCAATGCAAATCTACAAGCAGGCAACTATATCTTGACGGTTTCTGACTTGATGGGTTGTTCTTCGGTTTTAGCTACAAGCATCTATCAGCCTACTGCTTTGCAACTATTTTTACAAACCGATGGGGGACTTTGCGGTGAAGCTGTAAATATAGAGACTAATCCTTATGGTGGTATTGCGCCTTACCACTATTTATGGAGTAATGGTGCTTCCGAAAAGCTCTTGACCGATGTTGATGACGCCATATATACTGTAACTGTTACTGACCAAAATGGCTGTACCAATATAGATAGCATCCAAGTCATCTCTGATAACAATCAATTATTATTTGATGTATTTGTGCAAACGCCTACTTGCAATAGTAGCACGGATGGAGTTATCCAATTAGAACTTATTGATGGGCAAGCACCCTTTACGTATTTTTTAAATGGAGAATTTTATACGGGTTCTTTTCAAAATTTGAGTCCTGATACTTATGTTATTTATGTTATGGATGCCAACGATTGTTCTTTTGGAACGACAGTAGCATTGCTTGAACCTGAACCGATAACTATAGATATTCTCAATTTTGGAAATGGTTTAGAAGCCATTGCTAGTAATGGAGTAGCTCCTTATAGTTTTGAGTGGAGCAATGGCGCAAGCCAAAGTTGGCTCACCAACCTTGCCCCCGATACTTATCAAGTGACCGTTACTGACCAAAATGGTTGTACTGCTATCCAGTTTGCCGATGTGTTAGAGCCTCTGTCTAATGACAATTTGCAAAACGATGTTCAATTTTCTATTTTTCCTAATCCATGCAAAGATTTTTGTTCCATCCAGATAGCTACTATTCCTACTACTCCTATCGAAGTGAGTATTTATGATTCCAAGGGTCAACAAGTCGCTGAAGAGCAATTGATGAGCAACCAATTAGAATTGCCCGTACAAAATTTGAATCCAGGTATTTATTTTGTCAGCTTAAAAGCTAAAAATCAATTATTTACCCAAAAAATTGTCGTATTGGATTAGTTTGCTTTCGCTCATCAATATTGCCAGTACTTGCATCACAGTCTATAAATCCTTATTTTTGTACCAATAACACACCTTAGCAAAATACCCCTGCTAAATTAATATAGCCTCACTTAATTCCTTTCATACAATATACTCTTTTATCATATAGAAAAAAGATGGTATATTTTTAGCATACTAAAAATTGAACTTTAAGACTTTTTAGTTTTATAAAGAACTACCAAAAACCTAATTCCGAGTTTTTTGAGTGTTAGTACTTATAATTGCTCGGTTTTATACGTTTTAAGTAGGTTTACCTTTAAAATCGGTGAAATAACAGCGATTTAGTAAAGGAACTTAGGTATGATGCAAGTGCATCATTTATTTAAATCCGTATAAACATTTATTTAATCACCATGAACAAAAATATTTCTTTTCTGAAGAGATGCTTTCTACTCTTTTCTGTCTATCTGTTTTTTCAAACCAATATTTTTGCCCAAAATGGTTCGTGTGCACCTGATCTCAATTGTCCTTGCAATGCTAGTTTTCTACCCGTTGCTGGCTCATCACCTATTTTGCCTTGCGGGCAAGAAACCAGTACAGCTGTAACTGCAATTGGTACACCTGGCCTTTCCACCATGTCCATCAATACACCTGCAGGATGTAGCTCACCCGCAGTCGGGCAAGATGTATTGTGGTCTTTGTTTGGAGCGCAGGCTGGTAATTTTGAGTGGCAGATACTTGCACCCAATGGCAATATTCATTATGCGCTATATGAACTGCAAGGAATGGATTGTACTAATGACCCACTCCTTTTGGTGGATTGTGGTACACAATTCAATACTTGGCAAACGGCTCCCGTCAATCCCATCAGTATTACCCGTTATTATTTGGCGGTTTGGGCAGACGATGTTAGTAATACCAATGCGAGTTTTCAAATAATGTTTAGAAATGGTTGCGGTGGTTGTTCTTCCATCAACGATTGCTGCATCGCTTTTGGTGGTACGCTTGATACGACTCCAATTGAGGCTTGTGAAAATTCACCTTTACTCAGTCTTAATTTAGATAATAGTCCTTCTAACGGAAATTTTAGTCCAACTTATGATTATCGCTACTATGTGATAGACCGCAATGGAGGCAGTAGCGATGGTTCTGTCGTCCTAGTGGACTCAATTCCGTCACTAGGTCCTGATTTATCTGATATTGATGTGACAAGTACCAGTAGCTTTGAAATATGTGGTTTGTCTTTTCAGCGTACGCAAACAAATCTTTCGCCACAAGTTGGTGATTCATTTGATGATTTAGTAACTGATTTGGATGGGGGCAACTCTGCTTTTTGTGCCCATGCTACGAGTGATTGTATTCCTGTCACTATCAACGCTGCCTCACCAGCCAACTATACGCCAGCAATTGCGAGTAGCAATTTGCCCAACGACTGTGGACAATGTACAGGCAGTATAAGCATCAATGGTTTTCAAGTTGCCCAATCTTATACGATTTATTATGACGATAATGGTACACCAACATCACTAGGCCCTATCACAACTAATAGTTTTGGAGAAATCAATCTAACGGATTTATGTGGTGGTTTATATAGCAATTTTATCACAACTAATAATTCAGGTTGCGGCGTATCGGTTGATAATATGAATAGTGTATCGCTCTATCCCAACAACGGCGAGTCGCCTACGGCGACGCTCCAAGCTCCGAGTGCTTGTACCGCTACGGATGGTCGTTTGAACATAGAAAATCTAAGTCCTGCCGAATCTTATCTTATCAATTACACGCTAAACGGTGTTGCTCAAAGTCATGGGCCTCAACTAGCGGCTGCCAATGGTGTATTGACCATTTTTAATATTGGAAGTGGGGTTTACGACAATTTTCAAATCATTAATTCTGATACAAACTGTATAACCAACGATATGCCCAATCAACCGATTGTGGTTTCATCGGGCGATGCACCTAATGCACCTGTTGTCGTAACAAGTATCTCTACTTGCGAGACAGAAGATATAAATTTTAATGTCGTTGTGCCTAATAGTGCTACAGGTACGACTTGGCTATGGACTGGTCCTAATGGTTTTTCATCGACAGATTATGAACCTTCTATTACAAATGTGAGTATGTCGGATGCAGGTGTTTATACTGGGGTGATGACAGAAAATGGTTGCGCTGCCGAACCCGTTGAAATAACGGTCAATATCAATCCTGTTCCTGCTACACCTACGTTACAAAGCAATGGCGTAATATGTCAAGGCGAGGATTTGGTACTGAGTTCGCCTAGTACTTGCGCTCGCTATTTTTGGATTCCACCAGGAGGTTCAACATCGAGTGTTGCGACCAATCCCCTACTCAATACCAATACCAATACGACAACAATTAGTGCTGATGCAGATGAATATGTAGCAGGCAATTGGACATTGATTTGTGTTGAAAATGGTTGTAACTCTGCTTCATCTAACGTTGAAACAGTTACTATCAATGATGCTCCTGCCAAACCTATTATTCAAATTTTAGGGATTCCATGTGAGGGCAATGAGATTACATTTCGATTGGTCAATCAATATCCTACTGATATTGATTACACTTGGTATTTAAACGACCCTAGCAATGGAGCTGCTCCAAATTCAAGCAATACTACTTTTGAGTTGAATTCAATTTCATCAGGACAATTTGAGCTTTGGGTACAAGTAGAAGAGAATGGATGTCCTTCTGAAGTTTCTAACTTGAGTCTTAATATTGATCCAGCCGTTAGTGCTGCTCCTTCTTTTAGTGGCGGCGGTTGCAATGAAGATTTGCAGCTCATGGCCAATTTGAATACCACCGATATGAACGGTTTGAATATCACATGGTCGGGGCCTAATAATTTTACGAGTAACGAACTAAATCCTGTTATTAGCAATCCAACTGCTGCTGCTGTGGGGACATATACCATTAATGTCTTCAATATGTTTACAGGTTGTAGCAGTATGGGGACACTTTCGGGTGTTACGATTGGGACAGGACTCAACTATCAGCCAAACATTTCGGCGACTACGACATCGCTATGCGAGGGCGAAACCTTGAACTTGGAAACTGACCTCTATAATGGAAGTGATGTTTCATATAGTTGGACAAATACAGCTAATGCTAGTTTTCAAATGACTACGACTGTTCCTAGTCTAAGTATTGAAGACCTGTCTTTAGCATCCCATTCGGGTAGTTTTATGGTACAAGTGATAGATGCTGGCTGCGGTTCTAATATCTCAAATCCTATTGAAATAACGATTATTGAAAAACCAGTTAATCCTACGATTGACGCTCCTTTGTTTTTGTGTGCAGGCGAAGATTTGCAACTCCAGACATCAACTATTGCCGATGCTACCTATACATGGACGGGCCCTAATAACTGGTCATCAAGCGACCAAAATCCTATAATTGCCAATGTGGAATCAAGTTTTTCGGGCAGCTATGCTTTACAAATAACGGTGAATGGTTGTTCATCAAGTAACAGTATTGCTGTTGGTATTGAAACTGCTCCCGAACTTCCTATATTGAGCAACAATAGTCCGATATGTGAAGGCGAAAATTTAATTTTAAATATTGAAAATCCAAATACGGATTATACTTATACTTGGAATGATAGTCAAGGTCAAACCATCCTAACAGGTACGAGCTTAGAGGTTAATAATGTTTTTGTGAGCGATGACACCGACTACTTTGTAGTGGCCAGCAATTCGATTGGTTGTACAAGCCAAAGTCCGATTATTGGCTTAGAGGTGGTGGCCGTTCCTAGCCTGAATGCTCAGGCAGGTACGGATGGACTGGCTTGCGAAGATGCTTTTCAATTATCCGCTAATGATATTTCTAATCAAAGTAATGTTCAGGGAACTTGGACGGCCTTAAATGGCAATCCTGTTTTTGGAAATGTATTTGAAGCCAATACCTCGGTCAGCAATTTGTCACAAGGAGAAAATACTTTTGTTTGGACAGTAGCACATGGCATTTGTGCTGTAAGTGCTTCTGATACCCTCGTGCTTACTACTTATGAGCAGGCTTTTTTGAGTCAAGACGAATACACTTTGAGCTTTGGCGATACCTTATCCAGTTTTAATCCTTTTGAAAATGATATATTGAATAATGACCATTTCTTATTTGATTTTAGCAATTCTAGCGACGGACAAGTAGTTGATAATGGCGACAATACTTTTACTTATATTCCAAATGGTAATTTTTCGGGTACGGATAATTTCTCTTATACGATTTGCTCCGAATTATGTCCCAACCAATGCACCGAAAATCAAGTCAATTTTATTGTAGAAGAACAAGAAAGTTGCGATGTACCAACGGCCTTTACGCCCAATGGCGATGGTGTGAATGACACATTTGTCATTCCTTGCCTAGAAAATGGCGAAACAGCTCAATTAATCGTCTTCAATCGCTGGGGCGATGAAGTTTTCCGAAATCCACTTTATAAAAACGAATGGGATGGTACTTGGAAAAACCAAAACCTTCCTACAGGAACTTACTTTTACGTTTTGCAATACGATGATTTGGGTGTTGAAATTGTAAGAGGTTATGTCTATTTGCAACGCGAGTAGCACTTTCGTACCTGTTCAGATGTTAAAGTATAAAATTGAATGAACACCTGAATACACGAAAATTTGAACATAATCTTTTCAAAGAAAAAAATTCATACAAATGAAAAAATATTTACTTCTTACTCTAATTAGTTTTTGTTGTATATATATAGTGTCGGCACAACAAAATGCTCAATACAGCCAATTTATGTTTAACAAATTGGCCATCAATCCAGCTTATGCAGGTAGCAACCAAAGTGCTAGTATTGTTGCGATGTATCGTAGTCAATGGATAGGTGTAGAAGGTGCGCCAACGACTCAATTACTGACGGCACATACGCCACTACCTAATGGTCGTGCGGCTTTGGGCTTGAGTATTATCAACGATTTTATTGGCCCAACCAATAATTTCAATTTGCATTTGAACTATGCTTATCGAGTGCCTTTGGCAAAAGGAAATTTTGCGATGGGGATTCAAGGTATTTTTCAGCGTTATCTTATCAATCAAGACAAGGCTAAAACCTTATTGCCCGATGACCAACTTTTTGCCGAAGCACAAAATTCCAGAATGGTAGGAAATACAGGTGTGGGATTTTATTACGAAGGGCCGACCGCTTATGCAGGTATTTCGGTCAATCAAATTATTCCCACCGATATTAGTCTTTTGTCAGATGAGGTCGCCAATAATAATATTGAGTCCATTGCAGAACCACATTTTTATTTGATGGGGGGCAAACTCGTTACTTTATCATCTGTTTTGCGACTCAAACCAGCATTTTTATTTAAGTATGCTCGCAATGCGCCCATTGACTTTGAAGGACATATCAGTTTTATTTTTTACGACCAATTTATTGCCGGACTTAGTTTGAGACAAGGTGGTTCGTCTATGAAAGGCGGCATCGAATCGGTTGATTTGATTGCACAAATGCTGATTTCGGATCAGTTAAGAATAGGAGCAGCTTATGATATAACTTTGTCAGAAATCACTCCATTCAACTCTGGGACAATAGAAATTTTGTTGTCGTATAGCTTGGAACGAAAGAAACGTTTGTATAACTCTAAGTTGAGACATCCGAGATTTTTCTAAGATATTTTCATATTAAACCAATTTTGAGATTGCAAGGCATTGTAGTGAATCACTACAATGCCTTTTTTTATGCTTTTAATTTAAACATTGGTAAAAATTCTCTGTATTTTCAACATTGAAAAATACAGATTATGCACAAATTCTATTTACTACTACTCTCCTTTTGTTGTTTCGTTAGCAGCTTACAAGCTCAAAGCTATGTCTATTTTCAAAACAACTCCTCGCTTGAATTTTCGGTAAATTCCATTCAAACTGGGCCACATACGATGGAGTCCGACGAATGGTGGGGTATGAATAATGAAACCATCATTCCTTGGCAACTCAATACCAATGTCTTATGGACAAATCGAGATGCAGGTATTCACAATGGAACTGATTTTTTCTTGACCACCACGCTCAAAAGTGGTTTGGATAGCATCAATCTAAAATTGAGGCTCAATGGCAATTTTATTGGGAGTGATATTTGGCATTCAGCCGATGGCCCAGGTTTTAGCAATCCTTGGTATGATGACCGTGATTTTCATGAAGAAACATTTATGCTCAATGGAAAACTCGTCACCTTAAAATATACCGCTTATTTTACGGGAGGCTATGATGATTATTTGTTTGTCTTACAAGAACATGAACCTTTTCCTAATCTTGCTACTGACTTAACAGATGCAAATGTTTTGAATATTTTGACTTATAATATTTATATGCTCACGCCGCCCATTTCGTTAACTGACCAAAGTACGAGAGCTACTTATTTGCATAAAGCGGTGCAGGGTTACGACGCAATCATCATCAATGAAGCCTTTGATAATGCTGCGAGGAGTATTTTGACCGATAGTTTATCTTTGGAATATCCATACCTTACACCTGTGGTTGATGAAGCTGGTTCTACCGAAGATGGAGGCGTTTTGATTTATAGTCGTTGGCCAATTTTATATAATGAATCTATTGTTTATACTGATTGTGATGGTTCGGATTGTTTAGCTGCCAAAGGAGCGATGTATGCCCAAATTGATAAATTGGGGCGTACTTATCATATTTTTGGAACACACCTACAAGCATTCGCTGACCCACAAAATATTGTGACTCGCCAGTCGCAATTGACCCAACTCAAAGCCTTTGTGGATAGTAAAAATATACCTAGCACCGAAGCCGTCATTTTAGGAGGGGATTTTAATGTGGAAAAGATTGCCAATGCTTCTAATGAATACGATATAATGCTCAATATTTTAAATGCAGAAGAACCTGATTATTTGGGTTATCCACTGACTTATGATTACTTGGTGAGCAGTTATGTGAGTCCAACTTCACAAGAATATTTGGATTATGTTTTTTATGCAAAAGACTATTTAGTTCCTACGATACAAACGAATGAACCTTTGATTTATCGTAGTATTGAAGATGAGATGTGGGATATTTTTGACTTGTCGGATCACTTGGCCGTACGAGGGCGATTTGAATTTCCTACAACAGCTTGTATCGCAGATTTGGTATTAAATAGTAATTATACTGTTGAAAATTTGACCTTTCAAGCCTCCAATAGCATCAATTCTATTGATACGATTTCAGGGACAGCGACTATTAATTATCAAGCTGGAAATTGTATTGAATTGCAAGCAGGTTTTGAAGTAAATTTGGGTGCAGAATTTGAAGCGACAATTCAAGGTTGTAGCCAACCTTGATTGGGTTTTGGATTAAGTCAAGCCCCAGCAATTGGGAAATTGCTAGGGTTTGATTTTCTATTTCTAAAGACTAACTCTTTACCGTTTTTCTTGTCTTTTTTCGCTGTGGACTTGTGCGTTTTGACCTTGTTGATGGACTTGTTTTTGGTTTTTTCTCTCGTTCTATAGATGTTTTATCCGCACAAGTATCAATCAAAAATCGAAAGCCAATATGTATCGTCAAATCATCAATAGTTGAACGGGTAAGGTCATACGAAATGACGTTATCCTCTAACTGATAAGAGTTCATGTCTATAAATTGGTGTCGAGTTCCTCTATCATAATTGACGCTCAAATCTATATCAACATTTGGAGCTATTTGAATCAAAGCTCCTGCCCCAAGACCATAGACAAAAGCTGCTGAAGTAGAAGCATAAAAATTAGATTCTAAATCAAATTGACGGTCGAAAGGGGCAGACCGTAAGGTTTCATGCCCAAACACAAACCTTCCACCTAAATGCCCTTCGACATAAGGGCTAAACTTTCTATTAGGTGCTAAAATCCAACGGGCAACTCCTTTTAATTCAAACATACTGTTAAAAACTCTCGAAATAGCAGTTGCATTTTCAGGTATAGCCAAAGTAATATCATCTCTTTCTGCTTCACCAAGCAATGTATTCAATCTAAGACCAATATGGACCTCATCTTTAAGGCCATCGGACAAATTATAGAGTCCTTCCATACTCATTCCATGAGTCCTTCCAAACCCGTTTTCTTGTAAATTATCCAATGGTTGCAAAAAAGTGTAATTGATTCCCCAATACCAATCTTGGCAATTTTCTTGGGCATTGGCTTTTGTAAATGCCATAAAAAAGAGAACAGCAACAAGCGAATAGTAGTAGTTTGTTTTCATAACTTTGAAATTTTAATATGTTGATTATTGATTATTTCACAATAAAATAAACACTTTGTTTTCGCTATCAAAAAAACAAATTTGGTTTAACTAGAACTTAACTACTATAACATGGC
>JAHDEQ010000170.1:0-1121 GCA_020628755.1 Saprospiraceae bacterium
GATGAAGGCGGTAAAATTTGTATGCAAATTCTCCATGTAGGACGTTATGGTTATTCTCCGAAAAATGTATCGGCTAGTGACACCAAGGCGCCTATCAGCCCTTTCCCCGCACGCGCATTGACAAGCGAAGAAGTAGAACGAACGATTGAAGATTATGTGAATTGCGCAAAACTGGCTCAATATGCCAATTATGATGGGGTAGAAATTATGGGTTCTGAAGGTTATTTAATCAATCAATTTATCGTCAAAAAAACCAATCGTCGTACCGACGAATGGGGCGGTAGCTACGAGAATAGAATCAAATTTCCAATAGAAATTGTCAAACGAACAAGAGCTGCTGTTGGCGAAAATTTTATCATTATTTATCGCTTGTCCATGCTCGATTTAGTAGAGGGAGGAAGTACTTGGGAAGAAGTCGTACAACTCGCCAAAGAAATCGAAAAAGCAGGAGCTACGATTATCAATACAGGAATTGGTTGGCACGAAGCTCGTGTTCCCACCATTGGTACAGTTGTTCCAAAAGCAGGTTTTGCTTGGGTCACCAAGCGAATGATGGGTGAGGTCAATATTCCTTTGGTTGCAACCAATCGCATCAATATGCCCGATGTTGCCGAAAAAGTTTTAGCAGAAGGTTGTGCAGATATGGTTTCTATGGCTCGACCATTTTTGGCAGATTCAGATTTGGTTTTAAAAGCGATGGAAAATCGTGCCGACGAAATCAATACCTGTATTGCTTGCAATCAGGCTTGTTTAGACCATACCTTTACAATGCAAGTAGCCTCCTGTATTGTCAATCCAAGAGCTTGCCACGAAACAGAATTGATACATTTACCAACCGAAAATAAGAAAAGAATTGCCGTAGTTGGTGCGGGCCCTGCGGGTTTAGAAGCTGCAACTGTAGCTGCTAAACGAGGGCATGAGGTTGTGCTTTATGAGGGAGAACCTGAAATTGGTGGACAGTTCAATATGGCTAAAGTTATTCCTGGAAAAGAAGAATATAGTCATACGATTCGCTACTACAATACCATGCTTAAAAAGTATAAAGTTGAAGTTCATCTCAATACCAGAGTTGATACAGCGACACTTACCAATGGCAATTTTGATGAAATTATTTTAGCAAC
>JAHDEQ010000170.1:1221-9706 GCA_020628755.1 Saprospiraceae bacterium
AAACCTTTGTCCTCACCAAGAGAGATTTATTTATTAAAACGTTCCAAAGGTAAACACGGTAAAAATTTGGGTAAAACAACAGGCTGGATTCATCGAGCAAGTTTGTCTATGAAGCAAGTCAAAATGATTGCCGAAGCACAGTACGTCAAAGTGGACGACGAAGGACTTCATATTTTAGTACAAGATACGCCACAAGTACTTCCAGTTGACAATGTGGTGATTTGTGCAGGACAAGAACCTTATCGTGCGATGTATGACGATTTGCAAGCTGCAGGCGCAAGCGTTCACCTAATTGGAGGAGCAAATATTGCCAAAGCTTTGGATGCCAAAAAAGCCATCAAAGAAGCAAGTGAATTGGCAAGCCAATTATAACTTAGTGGTGCGAACTTTAGTTTGCACTTAAATGTTTTAAGAGATAATTATAGACGATTTTTTAGAAAAAGAACATGATAAAAACTGATATATTAATCATTGGAGCAGGGCCAGTTGGACTATTTACTGTTTTTGAAGCAGGCTTGTTGAAATTGCGTTGCCATTTGGTCGATGCCCTCCCACAAGTGGGCGGTCAGCTTTCAGAAATTTATCCGAAGAAACCTATTTATGATATTCCTGGTTTTCCAGATATATTAGCTGGTGATTTGGTGGATAATTTGATGAAACAAATCGAACCCTTCAAACCTTCGTTCACCCTCGGCGAACGTGCCGAACAATTGGAACGTTTAGAAGATGATTCTTTCTTGTTGACAACCAATGAAGGTACAAAAATCAATGCTCCTGTAGTTGCTATTGCAGGTGGCTTGGGTTGCTTTGAACCTCGCAAACCTCCCATCGAAAATATCGCTTCTTTTGAAAAGAAAGGAGTTTCCTATATGATTAAAAATCCAGAAGAATACAAGGATAAAAGATTGGTCATTGCAGGTGGAGGCGACTCGGCATTGGATTGGACAATTTATATGGCAGAGATTGCCAAAGAAGTAACTTTAGTGCATCGCCGCACCTCGTTCCGAGGTGCGCTAGATAGCGTCGAAAAAGTGATGGAATTGCACAAAGCCAATAAAATCAAACTCATTACCGATGCACAAGTGGTTGGGTTAAATGGCAATGGAAAATTAAACGAAGTTGTCATCAAACACAAAACCGAAGGTGAAATTCAAAAAGAGACCGACTATTTTATTCCATTATTTGGTTTAACTCCAAAGTTGGGCCCGATTGCAGATTGGAATCTCAATATCACTAGAAATGCCATTGATGTCGATACTTTAGATTATCAAACCAATGTGCCAGGAATTTATGCTATTGGAGATATTAATAATTATGAAGGGAAACTAAAACTGATACTTTGTGGCTTTCACGAAGGCACTTTGATGGTACAGTCTGCTTTTAAAAGAATTTACCCTGATAAGAAATTGAGTTTTAAATATACCACAGTAATGGGAGTCGAAGGATTTGAAAGTTAACGACTTTCCTAAACTTGCGGGAGGGAGTTCGGAAAGTAGAGTTTAGTAAAGCTAATTCGTGCTTGTATTCGTTTAATTATCCGTTTCTTCCTCCTCACACTCATCAATTGTTGCTTCAAAACTTTGCCCCAAAGGCACTTCAAAACCAGCATTGATTTCGACACTTTGCCCTGCCTGAATATTTAAATCCTCAGACAATTGCGCATTGATAGAAATATTATTTTGAGCTTGATATTGATTGGAATAAATACAATCAGTTGTCAAATTGATATTTTCTAAGCAAGTATTAGGTGTTAAAGTTAAGATAGTTGGAGTTGAAAAAACCTCAATTTGCATCCTGTTGTCTTCAAGTGTCGGCAAGGTGGTAGGTGTACCACCTGGCATACCATCAATCAGCAAGGCCGCAACCGCTTTATAATCGCTTTCCCAAAAAAACTTCACGCCTTTATAATCATCGCCATCAATTGGTCTCCATATCGCAAGATGTGTGATTTCCCCTTGTTCATTTCCCATAAGATACGCCCAAAACTCATCATTTTCTGATACGACATCTATAAAATGCTTATTACCCAAAGAATCTACTAAGGTTTGAAAAGCATAAAATGATTTTTTCTTATTAAAATTATAATTTATGGACTCAGTTAAACCCGAACGAGTAAATCGGCTACTAACTTCTTCTTCTGCATTGGCATGAAAAAAATAAGTTGCCTTATCAATCCCCAAACGCAGCCATTGCAAAGCCGCACGTACGACGTACAGTGCGGCAGCCTGCTCACTCACACACTCGCTATGTGTACAATCTTCGTTAGGGCTATCCGAATCCCAACCCCATTCCGAAAGGTGTATTTTTTTATTAGGCAAATTATGATCTCGAAATCGAATCATATTTAAAACAGATTGTAATTCCGATGCACCATGCTCTGGATATACCGAAATTTGCTCACCTACGTCATTAAACAAAAATGGATAAGCATGCACATTGATTCCATCCAAATAAGGTGCAACATCAGGCACAAGCCTTGAACCTATATAATGTCGAAACTGCGAACTTCCATGCTCTGCATAAGGATTGTGGGCTTGCAAAGCACAAGTGAAAACTTCCATGTCTGGGTCAGTTTCTTTGATGCCTTCGGCCATTCCCCAAAGTATATTTTGGTGAGGAATAGTATCATAGTCCCAAGGTTCATTACCAATTTCGAGGGTACTTACAAGTCCATTTCCATGAGTACTTCCAAAATGATTGGCAAAAGCTCTTCCATAAGCTTTGCTAGATTGAAAAGGCGTGTACCACGCAGTATCTTGAAAACTACTAAATTGTAAAGTTGTAATAGTTTCTAAATCAGCATCTTGCCAACTTTGATATTCTACATCCCAATTGAGCCACCAATGTACATTGGTGCCGCCGCCCTCTGCCATCGTTTCAAAATCAGGAGCATCATCAGGATCGTTAACATCCCAATTCATAAAATGATAATTACGAGCATGACTAGCCCATTGATTGTGTAAGGTTGGCCCTTCACCTTCTGCCAATAAATTGGAATAAATATTATGATTCCAACCCCAAACCGTATTAATGCCCAACATTTCTGCTAACGAAATTTTACTGATTTGTGGCGTGGGGCGAGTACCAAACATACCATCTTGGTCATAAACGGCAACTTCCCAAAAGAGAGCAGCTTTATAGTCTTCGGGTATCAAGGTATGTTCTAATCTCAAATATCTTGCAGACAAACTATCACCCAAAAATGTTGTAATGGGATGCAAAGAATTGGGATTGAGCGAAGCTACTGCTGTCCAATTTTGATTGTCTTGACTTATATATAGTGTAGTAGCGGTAGCAATTGAATCTCCTGCCCAATGCCTTGTATAAACTTGCCCGATAGGTAAGTTTTGACCAAAATCAAAAGTAACGAACTCTTTGGGCGCACTTTCCAAACCAGCAATTTCAAAAACAGAAAAGGACTCTTTTGAGTGACAATTTACCGATTGGATATTTGTGAGCGAAAGCTCGAATTTTTTTAAAGAAAAATTCTCTGTTTCGGCTAAATATTCTCCAATCAACATAGTATCACCCTCAGTATTTACCGCTTCTAGTATAATATCTGCGCTGCATTGTGCTTTAAAAGTAAGCACAATTATATCTTGCGGATTGGGAAATTGGATGTTTACATTTGGAGATTCTTCTATATTCAAGATGCTAGGAGTAGAACTATTCGTATCGCCGTCAGTAGCAGCACTCAAGTCCGTTAAACCAATTGTCGAAAACCAATTGTTGGCACTGTTCAATAGAAAATTTTGATGTGCTGTAGCAATATAGTTATAAGGTAAGGGTGGACTAGACAGCCAGTGTGTATTGAGGTCGCCATCTACAAGCATTTCGGTAACACCTGTACCCACCGAAGATGTTGAAATGGTAGAATGAATCGTATAAGAAGGAATGTAGCCAGCGTTTCTATCCCAGGACTGGGCCAATAAATTAGAGCTGCAAAACAAGAATATGGAGTTTGCAAATAGTATTTGTTTAAATACAGATAAGGTATGATTCCACCTAGGTGGATAGTGTTTGTTTTCGGTCATAGGGACTTTCCTATAAATTTTGGTTCTTTGACTTTTTCCGTAAAAATATTTCCATTCAAATCTAAAATCATTCACTTCCTACGGTCGTTCTCTCTTTTATTTTGAACGGAACACGGAATTTGTCAAAGAAGGTAAAGTTTAATCGAATCAATGGAAAGTCTCAAATTACAAAAGGGGTATTGTGCTTTCATCAGCACAATACCCCTTTTTGTGAATGGGTTTAACTATAAGTTAAGAATATTTTTAATCTATAAATTTTAGAAAAATACTCCAATCTTGATGGTTACAGCACGAGTCAAGCCATTGGAATCTTCGTTTTCGCCATCGGCACGAAGGGCTTTGTCGTCCGTAACGTCCAAAAAGCCATTGGCATAATGTACACCTAAAAACAAGATGGTATTAGCATTGATGCTATACTCAGCACCTGCACCAATTCCCCACGAGAGATTGAGTAAATTGACATCAGCTTTGACATCTTCTTCATTGTCATTGAGTTGAGCATCTCCATTAAAAATATCACCTCTTGCTTGTGTGCGAATACCCAAATTGATTCCTGGCTCGGCATAATAGCGGAAATAACCAAACTCATTGGTAAGCATTTTGAGGCCAATAGGAATTTCGAGGTATTGAATGCTATATTTGAGGCTCGTGTTTTCAGGAAGTGCATGAAAGTCCACATTGGCAAGTTCTGACTGCGACCAATAATCACCTGCTTGAGTATGCATCAATGTACCACCTTGATTAAAGGCAAAACCTAATCCTGCGGCTAGTGCATAACGTTCGGCAAAGAAGTATTCGCCCTGAAAACCTAGACGCAAACCAAAATTAGTACCTTCGGTGGTTATATCACTAGCATTGCTCGACAACCAATTGAAGTTAGGACTCAAATTGATGCCAAAACGAAAACTCTCGTCTTGTGCAGATAGGGAAAAATTCAAAAGAAACATTATTCCAGATAAAAGCGCAATTTTTTTCATATTTGAAAGGTTTGAATTGTATTAATTTTTGAAATATATTTTGCGATATTCACTTTTTCAAACGAAAGCAATCTCAAAAGCGTTGCTGCGTTTGGAGTTAAACAAAGTTTAAATTTTAGAAATTTATGAGATATAACATTGGGTTGAACTCCTTTTTTACTCTCTTGATACTTGGTCTTGGAGGGATTATATTTTGTACATCGTGCGGCAAAGATAGGGACATTCCCGATGTTTCTGATATTAATGTTGATTTAAATATACAACGATTTGAGAAAGACTTATTTGCTTTGGATACGCTTAATCTAGCAACAAGTGTCAAAACACTCGAAGAAAAATATCCAGTTTTCTCAGAATTGTATTTTCGGCAGGTTGTACCTTTAAAGCGAAAAACAAGCGATAGCTTGTTTTTGGGCAATCTAAATGGTTTTATCAACTATCCTAGTATTCGGACTTTATACGATACAACCTTAATTGTTTATCCCAAACTCGAAAAAACATCGAAAGAACTCCAACAAGCATTCCAGTTTTACAAATATTATTTTCCTCAAAAGGAAGTCCCCAATATTTACACCTTTATTTCAGAATATACCTATCAAACTTTTATTTTCCCAGATAAAGGAAAAGATGCTATTGGTATTGGTCTCGATATGTTTTTAGGAAAGGACTATCCTTATCGCAAATACATTCCCGAAAATCCTAGCTTTTCGGCCTACCTCACACGTGCATTCAATCAAGAGCACATTACCAAAAAAGTGATGGAAACCCTCATTGACGATATAGTTGGTTTGTCCAAAGGCAACCAACTTTTGGATATTATGATTCATAATGGAAAAAAAATGTATTTGCTCGATTTAGTGCTTCCTACAACAAATGATACGATAAAGTGGGAACTCACACCTCAACAATTGGCATGGTGTCAACAAAACGAATTGGGAATTTGGACGCATCTACTAAATGAAGATTTGTTGTACAGCACCGATAATAAAAAACTCCGAAAACTTGTCAATCCTAGTCCACAAGGGCCCAGCAATATGCCGCCCGAAGCACCAGGGCGAACCGCCAATTTTATAGGATATAAAATCATACAATCTTACCTCAAAAGAAACCCCGATACAACACCGCAAGACTTAATTGCCGAAAACGATGCCCAAAAGATTTTGGATAAATCAAGGTATCGTCCACGATAAGTTTTTATTAGTACACTAATGGTTTAAAATATCCAAACAAACTTCTATCTTAGCGAGTCAAGACAAAATGTTGATTTTAGATTGCTAAATTTAGCAATCTAAAATCTAAAATCTACTAGATGAGAAGAATTCTACAAATCCTACTGCTGTTTGTTTTATGCTATAATTATAGCTGTGTGCCTCCCGAAGATGAAATCCTAACGGAAATCAACTTGGATTTGAATGACAAACAACTTCAAAAGATATATACCTTTCAAGACCAAGCACAAGTAGATAGTTTGCTGGCCTTGTTTGAGCATCCCGACCCTACTTATCGGTACTCGGCGGCTATGGCAATGGCTTCTATCCGTGATGCAAAGACGATGAAAAATCTGGCTGGTTTACTTACCGACCGTGTACAAAAAGTGCGTACTGCTGCTGCATATGCTATCGGTCAAATGGGAGTGCCCGAAGGAGAACAGTTTCTAATAGATGGTTTTGATAGTGCCGATACACTAGGTTTGTACAAGGCATCAAATGGAGCAATTTTAGAAGCTATAGGTCGCTGTGGTAACGAACAATCCCTCCAGTTTTTGAGTACAATTCAGACTTATACTGCCCAAGATACGGCCTTATTAGAAGGTCAGGCTTGGGGGATTTATCGTTTTGCAACACGCAAAATGGCCATACCTGAAGGCACTAATCGAATGGTTGAATTTGTTAAGAATACTTCTTTTCCTAACTCGGCTCGATTTGTAGCTGCCAATTATTTATATCGTGCAAAAAATATAAGCTTAGACAGTGTACAAGTGCAAACACTCGCACAACTACTTGAAAAAGAAGAAGATCCTCGCATACGGATGACAACGGCCATTGCACTGGGTAAATCCAAGCAAGCAGCAGCCCTCAAAGCCCTAACAAGCCAATTTGCCAAAGAACAAGATTACCGAGTCAAGTGTAATATCTTACGGGCTTTGGGCAATTTTCCGTATGCCGAAATGCAAGGCTTATTTTTTGAGCTAATTGCCAATTCCAATAAGACATTAGCAAAGTGTGCATCTAGTTTTTTTGTAGAGCATGGCGAGTCACGCGATGCGAGAGTCTATTGGCGCAAGGCCAGAGATTTAGGCAATTTTGAGACCAAACTAAATATGCTCAAAGCGGCCAATCGCCATATGCCCGCAGTTTACGAAGAGTATAAATGGCTTATCAATAATGACCTTAAATTAATTTATCAAGATACAACTAATTTGGTTTATCATCGGGCAGAAGCATTGAGAGGTTTGGCAGAATTTTCTTGGAATTATAAATATTTGAATGACCAAATTATCACCTCCAAAAATCCCATACTGCGTACCGCAGCAATGGAAGGCATCGCTAGTATTATTTCTAATCCAAAGTTTGATGCTAATTTTGGAGTTAGTCGTACACGAGTCAAAACAGAAATCGTTGCTATGTTATCCAATTATATGGAACTCGGCGATGCTGGTGTAATGGCAATTGCGGCAGGTGTTTTGGCCAATCCCAAACTCAACCTTAAAGAAGCATACACCAACAGCAGCTTCTTATTTTTAGCCAAACGCTCCTTAGCTTTACCACAAGAAACCGAAACCCTTTATGCTATCGAAAAAGCCATTGCTTACTTTGATGATAAAGAATATGAACCCAAACAACCCAAGTTTAATCATCCCTTCGAGTGGAAACAACTCGAAGGAGTTACCACCAATTCAAAAGCTATTGTTGAAACTTCTAAAGGAAATTTTACTTTACAATTCTATCCTTTGGATGCACCTGCTTCGGTTGCGAATTTTATAAAATTGAGCCAGCAAGGTTTCTATAATGATAAAACCTTTCATCGTGTCGTTCCCAATTTTGTGATTCAAGTAGGTTGCCCACGTGGCGATGGCTATGGAAGTTTGGATTATACCATTCGTTCAGAAGTGCCGCTTCGACATTATGACGATGGAGGTTATGTTGGTATGGCTTCGGCTGGCAAAAATACCGAAGGCACACAATGGTTTGTAACCCATTCGCCGACACCGCATCTTGACGGAAATTATACTATTTTTGCAAAAGTAGTAGAGGGAATGGATGTTGTCCACAAAATCCAAGTAGGCGATACGATTGAATCCGTTAAACTATTATTGTAAAGTATAAAGTGGCGCAAACTTTTTTTGCGAAAAAATAAGGCGGTGCACCAAATGTAAGGCTAGCAAAACTATTTTCTGTTGTTCTATTTAGCTTCTTAGCTAGATAGGATTACGAGATAAAGCTTCCTAGCTTTGAGTAGCCTTATAAAGCTTGGAAG
>JAHDEQ010000171.1 GCA_020628755.1 Saprospiraceae bacterium
ATTCCCAAAATCTATTAATTATGCGAATTACAGGAAAAGTCGTTTATCAAAACCTCAATGGTGGCTTTTGGGGAATCGTCGCCAACAATGGCAATGAATACCTCCCCATCAACATGCCTGAACAACTCAAAAAAGAAGGCGCAACAGTAGCGGTTCAATTACAAGAAGTGGACATGATGTCTATGTATATGTGGGGAACAACCGTACGGATTATTTCTTTCCATACGCTCATGCCTTAAGGAATGCAACAATGTGTTAATGACTGAATGCAAGAATGTAGTAAATTTAAAAATCATTCCTGCATTCAATCATTCCTGCATTAATAAATAATAGCAATATCGCCTTTATAGGAAATCACCTCGCCATCTACATATTCTATTTGCATCGCAAACACATAAACTCCTTCGGGTAAATCTTTTCCTCTAAAATTACCATCCCAGCCGAGCGACTCGTCGCGTGGGTCAAAATCGCTTCTTTGGAAAACGAGATTACCAGTTCTATCAAAAATCATCATGTTTTGAACTTGAGTAATTCCAAGACCGACTTTCGGCAAAAAGAAATCATTGATACCATCATTGTTAGGCGAAAAGGCATTGGGAATATAAATGTCTCTTTCTACATTGACATCAACTGTAAATTCGATTGAATTGGTACAAAAGGTAACAGAATCGATTACTTCCAAAACAAAATTAGTTTCTACAATTGGTTGCACTTGAATAGAAGGACAATCCACACAATCAAAATTGGCATCGCTCGATGTCCAATTAAAAGTAGCATTTTGACTATTAACAGTTGGTTGTAAACTGATGCTTTCGCCCAAAGTGATTTGCTGATTTGGATTGATACTAATGTCCAAACTAGGCGGAGGCACAATGACTGCTTCTTGAGCAGTCATACAACCCTCAACATCTTGCACCGTCAATTCATAGGTATCAGGAGGTAGCGATTCAAAATTATTTTCAGTCAAAAAAGTAGCTCCATCAATCGCATAGACATAAGGATTTGTTCCACCTATTACATTGTCAACGTTTATTGTTCCACTATTTCCATCATTCAAACAAGTCGCATCAGTCGTCGAAAAATCAAATTCCAATGCTTCGGGTTCGCTGAGTTCAATACTTTGTACAGCCGTACAGCCTGACTCATTGCTAATCGTAACCGTATAATTTCCAGCCGCCAAATTGCTCGCCAAAAAACTGGTATTGCCTGTTTGACCTTCAACAGATTCGCTCCATTGAAAATCAAAAACGGAGCCAGGACCGAGTGCTTCGGCTACCACCAAAGCATCCGAAAAACCATTGCAACTCACGCCTTCTAACTCCGTCAGCAAAAGACTGACTGGCTCGCTCGGCTCAGTAATATTAACTGTAGTAGTAGTCATACATCCATCAGAATCGGTAATGCTAACTTCGTGGATACCTGCCGAAAGTTGGGTTGCCGTAGGAGTCGTTTCGCCATTATCCCATAAGACAGTAGCAATCGAATTATTGGAATTGACCGTAGCTTGTCCGTCATTGCCTTCAAAACAATTTACGGGACTCGTTTCTTCGGCAATAGCGGTGAGGGCAGCAGGTTCAGTAATCGAAACGACATGAGTCGTTTCGCAACCATTGGCATCGGTTACAGTTAGGAAATAATCATTGGCACAAAGATTATTTTCTATATTGTTAGTTAAATTATTATCTGACCAAACAAAGGTATAGTCGCCCATTCCGCCCAGTACTTCCAAGTCAAATGCCGCATCACATTCTCCTAAACAAGTTGGGTTTTGAATAGCTAAAGTATTGATTTCCAATGGAGCAGGTTCTTCGATTAGGGAACTCAAAACGGAACTTACGCCATTTGCATCGCTTATAGTTAATTGGTAAGTTCCCATAGCAAGGTTAGGAATATCCAACACTTCGCCGTCAGCCAATGTTCCATTGCCTGTATTTCCACTCAATGTATTTTCCCATTCATAAGTAAAAGGAGCTAAACCCAAACCCGCTTCTAGTACGAGATTTCCTGTATTAGTGCCGAAGCATTCGGCATCTCGACTCGACAATTGTGCCAGATTGTCGGCAGAGTAGGGGATTAATTCGCAAATAGAATTTTCGCAACCAATATCATCAATCACTTGTACACAAATCGTAGAACCACCTTGCAATCCAGCGACATTATTTTGTGTTTCGCCATTGTCCCAATTGATGATAAAATTACCTGAATCGCCTACAATTTCAACGGAAGCCTCTGCATCATTTTCCTGATAACCACTCGCCAATTGGTCAATATTGATAGACAATTCGATTGTTTCTAAAACCAATAAATCCGTCATAACGGTGCTATCGCAACCGTTGCTATCCGTCAAAATATCTTCATACATACCTGAATTTTCATAAGTAGAAGTTCCGATTTCGTAGCTTTCATTTGCACAAATCGTTATTGGATTTTGAACAATATTTTCTTCCAAAATGCTCACAACTCCAAAAACTAAACTATCACAACCCGTACTACTTTGTAGCATTTCTTGAAAAGAACCATCGGAATCATAAGTATTATTTCCAATATTAATGCTTTCGCCAAAACATAAAATTGGATTTAACTCTGTTTCAATAGCTTCTGGTTGTGTAATTTCTGTAAGAATCGTACTCATTTGACCTGCACTTCCAGAAACGGTAATGCTATATTCGCCAGCCGTCAAATTTTCGAGGTTTACACTATCGCCTTCGTTGGCGATAGTGCCGCTACCAGTTGAGTCATCGGTTGTATTTTTCCAATCAAAGGTATAAGGAGGCGTTCCGCCAGTACTTGATAGTGTAAGGAGACCATTTGTATCACCAAAACAAGCTAAATTATCACTTGAAATTTGCGGTACTACTGCTCCAAGAAAAAATATCTCAACACAATCTTCGGCAGTACAACCCAGCTCATCGCTAATCGTCACACAATAAATCCCTGCCATTACATTTTCGATGCTTTGAGTGGTTGCGCCATTATCCCATTGATAAGAGTAGGAGGGACTGCCACCCGAAGGGTTGGCAGTTGCCGAGCCATCTAGTGTCGTTTCCAACATAGCAGGATTGACTTCCATTATATTTGGAATAATTTCAGTTGAAAAACTCAAATCAGTATGGACAATACTATCACAACCATTACTAGCGGTCAAAGTATCGGTATAAAGTCCAGTCAAATCATAGGTATTATTTCCAATGGTATAAGATGTATTGGGACAAAGTACAATCGGATTGTCTATTTCGGGAGGGAAATTACCTCCATCAGAAATGATAATATCAAATGCTCCAGCAATAATATCATCAGCTCCATCAATTAAAACCCAATATGGTTGTCCTGCTTCTAAGCATTCTACTTCGAGCGATTCATTTAATGAACTATTATCAAAAGAACTTGCTATTTCTGTAATCAAGCCCGTACAAGTATTATCGTCTGTTTCAAAAAGTGCAATTTGTAAATCCAATAACTCATTGCCAATTTGTGGCAAATGGTTACTAGCCGAAATGATGACATTGCCACTTGGCGGTGCTTCAAAACCAAACCAAACTGATTGATTGAGGTTGAAAGCTGCAGGCGAAGGGTCGTTGATATTGTCTGCACAATTATTGGTTCGGAGAATGGCTTCTACCTGACTACCATCAGGTACTGCGCCAAGATTTTCGGCATCACAGATAAAATTGGCTGCCTGAGTGATGTCTTCTGCTCTGATTTCTAGGTCAAAAACGCCTTCCAAACCCGCAGTAGAATTAAAAGTACCATCTACCAAAATCATATAAGTAGAATTGGGTTCTAGGCAATTCCAATAGATAAAAGCATCGTTATCAATCGGGTCGTATTCAGAATTGAGATACTGCAAAGACGAACAATTGCCCGTTTGTGATTGATATAATACCAACTGTAAATTGACGGGGTCGCCTAAGTTTTGAGGGTCGCTCCAAGCCGCAATAGATACTAAATCTATAGGCTCGGCACCCGTTTGAAATTGAAACCAAAGTCCTTGATTGTCAATAACGGTGGTAATACCTGGCGCAGGTTCTGCCCCAACGCCACTAAGATTAGCACAAGAATTATCATATTGACTCAAATTATTAGATCCTAAGGAATTATTAGCTTCCAAAATCCCCATATCAAGTGCCGTACAAGGGTCGTCATTGGAGTCGCCCATAAAATCATCAATTAATTCAAAGCGGAGATTGACAAAACCATCGGATTCCATTCCATCAGGAATTTCTAAGGTATGGTTTATAGTTGTGCCAGGTAGAGTAGGGACGGCTAATTCTGCACAAATTTCGGCGGTACATTGTTCATTTATATTGCAAAATAAGGCTTCATTTTCAAAAGCCTTAAAACAGACATCGAGTTTGCTGGGCAATAAATAATGACAATCAAATGTACCTGTATATTGTACATTGGGGAAACTATTGAAACAATTGGCAAAAAGTGGATAAAGTTCTTCTCCTTGATTGTCAATATTGACGCTCCATTGGACAACTGGGGGAAGCCCAAAACTACCTGAACAAGTTGTGGTGGCTTCGCCATCTACAACGGTGACTTGTAAGGTTGCTTGTGCCGTTAAATATGTCGTATTGAAAAATAAAAAAAGGAGAAAGAAGAAAAAGCTAATTATTTTAGAGTCGAACTTTTCTCTAAAAGGGGAAAAAGAAAGTACAGCTTCATTCATACAAATAAGATTTCAGTGTTTTGGTTTACGGAATGTGTGTATGATGTAGCAAGCCCTTGTGTGCGTTTCTTGGACTTATACGTTTTTTAGACGTTGATTATTGCTATTGGATAACATTATTTTGAAATATGCTTGGGACGAACAAAAAGTGGTGCATACTTTAGTTTGCACTTGCCTTTGACTATAAGGCAAACTAAAGTATGTACAACAACTTTGAGCGAATAGCATGACAATTTGGAATGCACCCACAGAAATTGCAATGAACAAACTTATTTTTTAATGCTACTGAAAACCCAAATTTCTGGTACGAATACCATCTCTCAATGTATCTCTAGCTTCGCCATCTATATTGAAATCTTCAAAAACGACTTGGTTGCGAGAAGAAAAAATACCCAAACCTCCATTGGACAAATTGGTATAAGAAGGGATAGCTTGTGAGCTGGTAATGCCTGTGTTGGCTTGTCCAATATTGATATAATCAAATATTTCTTGGCCACCTGCATCTATGACAATATCTATATCCTGAAATATTCGGATAGAACCATCAACTTCTAAATTGGCTGCTAGAAAATCATAAAAGGCTGTACCTGGAATACTAATCATAATAATAGGATCAAGACCAGGACGCTCAATGCTTTTTTCAACGACCCATTCGAGTTGTTTTTCTGCAAAATCACTTGAGCCAACTGCTTGTTCCAGATAATTGATACGCATTCGGACATCATAGAAAACAGCACTCAGGTCTTGTATATCTGTATTTCCTTCGTTATCCCAACTAATGGTCAGATTGGCACCTGTTCGCCAGTTGATAGGGTTTCGAGGTTGGTTATTTCGAGGAAAATAGTCTCCGACTATTTTGGTGGTAGCTTCGGTGATAATTTGGTCAGTATTACCATTTGTTATAATCAAACGATACTCTTCATTGATGTCTAAAGGTAAATCAGAATCCGAGAAACGATATAAAATATTGGGATCATCGGCAAAGACACCTTCATCTCGAACAAGCCCTTCCAAATTGCCATCTACACGTTCTAAAGCTATACGTTGTCCAGTTTCTACTTTTTCGATTTCTACCAATACATTTTGGTCATAATAGATAGAGTCGGGGCGTTGTGCGATTTCAAAAGCACTAACGCTGGGGTCGATGTATGCTTTTTCTACTCGAATATAATGTACCTCATCTGCTCTGGAAAGCAAACCATAAACAATAGGAATATTTCGCCACTCGTCTATTAAAACCAATTCGTTATCACATGAGCCACTTAGCATGACAATGAACAAAAGTAAAATTGCGCTTATTCTTTTCATGCTGCAAAAATAGACCTTTTTTTAAAAAAAGATAAACATTCGACAACAAGGTTTGAATTGTGTCAGCTATTGGAAATTTCTTTTCAGAAATTCCCTATATTGCGCCTTCTTTAAAACTAAATTATACTAAAATGTCGGTACAAAAAAAGGTCATCAAACGCATTACTACTCATATTTTGCAAGAAATGAAACGCAATGACGAACCCATTGCGATGCTGACCGCTTATGATTATTCGATGGCAAGAATTTTAGATGCTGCTGGAATAGATATTTTATTGGTTGGCGATTCGGCCTCCAATGTCATGCACGGGCATGAAACGACTTTGCCAATTACGCTTGACCAAATGATTGACCATGCAGCTTCTGTTGTTCGAGCAGTTAAGCGTGCTTTGGTAGTGGTTGATTTACCTTTTGGAAATTATCAATCCAATCCGATGTTGGCCCTCGAATCAACGGTTCGTATAATGAAAGAGTCAGGAGCGCATGCCGTCAAAATGGAAGGAGGTGCAGAAATTTCTAAAGCTATAAAAAAAGTGCTTACCGCAGGTGTACCTGTGATGGGGCATTTGGGCTTGACTCCGCAATCAATTTATAAATTTGGGACTTATACGGTGCGAGCTAAGGAGAAAGAGGAAGCCCGAAAACTTAAAGAAGATGCCAAAAAACTCGAAGAATTAGGTTGTTTTGCGATTGTTGTCGAAAAAGTACCGGCTAAACTCACGAAAGAAGTTGCGGCTAGTGTGGACATTCCTATTATTGGTATCGGCGGGGGCAAACATGCCGATGGGCAAGTTTTGGTGACGCACGATATGTTAGGAATTACCAAAGATTTTCAACCTCGATTTTTGAGAACGTATTTGAGTCTTTTTGAGGAAATAAAAAATGCGACAAAAAGTTATATAAAAGATGTAAAGAGTCGTGATTTTCCTGATGACTCAGAACAATATTAATAATTTTGTTTGGATTTTTTGAATCATGAATTGGAAGTTAATACTGGGTGTAGTTGCAGTTGGTTTGCTTGGACTTGGGGTATTTGGCTATGGCAAATACCAACAGATTTTTGAACCCAACGTACCTAATACATTAGAAAATAAAATCATAGAATTTCCTACAGGTTCGACCTATCAAGAAATGGTCAATCTGCTACATCAAAATGGTTTTTTAAAAGATACAGTCTCTTTTAATTGGGTAGCTGCGCAAATGAAATACAAAAAAGCGAATATGCGGACAGGTCGCTTTGAAATCCAAGCCAATTGGAGCAACCGCAAACTCATACAACACCTTCGTAATGGTAAGCAAGCGACAACCAAAGTCGTACTAACCAACGAACGACTTCCCGAAAATGTAGCAGCCAAAGTAGCTCGATTTATCGAGCCAGATTCGCTTGAAATGTGGCAGTTGTTTCAAGATGAAAAATTCCTCGATGAACAAGGTTTTAGTAAAGAAACGTTGATGTCTGTATTTATACCGAATACCTATGATTTTTTTTGGAATACCACGCCTCAAAAATTCTTTGAGCGTATGAAAAAAGAGCATAGCAAATTTTGGGAAAAAGATGACCGTCTTTCCAAAGCAAAGGCTTTGGATATGACTCCCGAAGAAGTTTATACCCTTGCTTCAATTGTAGAAAAAGAAACCAATCAGAATCCTGAAAAAGCTCGTATTGCAGGTGTTTACATGAATCGCCTCAAAAAAGGAATGCTTTTGCAAGCTGACCCGACTTGTGTTTTTGCAACACGTGATTTTACGGCACGTCGGGTACTCAATAAGCACCTCGAATTTGACTCGCCTTACAATACTTATTTGTACAACGGATTGCCGCCTGGCCCAATTTCGATGGCTTCTATTTCGAGTATTGATGCGGTGTTAAATCACGAAGACCATAAGTATATTTATTTTTGTGCCAAACCCGATGATTCGGGCTATCATGCTTTTGCACGGACGCTTTCGGCGCACAATGTCAATGCCAATAAATTTAGAAAATGGTTGCGAAAAAGAGGCTATTGATAGCAAACAAAAAAGGTGAAGACAATGTCTTCACCTTTTTTGTATAAGAAGTATTGTTAAGAATACTGGAGGCAAAAAGAATAGTTTTTGCCTAGTCGTCAAACCTCGGATTGCGATACGTTCTTTTGACTTTCGCATTGAGGTCGGTCAAGCTATTTTTAGATTTTTTGTCCATTAACTGGGCAATTCTATCAACAGCTTTTTCTGAGACCTTTTGAAAAGGTCTCGGCACTAGTTTACTTTTTTTTGTCATGTGTGAATGGATTATAATTTATATCCAAATATATTAATTTTTATTATAAATTCCTATTAAATACTTGGTTTTTTTAGGAATTTTTTTACGCAGATAAATTATTCCAAATCCTTAAAGGTACGCCAAACCTGTTCATCAGGTATATTGGCCTTTATAATGACTTTTTCTTTCTTGACGGGATGTATAAAAGACATACTTTTGCAATGCAAATGTATGGTTGCGTCTTGATTGCGTCTGCGGAAACCATATTTTATATCGCCCCGTATCGGACAACCAATTCTGGAAAGTTGAACCCTGATTTGGTGTGGTCGCCCTGTTATGGGATTTACTTGAAGCAAACTATGTTCGCCGATAGTTGCAAGTAATTTATAATCGAGGGTAGCTTCCTTTGCGTTTTTTGCACGATTGCTCTTAAAATCATAAGCCTTAGTTACATTTCTTTCTTTATCTTTTATAAGATAATGCTTTAAGTGACCTTCGATTGGGCTAGGGCGTTGGGCAGTCACCGCCCAATATTCTTTTTCGACTTTTCGTTCTTGAAAAAGTTTATTCATACGTTCTAATCCTTTGCTTGTTCTAGCAAAAATCACCGCACCACTAACAGGTCTATCGAGTCGGTGTATAACACCCAAAAATACATCACCAGGTTTTTTGTAACGCAATTTTATATAGGCTTTGACAAACTCGCTCAAAGGAACATCTCCAGTGCGGTCACCTTGTACCAACCAACCTGCAGGTTTGTTGACAGCAATTAAATGATTGTCTTCGTGTAAAACTTGTATTTGACTTAAATCTAGCATAGCGCAAAGGTAAGAATAATCTTTGAGGTGATTAGATGATTAAATTGTTGGTAAATGAGAAAACGGTAGCTTATTTTAGATTATGGTTATAGAGGATAAAATTACGGTTCTTAGCAGCTTTTTTGTTAAAAAAATACTTTTTATGAAAAAAATTGCTTGATTTTACTTGTAATTATAAGTAAAAATTCACTCTTTTTTTTCACAAAAAAAAGAGTGAATTTATTATAAGTGTTTGGTTTTTAATGTTTTGTGGGCTTGCGATATACTATTAAGGGTTTATTTTTGTTTCACAAAGGAGCTAATATGTAATTTTTTTATTAGGCAAAAGCCTACATATTTGTATTGTAATTAAAACGTAGTTGTTGAAAGCACAACTTTTAAATTTGAGATATGTTCATGGGATTATAATTTGTTGTTCAGTAAGTCGTTCTGAATTTCAGAACGACTTGCTCAACTTTTAAAATCTCTATCAAAATATAAATGAGGTTATATCCACCTCATAAAGAATTAATTTTGGATATGTTCATGGGATTATAATTTGTTGTAGTAAGCCTCTTCGATTAATCGAAGAGGCTTAGCTATTTTAGGGCTTTTATGACTGTAA
>JAHDEQ010000172.1:0-3893 GCA_020628755.1 Saprospiraceae bacterium
GGATGTCCAAATCCTACAAATCGTTGAATTTCACAAATCCTATTCTGTCTTTTTCATTACGATAATCACGTCATCGCCATAATCGGTTTGGTAATTTTTGATGATTTCAAAGCCCACTTTTTGGTGGGCTTTGCAGGAGCGTGGATTGTGGAGAGAAATGAGCGTTATGATGTAAGCAAAATGATTTTTCATTGCTTCATCTAGTTTTTGGTAAAGTCCTTGAAAAACGCCTTGGCCACGATATTCTTTCGCAATGCAAATTTGTCCCATCACAAAATAGTTGAGGTCTTTGAGGTAAGCGTTTTTATAAGGTGTCGAGTTGATTTGCTCAAACATTCCAAACAGAATGGGAATTTCGGTCGCCATTTGAGAGAGCATCACTAAAGCATAAGCTACAATTTTATCGCCATCTCGTGCTACGATGTGCGGATGAGGGGAATTCATTTTTTGAAGGACTTCAAAAGTATGGTCAACTGTTACAAAACCTTCTTGTTTAGCTTCTTCGGAACTGATTCTTTGTTTAAGATTTGCTTTTTGTAAGGCGAGTATTTGTCTAAAATCATCATCTGTACGAGCAAAATCAAATTGTATCATTTGACACTATTTTTGAGGTTGGATTTGAGTATTTTGAGTTCTTTTGAAGTAAGATCTCTCCATTTGCCTTGTGCAAGACCGTCTATTTTGATGTGCATAATTCGGATGCGTTTGAGTGTGACGACTCTGTAATTTAAAAATTCGCACATTCGACGAATTTGGCGATTAAGTCCTTGAGTAAGGATGATTTTAAACTTCTTCTCCCCTATTTTTTTGACTTTACAAGGTTTGGTTTTTGTTCCCAAAATTGGGATGCCTGACTGCATTTTTTGGACAAACTTTTCAGTAATGGGTTTATTGACAGAGACGACGTATTCTTTTTCGTGCTTGTTTTGAACTCTTAAAATCTGATTGACAATATCGCCGTCATTGGTCAATAAAATCAAACCCGTAGATGGTTTATCCAAACGTCCAATTGGAAAAATTCGTTTTTGATGTTGGACAAAATCAATAATATTATCTCGGTCTTTTAGGTCCGTTGTACAGGTAATCCCAGGCGGTTTGTTGAGCAAAATATAAATGGCCTTTGGGCGGTTGCCCAATGGCTTACCATCAAGCAAAACGACGTCGCCATCTTGGACTCGATTCCCTTTTTGAGCGACAACTCCATTGAGTTGTACACGCCCATTTTCAATCCATTTGTCCGCTTCTCGACGCGAACAAATGCCCGTACTACTGATGTATTTATTGAGGCTAATATCCACTAAAATCGTCCTGTTATTCCGACCAAAACATTGAGTCCGAGCATCGGATAATTTTGCCAACGTTCTCGTTTATTTCCAAATAAATTATTGACATCTGCAAAAGCTGCAAAGTTTTTATTTATCCAATATTCTGCTCCCAAACTCATATCAAAAAGCGTATTGAGTCGGTCGTTAAAGGCTTCGCCATTTTCATAAAAAACATAAGGAATTCCGTTTGCGGTGTACCAATCTGCTTTTAGTAACAACTTGTTAGAGAGCATTTTATAACGAGTCGTTATATTGGTTTCAATAGCTGGCAAGCCCCAAGGTCTTTCTTGAAAAGCCATGTCAAAAATATTGTAACGAAGTGTTCCTCCCAATTCCAAATCTTTGAGCAAATTGAGGTTGACTGTACCTTCGATATTGACGATTTGAGCCGTGTCATACAAAATGTCAAAACGTTTGTCGTCTGTAATATCTTGAACAAAAAGTGCCAAGTTATTGGCATTTTTCAGGCCAATTTTTCCATAATAATCTACGACACTTACATTTCCTTTTATACCACCATAATATTCTTGATACTCAGTGTTGCGAATGTCAAATCCTTGTGACGAGATGTAAGGATTGTAATTGCTTAAATTTTGAAAATTGTTTTTGATAAAATTGCCTTCCCAACCTGCAAAAGCAGCTAGACGTGTACCCAAAATATTGACGGATGCTTCGATGTCAGGGTAAATCGTAAATTCGTCTTGGTGCGAAATAATATTCGCACCTAAGTCAATTTTAAAGCGGTCTTGATGAAATCCAAAAAAGGGACGAAGCGTATAATTGTTTAGGTTTTGAGTGCGTGTATCTGCACTTGTATAGTTGGTAAAATCCAAAATTACTTCAGCACCCAAAGGATGTTTTTCAGCAATATATTTGGTCAAACCGACCTCTATCAATGTTCCATTTTCATCAGAATCCAGATTATCCGATAAGCGATAAAAGTCTATAGAAGCATTGTAATTCAAATCGCCCTGTGTACGCTCGCCATTGAAAAATTTTGCACCAATATCAAACTCCCGAAAACGCCTTCGCACATCTTCTTTGTCAAAAGTTTCCAAATCGTGGTCGTAACCATAGAAGAAACGATTGCGTTCTTCTAAACCTAAATTTGCACCAAGGGCAAATCCTTGTTCTAAGAAATAATAGGTTCCTTCGACTTCTCCGCCCGTCCTCGAAAAACGTTGATTGTCCAAATTATTGCTGTTATCGGCAGAGTGATGATGCAGTTTTCCGCCTACCTCAATATTGTCTTGCACCTTAGTGAAGTAAGAGGCTTCGCCATAAATTTGATTAGGAATACCATAGCCAACTTTCGCAAAACCCTTGTACATATCGGGCAGTTTTTCCGACTTCATGGCAATGGGTTTTATGGTCGGTGCTGGATAATCTACGCTCGAAATTTGCTGCGGCAAATTATACGTTAGACGTTGTGTTGTCGTGTCTAAAGGCGGCAAAGCGGGTGCAATTTTGAGCTTATGGGCTTCTAATAATTGCGCCTCAAAATTCTTGATAATTTCTACTTCCCCTGACTCTATTTCGGGTTGAGCAAAGAGTAGATTTGTTATAAAAAAACAGGCTATTATTATTACTAACTTTTTCATTTAAGATTGTGTTCATGTGTTCACGCCTGCCTGACGGCAGTCAGGTATTCACGTGTTCACGTTATAAATATTCAAATCTGCATTTGGACATCTCGACATTCGGATATTCTTGCATTCCTTACCTCCCTCCTTCGCTCATTTGCAAATCGTCATTGGGTTTGGAAGAGTCTATACGACTCGATTCATCAATACGTTTGTTGACGGCGATTAACTTATTTTTGGCCACATCAACCAAAGATTGATCTTCAGTAAAATTCTCAATAATGGCTTCAAGTGCAGCTCTCGCATTGAACAAATCGTTTTGTTCTGCTAAAATATCTGCCAATAAAATCACAGATTTGGCCACCCAATATTGATAATTTGAACTTTCTTTATTGGCATTGATACAAATCTGTTTGGCAGTTGCTAAATCTCGTTGTTGATAATAAATGTATGCTACTAAATAGCGAGCTTCGGCGGTTTGCTCGTTATCGCTGTTAGCGATAACTTGATTGAAGGATGAAAGCGCCGTTCCATAATCTTTACTATCAAAAGCGGCTTTACCAATATAAAAATTGGCCGCAGCTAATTGTTCTTTTGAGGCTTGCGGATTGTTCCGAACCTTGTCTGCCATTGTATAAACAGCTTGTGTATTATTGATACGATAAGCTGCACGCAAAGCACCGATTTGAGCATCAAATCGGAGTTCGTCGGTATCGGCAATTTGTTCTAATTTTGAGTAATAATCATAAGCCTTTACAAAATCTTGGGCATGGTTATAACTGATCAGCGCCGCCTTGTTGAGTGCCTTACCATAGTAACGACTTTGCCCTCTAGCCAAGACTTTTTCGTAATTGGATAAGGCCTTGGAGTAATCTTTTAGCACCGCAAAAGATTCGGCTGTATTGTATAAGGCTTGCAAGCTGTAGCGACCATTTGGATAGCGATTTAAATACACCAAATAAGCATCGGCTGCACGCTGATAATT
>JAHDEQ010000172.1:3993-9465 GCA_020628755.1 Saprospiraceae bacterium
TGATTGCTCGTTAAGTCGTACAAAGGGCGAGTCGCATCGTTTAACTTACCCATTTCTTGGTAAGTTACGCCTAGATTGTAGAGCGCATCGTCGGTATATTCGGAGTTTGGAGCTTCAGCAACGATTTTTTCTAAAGCAATAATCTTATTGGTCGTATTGCCTCTCAAACCTTCAATAATTGCTTTTTGATATGTCGCATAAACCGAACCCGTTGATTGATTAGCAATAGCTTTATTGTAATAAGTCAAAGCACTATCGTATTGATTGGCTTTGAAATAGCAATCTCCAGTCCTCAAAATCGCATCATCCAACAATTGGTTGGTCACATAATCATTTTCGATATAGTTGCGGTCAGCTTGAATGCCATCTACTGCATTTTTAAAATAACCCAAAGCTGAGCTATAATCTTCTTGCTTCAAATAATTATAGCCCATTGTGTAATTTGCCGTGTGAACCGAGGCTTCGTCAGGGAGGCTTCCAATGCTACGAGCATTGGAGAGAAATTGATTTATTTTGACTTTACTATCATCATAATCTTCATCGTTGTGGGCAATTTCTCCGAGCCAATAATTGGTCAAAGCCTTCGTTCGAGTATCATTTGGCACTTCTAATGACTTTAAAAACATGGTTTTGGCCTGTAAAATCTTTCCATCTTTATACGATTGCAAACCTCTCAAATACGCCACTTTTTGATAGGCTTCTCGCAATTGAGGCGTTTTGTTCGGAATGCCTTCAATCGTTTCCATTGCTTTGGCATAGTCACGTGTATTGAGGAAAATATTACTCATAATAGACTGTGCCTCATTATAATGTGGCGAGTTGACTTCCACTTTTTGAAGTGCATTAATGGCTTCTCTATCCGATTTGAGTTCGTAAGAAAGTTTTCCATAATTCCAGAGGGCTTCTTTTTGAATTTCTGAATTATAGTTCATTTTTTGAACGGTTGCAAAAGCGGATCTCGCCGATTTTTTATCGCCTAAATTGATATAACAATCAGCCAAAATATAAAGTGCATTTTGACCCAATTCGCTATCAATTTTTGATAATTCCTTTAAATTGTTGGATGCGCCACGATAATTTCTAGCTTGATATTGTACAAAACCCAATTGATAAAAATCCTCTTGTCGCATCTTACTCGACTTGGAAGCATAGTACTCTAAATAAGGCAAAGCTTTGGCAAAATCGCCTTTTTCAAAGTAGGCTTGGCCAATCAATTGATGAATTTCTTTTCGGCTTCTGACGGAGTTGTTTTCCAATTGTGGGAGTCCATAAGTCAATACTTCATCGTATTGACCTTCGGAAAAATAAATTTGTGTTTTATAATATGGAATATGATTGCGGTATTTTTTGGAAGGCTCGACTCGATTAAAACTTTCAAGTGCTTTGGTATATTTTCCTTCAAAAAACTCACACATTCCCAAGTAATAATTGGTTGGATAGTAATACTTATTTTCGATGTCTTTGATTTGGTAAAATTGTTGACGGGCAGGGGCAAATTTTTTCCGTACAAAAAGGGCGTAGCCCTTTTTAAACTGTACTTCTGAGCGTTGGTCTTTGGTCAAACCATAAGTATCAATCATATCGAAAAAAGTATAAGCCTTGTCATACTCTTTTGCATCATAATAAAAATTACCTGCTTCAATAACCGCCTCATTGGCTAAAGGGTCGGGACGATAAAACCGTACAAAATCAACCAAGAGTTTTTCGCCATCGGTTTGGTTAAGTTGTACTGCTGTTTTGGCATAACCTAGCTCTGCCTGCATTTTGATAATATCAAATTGCTTGTCGTTAAGCGGTCGTACAAGCTCTAAAGTTTTTTGATACTCATGTTGAGCCTGTCCATACAAACCTCGACTTTCAAAGTCTTTTGCTCGTTTGAGATTCAACTCCGTTTCAGTATAAACTGTAGTTTCTTGTGCATTTATCATTTGAAAAAAGCACAAGAACAAGAGGGAAATAATAATTTGTCTAGTAGTCATAAAATAAAAAGTGTGTAATTCTTACTTATATTGCCAAATCAAGAAAAGGTTAATTTCTTGAAACCTCAAAGTTTATAGGATAAGAATAATTTCTAATACGAAAGTAGAAAAATGGTGAGTAAAAAATGCTTTATAGAATGTGTTTTTACAAAAACGGGTAGGATTTTATTAATATTGTAATATCAAATCGAAATTTAAAATTATCCAAATCATGAAAACCCAAATCATTTCTAGTCTAATTTTCATATTAGGCTTTTGTCTATCTGCGCAAGCTCAACTCTATTATATGTATTGTGGCGGCCTTATTGATGGCAAAAACAATAAGGTTCAAACAGAAATGACCATTATCATTGAAGGCAACAAAATTGTTGATGTGCGCAAAGGTTATGTCACAGCAATAGAATCGGCTGCCCAAGAAATTGACCTCAAAGATAAAGTGGTCATGCCTGGGCTCATGGATATGCACGTGCATATCGAACACCAGTCAAGTAAAAAGAGATATGAAGAAGGTTTTCGACTCAATGAAGCCGACGTTGCCTTGAAAGCAACGACGTATTGCGAAAAAACTTTGATGGCAGGTTTTACGACTGTTCGTGATTTGGGTGGTTCGGGAGTTAATGTTTCTTTGCAAAAAGCCTCTGCAGCAGGTTATATCAAAAGTCCTCGTATTTATACGACCGAAAAATCTATTGCTACAACGGGTGGCCATGCCGACCCCAGCAATGGACTTCGCAAAGACCTCATGGGCGACCCTGGCCCAAAAGAAGGAGTTATTAATAGTCCCGAAGATGCAAAAAAAGCGGTTCGCCAACGTTATAAAAATGGTGCGGATTGTATAAAAATAACGGCAACAGGTGGCGTACTTTCGGTAGCAAAGGACGGACAAGGGCCACAATTTACGATGGAAGAATTGGAAGCAATTGTAGAGACAGCCAAAGACTATGGGATGCATACTGCAGCCCATGCACACGGCGCAGAAGGGATGAAAAGAGCCGTTTTAGCGGGCATAAATTCGATTGAACACGGAACTTTTATGACCGAAGAAATCATGCAACTCATGAAGCAAAAAGGAACGTACTTAGTGGCGACAATTTCTGCTGGAAAATATGTAGAAGAAAAAGCGAAAATCCCTGGTTTTTTTCCAGATGTGATTGTTCCTAAAGCTCTGACGGTTGGCCCTCAAATACAAGATACCTTTGCCAAAGCTTACAAAGCAGGAGTCAAAATTGCTTTTGGTACAGATTCTGGTGTTTCGCCACATGGCGACAATGCCAAAGAGTTTTTGTATATGACTGAAGCAGGTATGCCAGCAATGGAGGCCATCCAATCAGCCACCGTTACAGCGGCCGAACTTCTTGGCGTAGAAGATAAATTGGGTTCGATTGAAGCAGGGAAATTAGCTGATATTATTGCCGTAAATGAAGATCCCACACAAAATATTAAAACAATGCTTAACGTTAACTTTGTGATGAAAGACGGCGTAATCTACAAACAATAAGAATAATGTTTCTTTTCGCTATTTTTTTCGTCTAAAGACAAACCAAAACTCACTAAAAACCAGTATAATATTAATGGAATCTGTTATAAATCCGATTTCCAAATTGTTGAACAATACTATATTGAGATGCTAAATTCCATAAAAACGAACTTCTTACTTATTTTTCTTTTCATTTCATCGAGCATTTTTGCTCAAAATGCCACTGTCGAAGGCTATGTTTTCGAGGCAAATAATCGTGGTTACCTCAATCTCGTCAAAATTTCTATCGTTGATAAGGCTTCCAATTATCGAGTCAATACGGCTGTTACTGATACGGATGGTTATTTTACTGTTGAATTGCCCATTGAAGGCGATTACGAAATTACGGCGGAGAAAGATATTTTTGAAGATGTGGTTACGCAAGTAAGCACAAAGGGTATTGCCCCTGGAGCGAAAGTTTTTGTCAAAATAAAAATGGGTCGTGAACCTGGCTATCTTTTTGATGTGACCTTAGCCGAAAAATGGGATGGCAAAAGTCAAGTAGATGCCATTCAAGGAGCTTTGATTGAAATTTATAATAATACAAAAGATAAAGAAGAATTGGTTTTAAAAGACCATCCCAATCCCTATTTCAAATTTACATTTGAAAAAGGCAATCACTATACAGTTATGGTTCGTAAGAAAGGGTATTTCACCAAACGGATGGAAGCATATGTTGACATTGACGGCTGTATTTTGTGCTTTGATGGTTTGGATGAAGTCTCTCCTGCTGCACCTGGTGCTTCCGATAATTTAACGGCGGGCAACCAAATGGGAACTATCGTTTCTAATGTTGAGTTGACTCCGATTGTTATTAATGAAGGAATTGTAATCAATAATATTTACTACGATTTGGCCAAGTGGGATATTCGTCCCGATGCTGCCGAACAGTTAGACAAATTGATTGTAACGCTCAAATCTAATCCAACCTTAGTGGTTGAGCTGGGTTCACATACCGATGCACGTGGCTCTGATGGTTCCAATATGTCGCTATCAGAAAAAAGAGCTAAGTCGGCTGTTGAATACATTATCGAAAATGGAGAAATTGAACGAAGCCGTATTTATGGTAAAGGATATGGCGAATCTGAATTGGTCAATGATTGTAAAGATGGCGTAAAATGTAGTGAACGAAAACACCAAGAAAATCGTCGTACCGAACTCAAAATTGTCGGCATCAGAGATGAAGATCCTTTTGATGGCAAAAGTTTGGCAGCTATTATTCGTGCCGAAAACTTTGAAGAAACTTTGGCTGATATTCAAAATCAAGAAGTTGTACAAATCATGCCAGGCCAAGATTTGCCCGATGAGATTCGCCGACAGATAGAAGGAGAATCGGTTGACACTGGTTATACGCCGCCTTCAACTTCAAATGCTGGAACGACTTACAATACGGATATTTTGGCCAGCGCGCCAACTTCGCCACCACAATCTACTTATGAAAGTGTTCCACCGACAAATGTTGTAACGAGTCCTCCTCCTAGACCAGCACAAACACAAAGCCAGCCTGAAAAAGAACCCTTTAAGGATCAGGCAAGCCATGAGTTTGATTTTGTAGAAGCAGAGCAGCAAGTGACTTCCAATTATGCAACAAGTGGTCGAGGGGTGGAGCATGAAGTAAGCACACAATATATAAGCCGTCCGCCTAAATCCCTTCCTCTCGGTTATTCGGGGTATAAAATTGAGTTTTTTACCAATATTTCAGAACTCCCACTTTCGCATGAGATATTTTCAAAACATGGAAATATCACCATTGAACAAAGAAAGGATGGTCGTATCGCTTACCTTTTGGGAGACTTTAAAAACAAAGAAGTGGCTCTAGGTTTTTTGAATGATATTATGCTACGACAATATTCTACAGCAAGAGTTATTAAATATGTGAACGGACGACGTTCGAGACGATAATATTTTTTGAATTATATTCCTCAAAAAGGCTTTTCCGAGCAAATCGGAAAAGCCTTTTTGTTTTTCAATAGCTTT
>JAHDEQ010000173.1 GCA_020628755.1 Saprospiraceae bacterium
CTAATTTATATATTTAAAGAACAGAACTATAAAGAATCTTTATTTGAAACTAATTTACTTCGATTTTTCAGTATGCTTTGTTATGCTTTAACACAAAATTAATGCTATTCTTCTAACATTTGTTTTAGTTCATTCAGTTTTAGCATACATTCGATTGGAGTCATACCATTGAGGTCAAGGTCTTGGATAGCTTCTTTGAGTTGTCCAATTTTGGGGTCGGAGGTTTCAAAAATACTCAATTGTAGTGCATCTGCCGACATATTTTGCAAAGTATCATTGATGTGTTCTTGTTTGTCATCAATATTATTTTCGATCGATTTTTGTTCGAGTTGAGCTAGGATTTGGCTGGCTCGTTCCACGATGCCACGTGGCATTCCTGCCATTTTTGCTACATAAATTCCAAAACTATGATTGCTTCCTCCTGCAATTAATTTTCGTAAGAAAATGACTTTTTGACCAACTTGTTTTGTGGAAACACTAAAATTTTTGATACGCTCATATTTATTCGCCAACTCATTTAATTCATGATAATGGGTTGCAAAAAGCGTTTTGGGTTTGGCACTTGGATTATTATGCAAAAACTCGGCAATTGACCAAGCAATCGAGATACCGTCATAAGTACTCGTTCCTCGGCCGATTTCGTCTAATAAAATCAAACTCCGATCCGAAATATTGTTCATGATACTCGCCGTCTCGTTCATCTCTACCATAAAAGTGGACTCTCCCGACGAGATATTATCAGAAGCTCCAACTCTCGTAAAAACCTTATCTATCAAGCCCAATTCGGCAGATTGGGCGGGAACATAAGAACCCATTTGTGCCATTAGACAAATCAATGCCGTTTGTCGCAACAAGGCAGATTTACCAGACATATTAGGCCCCGTTATCATCATAATTTGCTGCTGCTCTTTGTCCAAAAAGACATCGTTAGGCACGTATGCTTCGCCCAATGTGAGGTGTTGTTCAATCACAGGATGTCGCCCTTCCGTGATATTTATTTCAAAACCTTCATTGAGTTCGGGACGGCAGTAGTTATTTTTAAAAGCAACTTTGGAGAAGGACAATAAGCAATCTATTTTGGCAACCAAATTGCTATTGTGCTGAATGGGTTGTATAAAATGGCCAATTTCAAATATCAAATTTTGGAAGATTTCTTCTTCCAAAGCCAATATTTTATCTTGAGCACCAAGTATTTTGGTTTCTAGTTTTTTAAGTTCATCGGTGATGTAGCGTTCGGAGTTGGTAAGGGTTTGTTTGCGAACCCAATGCTCAGGTACTAAACCCTTATTTTTATATTTATTGGTGACTTCGAGGTAATAACCAAAGACATTATTAAAGCCAATTTTGAGGTTGTCAATTCCTGTTTGTTTGGCTTCGGTTTGTTGGATTTGAATAAGTAAATCCTTGCTATTTTTGACAATTCCCCGCAACTCGTCTAACTCTTCGTGGACACCATCGGCAATAACGCCACCCTTTGTCAGATTGACCGCAGGTTCGGGCAAAATAGTCGCTTCAATTTGTTCTTTGAGCAAAGGGCAAAGATTAATGCCATCGGCCATTTTTTGGAGGTGCGTTTGGCTACTTTTTGCCAAAATCTGCTTTATCGGTTCTAAAGCAATCAAGGCTCGTTTGAGTTGTACGACCTCTCTTGGATTGATTTTGCCGAGTGGCACTTTTGAAATCAAACGTTCCAAATCACCAATGAGGCGAATTTGTTTATCCAATTCTAAGCCTACTTCTTCATGCTGCAAAAACCAAGTAACGATGTCGAGTCGAGCGTCAACAGCCGTTTTGGATTTAAGGGGTAAGGCGACCCATTTTTTGAGGAGTCTTGCGCCCATTGATGAAACCGTTTTGTCCAAGACTTGTATGAGTGGAATTCCTGTTTCATGCGGACTATATAATAACTCTAAATTGCGAATGGTAAAACGGTCGAGCCAAACATATTTGTCGGGTTGAATACGTGCAACGGAAACAATGTGTTGAAGATTGGTATTTTCAGTCGTTGCAAGGTAATGGAGCGCAGCACCTGCCGCAATTTGCGCCAGGTGGAGTTCCTGGATTCCAAAGCCTTTTAGGTTTTGAACCTTAAAATGCTCTCTTAACTTCTCTGTTGTATAATCTTGCGTAAAAACCCACTCGTCTAATGGTGAAGTATAAAATTTATCTCCAAAATTGCTTTCAAAAGTCTTTGTTTTTCCTTTAGCAAAAATGATTTCGGAAGGTCGAAAACTCTGAATCAATTTGTCAATATAAGCCAATGAACCCTCGCTCACCAAAAATTCGCCTGTAGAAATATCGAGAAAGGCTACGCCTAATTGTTCTTTTTTTCCAAATGCAAGCGTGGCGAGGTAATTATTTTTTTTGTGGTCGAGTAATTTGTCATCAACCGCCACGCCAGGTGTAACCACCTCGACGACTCCTCTTTTTACAATCTTTTTTTCTTTACTTGGTTTTTCTAATTGCTCACAAATGGCTACCCGAAAACCTGCCCGCACCAAACGTGGCAAATACAAATCTAAGGAATGGTAAGGAAATCCCGCCAATTCAATATCGCTCCCCCCATTATTGCGTTTGGTCAGCACAATCCCCAAAACCTTAGAAGCAGTGATGGCATCCTCCCCAAACGTTTCGTAAAAATCGCCTACTCGAAACAACATAATTGCATTGGGGTATTTTTGTTTAACCCCAAAATATTGTTTCATAAGTGGCGTCACCTTCTTGCTTTTTGTTTTTCCCAAAGTATTTTTTTTGTCGCAAGCTAAAGCCTGTCAGTCGCCAGGCAGGCCTGCGGTACTTGAAAATTAAGAGTTAACAAAGATAGGATTAATGTTAAAATTAAATGAAAATATGAATGAAAATTCAAATCATTCTTTAGCAATGAAAATAAAAATAGCTTATATTTGCGCCTCTAAATTCACAAGAAAAAAATCAAACAAATTAATGGAATATTTTACTCATCTTTCGGAGTCAGAAATGGACTTATTGACAGACTCTATATCTTATATTACAATACTTGTCGCTGGTGCTGACGGTAATATTGATAATAAAGAAACGGAATGGGCGACCAAATTGACAAAAATTCGTTCTTATTCGAGTTCTGAAGTTTTGAATCCTTTTTATGAGCGTGTAGGCTCAAATTTTGAAGAACGATTGGATTATTTAATTGATGTGCTACCTAAGGAAGTAGGATCAAGAAACGAAACCATCTCTGCTGAATTGTCAAAAATAAATGCCATTCTTCCAAAGTTGGATGATAAATTGGCCTACGCCATGTATGATTCATTGACTACTTTCGCCAAGCACGTGGCAGAGTCCTCGGGTGGATTTTTCCGTTTTGGAAGTATCAGCAAAGAAGAAGCAGCTTTGATTGATTTACCTATGTTGACTCCAATCGAAGAGCCTGTTGAAGAAGATGAAAGTGAGGAAGAGTAAAAATCATAAAAAAAGGGCTGCTTTAGCAGCCCTTTTTTTATGATTTTTCTTTGCGTTTGAGGTTAAAAACTAGAGATACGATGTGTGAATAGGTATTATTCCGTTGCTCTCCTATATCTGTAAAAGCATAATCTAAACGAATCTTTTTGAATAAAATCCCTAGTCCAATAGTCGGTTCTACTGTCCAATAAGGGTCGGTATTAATGTCTTGATCTTGTTGGAAATTATTAGTTCCTAATCGAAGAAATAAGAACTTTTTGTAGTCAAATTCAGCTCCAAAAGAAGGGTCAATGCTAATTGGGTCGGCACTGATGAGTGTGTTGCGTTGGCCGTCGGTTGTCGCTCGAAAGTCTAATTCTGGGCGTAGCCCAAAATTTTCGCTTAACTTAACATAGCGGCTCAATCCAAGTATAAAACTAGGTCTTGTGATTTCAACAGAATTGATTGGAATTTCATTATTGGTCAAATCCAAAACTGCTCGTTCTGCTTCCGTAAAATTAAATTGCCAAGCATTAAAGGTACTCGTTAGATCTTTTCCGAGCAATCCAAATTGCCACTTCCCTTTAGTATAATGCAAACCTACATCTAGTCCAAAGCCCCAAGCATTGGCAAAAGAACCAATTTGGCGATGAATGATTTTTACATTTCCACCAATTTTGAGATTTTTGGATTGACCAATTCCTTGCGCATAAGACAAAAGCAGCGCATAATCAGCCGCCGAAAAATTGACTATATTATCGTAATTAACCGTGCCATCCGATTCGTATAAGCTCAATGTATTTGGAATATCATCAATGCCAAAACGAATTAAAGACAAGCCCACTACTCTATTATTATCTGCTATGGGCATAGCTGCTGACAAGTAATCATACTTGCCAATTCCTGCAAACCATTCGGCGTGCATCGCTCCAAATTGGATTTCATTATCGAGACCAATATTCATCAAAGCGGCTGGATTCCAAAAACCGGCCGTTATGTCGTTTGCACTTGCCACCTGCGCATTGGCTAATCCCTGCGCACGTGCGCCTACTCCAATAGAGAGAAACTCGTTGGAGTATTTTTGGGCTATGGCAAAATTCACAAAGAATAAAAATAAAATGGATAAGGTAATTCTCATTGAAATGGGTTTCTAATAAAAACGTTTATTTGGAAATGTTATTTTTTTGAAATGCTATTCATGTAAACTCAACGACCAACAAAAAAAGAGTTGCCAATGGCAACTCTTTTTTTTGCAGTAAACTAAAGTTTGAGCTACTACACTTTAGCATACATGACTTCCTTGACTGCTTTGATAACTTTTGTAGGATTTGGTAAATATTCTTCTACCAAAGTCGGTGCATAAGGCAATGAAGTGTCGGCTGCATTTACTCTGATAACAGGCGCATCCAAATAATCGAAAGCATATTTTTGAATCTCGTAGGCGATTTCGGCAGAAACGCCTGCGAAGGGCCAAGATTCATCTACAACAACCAAGCGATTGGTTTTCTTGACAGATTCTACAATTGTAGTATGGTCTAATGGACGAATCGTTCTTAAATCTATGACCTCTGCCGAAATACCTTCTTTAGCTAATTCGTCAGCAGCGGCATTGGCAACTTTCATCATTTTATTAAAGGAAACAATCGTTACATCAGTTCCTGTCCTGCGAACAGCAGCCACTCCAATTGGTACAAGATATTCGCCTTCTGGCACTTCGCCCGTTTCGGCATACATGATTTCAGACTCCATAAAACAAACAGGATCTTCGTCACGAATCGCAGATTTCATCAAGCCTTTGGTGTCGGCTGGATGTACACAAGAAATGACTTTGAGTCCTGGGCAATTGGCCAACCAAGATTCAAACATTTGTGAGTGTTGTTGAGCCAACTGACCTGCCGAACCTGATGGGCCTCGGAAAACAATAGGGCAACCAAATTGTCCTGCTGATTGCGATAAGGTTTTGGCAGCATTATTAACGATTTGGTCAAAAGCTAAAACTGCAAAATTCCAAGTCATAAATTCAACAATAGGTCGCAAGCCATTCATCGCTGCACCAACACCAATACCCGCAAAACCCAATTCGGCAATTGGAGTATCAATGACTCGTTTTGCTCCAAACTCATCGAGCATACCTTTACTTACTTTGTATGCGCCGTTGTATTCAGCTACTTCTTCTCCCATTAGAAAAACACGGTCGTCTCGACGCATTTCTTCAGTCATTGCTTCTCGAATAGCTTCTCTTAATTGGATAATTCTTGCCATTATATTTTTATTTTTTTGAATGTCAAAAGTACTATTTTATAATGATTTTTTAAAACAATAAATCAATAATAACCAAAGTCCCAAAAATGACGCTTGCAATTCCATTGGTAGTAAAAAATGCTAGATTGACTCGGCTCAAATCATGTGGTTTTACCAAACGATGTTGGTAAAACAACAGCCCGACAAAAATAAGTGCTGCTAACCAATGCAAATTTTCAACACTTGGAAAATGCTGAGATAACATATAAGAACCTCCAATGATAAACATTGCACTCAAAACGTGCAAAAAACTGGAAAGTTTTAGTGCATTTTTTTTTCCTAATTTTACTGGAATGCTTTTTAAATCCAAATTTGAATCAAACTCTTCGTCTTGCAAAGCATAAATTATATCAAAGCCTGCCACCCAAAATAAAACAGCAAAAGAATATAAAATCGGAATTATATCAAATTTTCCAGTTACAGCGATGTATGCACCTATTGGAGCTAAAGCCAAACCTATTCCCAATACAAAATGACACAAATAAGTAAACCTTTTGGTCGCACTATAACCTAAAATAACCAACAAAGCGACAGGCGAAAGGTAAAAACACAAAGAATTGATAAAATAGGTTGTTGCAATAAATGCTACACAATTGAAAATAATGAAAGCCAAAGCAGCATTCGGACTAATGACACCCGCAGGAATTTCTCTAGTTTGGGTTCGAGGATTTTTACCATCAATATCTCTGTCCAAATAACGATTAAAAGCCATTGCTGCCGAACGAGCAAAGACCATACACAAAATCACTAGACCAAATATTTTCCACGAAATCGTTTGTCCTGTTGCAGTGGTAGCCAAAAAAAAACCTAGCATTGCAAATGGCAATGCAAAAATGGTATGACTAAACTTGACTAAAGAAAGATAATTGTTCATTTGCACAAATGTAAAAAGCCTGTGCAATTATTACAATTACACAGGCTTTTTGTTTTCAAAAAACAAGTATATCTTACTGATTTACTTGAATTTGTGGAGTAGCTGGTTTAGCAGCAGGAGCAGGTGCGTTAGGGTCTGGAATAACCTCACCTGTCAAGTAAATGAAAGTTTGAGCTGGCTCAGTGTTAGCAGTCAAAGTAACTTTTTGGTTACGCTTTCCTTTTTTGTTCTTAGAGTTGAACTCAACAGTAACTTCACCAGTTCCGCCTGGAGGAATTGGCTCTTTTGGCCATTTTGGTACAGTACATCCGCAGCTACCTTTAGCGTTAGAGATGATTAAAGGCTCTTTACCTGTATTTGAGAAAGCGTAAGTGTGCGATACTTTCTCCCCTTCGTCAACTTTACCAAAGTCAAAAGTTGATTCTTTAAATTCAACACTTGTTGTAGGACCAGCTGGAGCAGCAGGAGTTACAGCAGCTTTAGTTGCATTTGCAGCATCTTTAGCAGCATTAGCTGTAGCTTTAGCAGCATCGCCAGCAGTAGAAGCTACTTTAGAAGCAGCATCTTTAGTAGCTTCGGCAGCCTCGCTACCACAAGCAACGAAAAACATGGCGAAAGCCAATAATGTGATTCCAGAGAAGATTAATTTTTTCATCTTAATTTGGATTTTTTAAATGATTTAAATTATTAAAATTTTTCTTTGATTCAGATTTTCTCAAAAGAGACGCAAAAATACGTATTTTATTGAGTTTTACTAAATCCTTTTTAAAATTGTTGAGATAACATTTTATCTCTTATGCAATCTTATTGCCAATTGGACTTAAAGTCAAACAACAATTCGTAAAATGTCAGGCAGGCTTTCCTTTCTTTCCATTTCCCTAATTGTTGATACAAATATATGTCAAATTCACTGAATACCTTGTTAACAGGCTTCCAAGCTTTGTTAACGATTTGTCAATGCTATTTGTTTATGCTTTTTGTATGATTTTTTGCTCAAAATCTGCCCTCGAAAGTGCATTCAAACACATTTCTTGGGTCAGCAATCCTTTACGAGCGACCAAGACTCCGTAACGAGTATGTTGGATACCTTCTTTGCTGTGTGCATCGGGGTTGATAGAAATCATCACGCCTTTTTCGAGTGCATACGGAATCCATGTCCAATCCAAATCCAAGCGATGTGGATTAGCATTGAGTTCGAGGTGAACGCCATTCGCTGCACAAGCATCAATAACTTTTTTGTGGTCAATTGGATAACCTTTTCGAGCAAGCAAAAGTCGGCCTGTTGGATGCCCCAATATTGTAGTGTAAGGGTTTTCTATTGCCGTGATGAGTCGTTGCGTTGCTTTCGCTTCATCCATTTTGAGGTTGGAATGAACCGAAGCAATGATGAAATCAAATTGCTTCAAAACGTCTTCTTCATAATCCAATTCGCCCGAATTGAGAATATCGGACTCTATACCCTTATATATTTTAAAGTTAGAATATTGAGCATTGAGTTGGTCAATTTCTTCAAATTGCTCGTAAAGTCGTTCAACTTTGAGGCCACTTGCATAAAAAGCAGATTTGGAATGGTCGGTAATTCCAATATATTCATAACCCAAACCTTGAGCATAATCGGTCATTTCTTTTAGGCTATGAATACCGTCACTATAAGTAGTATGATTGTGTAAAACACCTCGAAGGTCGGTTTCTTCAATTAATTTAGGTAATTTATTTTCTTGTGCTAATTGGATTGCATATTCACTTTCTCGTAATTCGGGTAAGATGTATGGAATGTTGGCTTTTTGAAAAACGGCTTCTTCGGTAGCCAACTGCTTAAAGTCAGTGGCCGATGCAGTCTTGAGAAAAGACTGCATAAACGTTTCACTAGCCGTATAGCGAAATTGTTTTGAACCAAATTCATTTTTTTCACAAATATAAATCTTTACGGGAACGGTCTCTCCCAAAAGACATTTATATACAGTGTCTTTACGTGTTTGTAAATCCAATAATTTCTTTTCAAAAAGCAAATTTATATCAGAAGCCGTTGTCAAAATTTCAATTTGCTCAATTTCAGGCATAAGCCTTCGCATCGCTCCTGTCAAAGCGACTTGCTCCTCAGGAAAAAGTGCTGTCATTTGCATCAACAAATTTTGAGCAAGCCCTTCTAAACTCGCATAATGAAATTTGCCTTGCGATTGCTGAAAATACTCTAATTTCTGAATGAGGTCGGCCTGAGTTTTAGCACCAAAACCTTTGAGTTCTACAAGTCGGTTTTCATTACACGCATACAGTAATTCGCCAGCCGTTTCGACACCTAGTTCTTTCCAAATAACTCGAATTTTCTTGGGGCCAAAGCCTTTTATAGACAGCAACTCTTGAATGCCTTGGGGCGTTAATTCTCGATACTTTTCGAGGTTGGCAATTGTCCCCGAATCTTTGAGTTCGTGCAGTTTGGAGACAATTGACTTACCTACGCCTTTGATACTCGCCCATTCGTCTGGATTTTTTTCAAAGAGCGAACCCTCTAATTTTCGGAGATTGATATAAGCATTTTGGTAGGAACGAATCTTGTACGGATTCTCCTTGTGTAGTTCCATAAGGGCGGCCAAATCCCGAAAGGTATTGGCGATTTCTTTGTTGGTCATAAAGGTCTGATATAGTTAAAAAAA